>DATKFG010000038.1:0-28717 GCA_035511515.1 Burkholderiaceae bacterium | reverse complement strand
ACCGGGCACGAACTGCAAGCAACTGGAGCAACTCTTGTCCCCTTCGGGCTTGTCCTGGTATTTCAGAGCGGTGCGCATGGCGGCATTCGTTGCCGCACCCGCACTGCCTGAAGCAACAACGAGCGGTATCACGGCGAGCGTAGCGCTGCCGATCTTCAGAAACCGTCGCCGCGACGTTTGATCTTGATTCATCTTGCGCTCCCTTTGCATTGCAAGCGTGGCATCGGAGTGTGACCAGCACCCGCGCATTCGTTTTCGAGTCCCGCTTCTTTTACGCCGAAACTGCAGCGGCTTCAATCGTGGAGAATGTGCCGCGCCAACACAATATTTGCTGAATACTGACTACCGCATTAGCGCTGGCAGTCTCGGCTCCCGCGCATGCTTCACACATCAACATGCCACCGTCGTTCATCTGCCCGAAGAGACCCTGCCATAAACGCAGTAAGCGTCGCCGAATCGGAAGCGAATCATAGGCAAGGGAGAGGAGCAATGGGGGAATCCGATGTCGTCCAATGACAGCGATGTGCGCGCTTGGGCGGACGTTTGCGCGAGCCGTCGCGCCCTGATCACGGCTGGTGCAGCGGCGGGCGCACTTCAGCTGGCGCCGCCGTTGCTGCGGTCTGCCCGCGGCGAGGAGCCGGTGCGTATCGGGTTCGACAACCCGCTGACCGGCCCTTATGCGGTCGGCTGCAAGAACGAACTGGCCGGCTGCGAGCTCGCGATCGAGCAGATCAACGCGAAGGGCGGCATCCTCGGGCGCAAGGCGAAGCTCCTGGTCGAGGATTCCACCAGCGGCGATACGGGCACCGCGGTGCAAAAGGCGCGCAAGTTGATTGACCGGGACAAGGTCGACTTTTTGATCGGCAGCGCCAATTCGGCCCAGGCTCTGGCGATGGCCGAAGTCAGCTTCGAAAAGAACGTGCTGCACATCGTGCCGGGCGCGCACGCCGACGCCATCACCGGCCCGAGCTGTCGTTGGAACGTTTTCCGCGTCTGCAACACGACGCAGACCGAAGCGAGCGCCGTAGCCGCCAACCTGGTCAAAACGGCGGGGAAAAAGTGGTACTACATCACGCCCGACTATGTGTTCGGCCATACGCTGCAGTCCGCTCTCGAGAAGGCCGGCGCGCTCGTCGGGGCGACCAAGGTTGGCGCCGACCTGACGCCGATCGGCACGGCCGACTTCTCGGCGTACCTGATCAAGGCTCAGGCCGCCAATCCGGAGGTCATCGTATTCCTGGTGCAGGGCGACGACATGATTGGCGCACTGAAGCAGGCGGTGCAGTTCGGTCTTGACCGGCGCTTGCACCTGGCTGGCGCCCAGCAGGAACTCGAAGCGCTCGAGGGCTTGCCGCCCGAAGCGCGGATTGGTTCCTGGGTAATCGAGTGGTACTGGAAGCAGCCCGGCAACCCGCACGTCGAAGCCTTCGTGGAAGCGGTCCGCGGGCGCACCGGACGGGTACCGACGGCGCGGACTTGGTTCGGCTACGTAGCGACCTGGACCTGCGCACTTGCCGCAACCGAAGCGAAGTCGCTGGAAGCGGTCAAGATGGCGCGAGCGCTCGAGGGGATGAGGCTGCCGCCGGAGATCGGACTGATGCCGCAGGCGCCTTTCTACCGCGCGGGCGACCATCAGATGATCGGGACGCTGTTCGTCGGCAACGCGCAGGCGCAGGGCAGCGCGCCCGACGATCTGTTCCAGGTAACGCAGCTGGTGCGCGGCGTCGATGCCGCGGGACCAGTAGGGGACTCCGGCTGCAAGCTGGTCTATCCGGGACAACCGTCCGGTTCTTGAAAGACCCGATCGCGATGCCGGGAAAACCGGCTTTCTCGATCGTTGAGCTGCGGCTCTCCCACGCCATAATCGCTGTACGCACCATCGAGCGCCCGTGATCCGAACCGGCGAGGCGGTCGCCCTGCTGGTGCGGAAGCTCGCGGTCGGTACCGGATGGCGACGCCGGACGGTCAATGGCAGGCCCGAGGCGAAAGCGATCCTCTTGAGAGTTCACCGCCTTTCTGTTCGCTCGTTTTTGCGCGCCGCTGCCGCAGTGGGGTCGATCGTGGTCGGCCTGCTTCCCATTTCCGCTCGGTGCCAGATAACGCCGGGCCAGGCGCTCAGCATCAGGAACACGATCGGCGACCGCGTCGAAGCTCTGACGATCCTGGGAGGCGATTTCGGACTGGCGGGCGGCAGCTACAAGTTCAGCGGTGAAAACGACACCGATATCGACGTTTCCAAGTTCGGGGGCTCCGGCGATGTCGGCGACCCGCAGAAGCTGGGCAATTCGGACATCGGGTGGCAGCCACGGCTGCAGGGCAGTATGGGGTACGTCGACGCGAAGAGCGGCGTTCATTCGGGCCCGCTGAGCGGCGGCACCGACGAGTTCAGGATCTTCGCGATCCAGTTCGGCGCGGGCGCGCGCTTCTGGCTGAACGACCGCCTGAGCCTGGCACCGACCCTGATGGGGATGTACGGGCACACCTCGAGCGAATACACGGCCACCGGCGCCTTCATGCAGGCCAACCTGGGTCGGGCGAGTCGCATGGGCCTGCTTGGGTTGAACGAGGACACCTGGACGCTGCGGCCCGCGGTGAACATCCAGTACTTGCTCACCTGGGACCGCACCATCATCACGCTGTCTTCGGATCCGACCTTCTTCCATACCGAGAGCTTCAGCAGCTCCAACTCGAACGACGTCATCGATGGCAACTCGGGCTCGCTGGCGGACAAGATCGACGTGGATATCCCGCTGGGCAAGCGTCTGTACGGGCACGAATTGCACACCGGCGGGTTCTTCAGCCGAACCGAGCTTTTTGGCGACCTGAAAGACGGCCTCGACGCGCAGCATCTGTACGAAGCCCACGGCCGCCTGGTGCTGGACTTTCTGAATCAGCTCTGGAAAGTGCAGTGGATGGGAATCGGGGGATCGTATGTCTGGGGAAGCAACTTCACCGGTTGGACGGTCGGCGCCGACATTGCATTTCGCTTCTAGCAAGACGGGCGCGGGTGATCGGCCTTGCGTAAAGGTGCCCAGCCGCTAAGCGCCACTGGCGGCCGCGAGAAACCCGTCGACGTCGGAGGCGCTCATATCGTAGGACGTGACGAGCCGCACGACCGCTGCGGACTCCCCTTGCGGCGATGGCCAGTCGTAGAACCGGAACCCTTTCTCGCGAAGTCGCGCGGTGACCGCCTCGGGCAACACGATGAACAGTTCGTTTGCTTCGACGGGCTGCACGAAGCGAGCACCCGGAATCGAGGCCAGCCCGGCGGCCAGCCGGTCGGCCATTGCGTTGGAGTGCCGCGCGTTCCGAAGCCAAAGGTCGTCCGTCCAATAGGCGCTTAACTGGGCGCTCAGAAACCGCATCTTCGACCAGAGGTGTCCGCCGCGCTTGCGGCGATACGCAAGTTGCTCGGCGAGCGAGGCGTCGAACGCGACGACGGCTTCCGCAGCGAGTGCCCCGTTTTTCGTAGCTCCGAGCGACAGGATGTCGACGCCGGCCCGCCAGCTTGCCTCAGCCGGCGTGCAGCCGAGGCGCGCGACCGCGTTCGCAAAGCGTGCTCCGTCCATGTGGACCTTCAGCCCGAGGCCGTGCGCTTGCGCGGCGAGCGCCGCCAGCGCGTCGGGTGCGTAGATCGTTCCCCACTCGGTCGCCTGCGAGACGCAGGCGACCGCAGGTCGCACGTGGTGGATCCCCATCGAACGGGCGAACGCGACGGCTTCTGCAATCTGTTCCGGCTGCAGCCGCCCGTCACGCGAAGGCAGGCCGATGAGCTTTGCGCCCGCGGTGTAGAACTCCGGTGCGCCGCACTCGTCGGTCATCACGTGGGCAGCGGCCTGACAGTAGATCGCTTCGAACGGCCCGGCGAGCGCCGACAGGGCGAGCGCGTTGGCGGCCGTGCCGGTCGCGACCGGCAGGATCGTAACCGGGTGCTCGAAGATGGCCTCGGCGAGGCGTTCGAGGGCCGCGGTGTACGGGTCGCTTCCGTAGGACCCCACCGCGCCTTCATTGGCGCGCGCGAGCGCGGCCAGGATCTCGGGGCAGGCGCCCGTGATGTTGTCGCTGGTGAAGTCCAGTCGCATCGGGTGGCGCATCTGGGATCTCTCGGCGGCGTTGCTGGGCGGGATTGTAGTTTCAAGCACCGGGTCACAAGGGTGCATCTATCATCCGACTATCGACCCTGTCGCTATCGCCACGAAATGGACACTCCTGCTGACCGCAAAGGCGGCCTCCGAATCCCGTCTGTGATCGGGCACCGTTGCGCCAGCACGCTGACGTTGGCGGACCTCGAAGCGATGGACCGCGCCGACCCGTTGCGAACGTTGCGCGACGCTTTCATGCTGGCCGATGGCGTCGTGTACCTGGACGGCAACTCGCTCGGCGCGCTGCCGCGCGAGACGCCGACGCGGCTGCAACAGGTGGCCGCCGGGCAATGGGGCCAGGACCTGGTCCGCAGCTGGACCGCGCACGACTGGATCGGCGCGCCGCAGCGGGTCGGCGACAAGATCGCCCGCCTGATCGGCGCAGGAGCGGGCGAGGTGGTGGTTTCGGACTCCACATCGGTGAACCTGTTCAAGCTGCTGGCGGCGGCGTGCCGGCTGCGACCGGGTCGCTCGGTGATCCTGTCCGAGCCGGGCAATTTCCCCAACGACCTGTACGTCGCGCAGGGCTTGCAGGGCCTGAGCAACGGCCGTATCGAACTGCGTCTGGTGCCGGCCAACCAGATCGAAGCGGCCGTCGACGAGCGCGTGGCGGTGGTGTTGCTCACCCATGTGCACTACAAGTCGGCCGCGGTGCATGACATGGCGCGCATCGCGGCGCGCGCGCACGCGCAAGGCGCGCTGACGCTGTGGGACCTGAGCCACAGCACGGGGGCCGTGCCGGTGGACCTGAACGCGGCGCAGGCCGACTTCGCCGTGGGCTGCGGATACAAATACCTCAACGGCGGGCCCGGCGCGCCAGCCTACCTGTTCGTGGCGCAGCGCCACCAGGCTGCGACGGCTTCACCCATCACGGGCTGGCTGGGGCATGCACGGCCTTTCGACTTCGTCGACGACTACGCCCCGGCGCCGGGCACCGCGCGCTTTCTTGCCGGTTCGCATCCCATCCTTGGCATCGCGGCCCTCGAGGTCGGGGTCGATTTGATGCTGCGGGCCGATGCGCAATGCCGTGTCGACAAGTCGCGTGCGCTGTCCGAGCTGTTCGTGGCGCTGGTTGAATCGCGCTGCGACGGGCAGGGGCTGGAGCTGGCATCGCCGCGCGATCCTCAGGCCCGGGGCAGCCACGTCGCCTTTCGAAACGCGCAGGCCTACGCCGTGATGCAGGCCCTGATCGCGCGGGGCGTGATCGGCGACTTCAGGGCACCCGATTTGATGCGCTTCGGCTTCGCGCCGCTGTACAACCGCCACACGGACATCTGGCACGCCGTGGAGACCTTGCGCGACGTGCTGCAGACGGCGGCTTGGGACCGCCCCGAGTTCAGGCAGCGCCACACGGTAACCTGAATCAGCGCGGCAACATTTGGCAAGCTCAAGGCCCCGGGCTGAAGCTGCAAACGGCGCCCCCGCCGGCGCGCTGCTGCAATTCATGCAGATCGATCGTGCAGGTCAGCTGCGACAAGGCTTCGAACACCGTTCCGGCGGCGCCGTCGGACGGGACCCCGACCTCAGCGAGCGTTGCGAAGACTTCGTGCGCCTTGCGACCTCGCAGGGTTGGCTTGTTGGCGCCGAAGGTGAGCTCACACGAGCGCAGCGTGATATCGACGTTGGACGTGCGGCACACGATCGATTCAGCCTGAACCGTAACCGTCTGTGTGGCCGTAAAAGGACCATGGAGATTGCCGTCGAATACGCGCGACAGCGTGTGCCGGTCCTGCTGGCTCAGCCGCGGTGAATATTCGCCGATCAGGGCGGCAAGCGCCAGCGCGCTCTGCCCAGATACGGTGACCGGCGCTGCGAGTGCAGCTTCGCTCCCGGTCAGCAACATGAACAGCACTCCCAAGCGCATCTGCACAGCAAAAGTGGCCATTCTGAGGTCCTTTACATACCCTGTTTAGAAAGCCCTGGTCGCTGATCGGGACCGAACGCGTTTCGGACATCGCTCCCCGAAGATATTATGTATGCGGGCTGGTGACGCTTGCCCGCCGCGCGGGGGGAACGAAACATGCTGATCGTATGCCCGTCCTGTTTTTCGAAGAATCGTGTCGATCCGAGCCGCCTGGACCAGCACCCGGTGTGCGGCAGATGCCAGCACGAGCTGCTGCCTTCCGCTCCGGTTGCGCTCGATGAAGAATCGTTCGACAGGTACGTTTCTGCAACCGAGCTTCCAGTGGTGGTCGATTTCTGGGCCGAATGGTGCGGCCCGTGCCAGGTGATGGCGCCGGAACTGGAGAAGGCGGCGCGCCAGCGCCCCCAGGTCCACTTCGTCAAGGTCGACACCGACAAGGCGCAGCAGCTGGCGTCGCGCTTCGGTATCCGTGGCATCCCGACGCTGGCCGTGTTGCGCGGCGGGCGCGAAATCGCGCGCCGATCCGGCGCGCTGTCCAGCTCGCAGTTGCTGGCGTGGGTCGACCAGGCTGTCCAGCCCGAGAGCGTGCGGTAAGGCGGTCGTTACAAACGAAATTCCGGCCGGGCACGGCGAAATCGAAGCGAGTCCTTCGCAGGCCAGACTGCCGCATCACTAAGCGACACTCTGGAGTCGATCATGGCAAGCAAAGTCCAGTCGAGAAGTCAAACCGTGCGCCTTGGCATCGGTCTGCTGATGCTCGCATCCGCGGGCGTCCTGCTGGTCGGCAACGTGCGAGCCGCCAATACCAGCGGCTGGTACACGGCAGCGCAGGCGCAGCGCGGTCAGCAGTACTTCAACAATTATTGCGCGGAATGCCATCGGCCCGATTTGACCGGGGCGCAGGGGCCGGCCCTGGTGGGCGACGCGTTTCTGAAGCAGTGGGGCAACAAGCCGCTGGCCGATCTGTTCAATTTCGAGCACACCAACATGCCCGCGACCAGTCCTGGCTCGCTGCCCGACGACACGATGTGGTCGATCACGGCCTTCATTCTCCAGAAAAACGGATTTGGCGCGGGATCCACGTCGCTCGGCCAACCGCTGGCCAGCCGGACGCTCGCCAAGTGACGCAGGGCCTCGAGCACGCGCGCGGGCGTGTGTTCAAGAGGCCTTTGCCGCGGCTCGATCGGCGGGTCGGGTCGCGTCTGTAAGCTGTACGGAACGCCGTCAGAACAAGGCGTCCACCGCTTCGCGCTCGCGGTCCGTCAGCTGGAATTCGAAGATCGCCAGGTCCTCACGCATGTGCGCTTCGGACCGGGTACCCGTCAATGGCACAACGTCGACCTGCGTCAGATAGCGGAACAGGATCTGCGCAGGAGTGCGTCCGTAAGTCGCCGCCAGCGTCGTGATCGTGTCGTGGGCAAGAACGCGCGAATTCGCCGTGAGCGTCCAGAAGCTCTGGTAGGAGATGCGCCGCTCCCTGCAAAACGCACGAACCTCGTGATCGTACGTCGACTCGGCATAAAACCGGTTCTGCACGACCGCGGGCTTGACGCGGGCCGAGTGGTAAAGCGAATCGAGCTGGTCGAGGCTGTAGCAGTTGCTGATGCCAAGCTGGCGGACCCCGCCGCCATCCACCAGCGATTCCATCGCCCGCCATACCTTCATCGTCTGGCCCGCATGCGCCATCGGCGAATGCAGCAGCAGGCTGTCCAGGTAGTCGGTCTGCAGATTGCGTCGAGAGGCGGCGAAAGACTGCGCAACCTGTTCGGACAGCGGCGCGTTCGGGTCATAGGGAATCTGCTTGGGGTCCTGTCCGGACAACGGTGTGAATTTGGTTTGAAGAAACAGCTCGCCCCGGGTCAACCCGGCGTTCAGACATGCAAGCACGCCGGCTCCTGCGCCGGCTTCGTTGTAATGCTTGGGTTGACAGGCGGTATCGACGCCGCGAAATCCCAGTTGAATCGCCGCGGCAACCAGACGCTCCGTGTCGGCTTTCTTCCACGCGGTTCCATAGACGATCCTGGGACCTCGGATTCCCGAGGCAGGGATCACGAAGTCGGTCATGATTCATTGTAGTTCGAGCAGCGAAGCCGGGGACCGGGTCGGGCCAGGTTCGCGCTATCCTTTGCGACCGCGAGGAGATGACCCGGTATGAGCGCCATTCCAATCGGTCCGGCCCGGCTTTACACGTTTGAGGAAAAGCGCAGTCGGATCTTCGCGATCGTCGCCGCTTCGTCCGGAAACCTGGTCGAGTGGTTCGACTTCTACATCTATGCGTTTTGCGCGATCTACTTCGCACCCGCGTTCTTTCCAAAATCGGATCCCACCGCCCAGCTGCTGAACACGGCCGGCATCTTTGCGGCCGGCTTTCTGATGCGGCCGATCGGTGGCTGGATGTTCGGCCGCATCGCCGATCGGCGCGGCCGCAAGACCGCCCTGATCACTTCGGTCACGTTGATGTGCCTGGGTTCGCTCACCATCGCCTGCCTGCCCGCCTACGCCAGCATCGGCGCGGCCGCCCCCGTGCTGCTGCTGCTCGCGCGGCTGCTGCAGGGCCTGTCGGTTGGCGGTGAGTACGGCACCACGGCCACCTACATGAGCGAAGTCGCGTTTCGCGGTCAGCGCGGCTTCCTGTCGTCGTTTCAATACGTGACGCTGATCGGCGGTCAATTGCTGGCGGTGGTCGTGGTCGTCGTGCTGCAGCAACTGCTGGACGAACGCGAACTGAAGGCCTGGGGCTGGCGCATCCCGTTCGTGATCGGCGCCATCACCGCCGTGGTCGCATTGATGCTGCGCCGCACCCTGACCGAGACCTCGACGGCGCAAACGAGAGCCAGCCAGGAAGCCGGCACGCTGGCGGGGTTGTTCCGCAACAACAAGGTCGCCTTTCTCACGGTGCTCGGCTTCACCGCGGGGGGCTCACTGATTTTCTACACGTTCACCACGTACATGCAGAAGTACCTGGTCAACTCGGTGGGCATGTCGATCAAGACCGCCAGCAACGTGATGACCGGATGCCTGTTCATCTACATGTGCATGCAGCCGCTGTTCGGTGCTCTGTCGGACCGGATCGGCCGGCGCAACAACATGCTGCTGTTCGGCGCGCTGGGCGCGCTGGCGACGGTGCCGATTCTTACGACGCTCAAGACCGTCACCAGTCCGTTCGCCGCCGGTGGGCTGATCGTGATCGCGTTGGCGATCGTCAGTTTCTACACCTCGGTCAGCGGGATCGTGAAAGCCGAAATGTTCCCGCCCGAAGTGCGTGCACTGGGCGTGGGCCTGGCCTACGCGGTGGCCAACGCGCTGTTCGGCGGATCGGCCGAGTACGTCGCGCTCGGCCTGAAGACGATCGGGCACGAATCGGCCTTCTACTGGTACGTCACGGCGATGATGGCGGTTGCGTTCCTGTTCAGCTGGACGCTGCCGCGCCAGGCAAGGTACCTGCATCTGGACCATTGAGCGTATTAATCGGAAGGAGGCGGTATTGTCATTAAGATGCCGCAGCGATCACAGCCCGCCTTTCCCCGGAGAAAGCCCATGCCATACGCCGTGAAGCGTCCCAGCGCCGTCCTCGCAAGCCTTGCGCTCCTTGCTGCAATTCATTGCTCAACCGCAAGCGCGGCAGGCCTGCGCATCTATCTGAAGATCGACGGGCTGTCGGGGCAAGCGCTGGGTCGCGCCGGCGGGGGCGAGTTTGTATTGCTGGCTACAACACTCTCGTTTGGATCGGTCGTGGACGCATCCGGGCGGCCCTTGAGGGCCATTACCGAGCCCCTCACCGTTACAACCGGGGTCGACGCCAGCACGGCCGAAGTGATCGTTGACTCCATGAACCAAAAGCTGCATCAAAACGCAACGCTGACATTCGAAGGCACGTCGCCTACCGGCCTAGCAACCCCGGTTCTTGTCGTGTCACTGAGCAACGTGCGCATCAACGAAGTCAAGCTGGCAGGACAAGGCACGGAAGCAACGGCCACCTGGTCGCTTGGCTATGGCAAGGTCCTCGTAAGTGTTCGCGGTCAGCCTGCTCCGGCGCAAGGCAGTACGCCCCCGCAGAACCCGCCGGCCAATCCGAACGTGCGCGTGCCCCTGCCGCCCACGCAACCGCATTGACGTTTCAATTGTTCAGCACCGATCGGGCGGCGTATCGAGCCGCTCTGACCTGTGTGATCGGTCTTGTCGCCCTCGGCATGAGCGGCGGCAACGCACGCGCGGACTCTGAATGGGCGCTTGCGATCCATGGTGGCGCGGGCGGCGTGCCCAAGGATCTGCCGCCGGCCGGGTTCGAAGCGATCCGGGACACGCTGCGGCGCGCTCTGGATGCCGGCAGTCGGATCCTCGCTGCCGGCGGCAGCAGCCTCGATGCGGTGCAAAGCGCCGTCAGGGTCATGGAGAATTCGGGCGTGCTCAACAGCGGCTGTGGCGCCGTCCTCAATCACGAAGGCTTCGCCGAGCTCGATGCGGCGCTGATGGACGGCGCCCATCGCAAGGCCGGCGCCGTGGCGGCGTTGCGCCACGTGGCCAACCCGATCGACCTGGCGCGCCAGGTGATGGATCACAGCAGCCATGTGCTGCTGGTCGGGGAGGGCGCCGAGCGGTTCGCGGTCGAGCAGGGCATCACGCTGATGCCCGAGAGCTATTTCATCACCGAGCGGCGCCGCAAGGAGCTGCAGCGCGCCATCGAGTCTGGCAAGAAACCCGCCGCGCGCTCCGACCTGCTGTGGGGCCCGAAGGGGACGGTCGGAGCGATCGCGCTGGACACGCACGGCAATCTGGCCGCGGCCACCTCCACGGGCGGGCTGACCAACAAGCACTTCGGCCGGGTCGGAGACTCGCCGATCATCGGGGCCGGCACGTACGCCGAAAACGGCGTATGTGCCGTGTCTGCCACGGGCGTGGGCGAAGTCTTCATCCGCTATACCGCGGCCGCGGACGTGTGCGCGCGCGTGAAGTACGGCAAGGAAAACCTCGAAGCAGCCGCCGCCGAGGTCATCGGCGAGCTCAAGGCCGCCGGCGGCGAGGGCGGCATGATCGCGATGGATGCGAGCGGCAAAGTCGCGACCCCCCACTCATCCGAGGCGATGCTGCGTGGGCAGGTGAGCTCGAAGCAGCCGGCCAGGGTGGTTGTCGAGGGCAGCCGTTGATCAAGACGATTTGAGCACGGCACCGGTGCCGTCCAGCACGCGCACGGTTACCGCAATCGCCGGCCGCACGCTCTGCGTGACGACGCAGAAGTCCTCGAACTGCGCAAGGACCCGATCCAGCATCGCCAGCTCGGAGGCTGCGGCGCCCAGGCGCAGCTCGACCTCGATGCTGCCGATCCGCAGCCGGCCCTGCGCGTTGCGCACGGTCCTGACGCTCGCCACTGCGTCCACACGGCGGGGATCGTTCTTGAACTTGCGCAGTGCGAACAGCAGGCTGGCGGCCAGGCAGTGGGCCACCGCCGTCGCCAGCAAGCGTTCCGGATTGGGGCCGGCGTCGCCGCCGAGCGGCGCCGTCTCGTCAGTGATCAGTTGCGGGATGGCGGGCCGGTCGAACTGGACCTCGAACCGGTAGTCGGCCTGCTGGCGCAGCTCGATCGTGAATTGGCCATCCATTTTTGAACCTCGCGGGCCGACATTATGCATGCGGGCCGGCCCGCCGCCGGGCCAAAGGTACAAAGTTTCAGACCGAGTGTCCGATTCCCGCGCGGGTTCGCGTCCTTTTCAAGAGGATCGCGCAATGGCTTCGTCGACTTCCAGTTCACGGCTCGCCCCGCCGGCGGGCGGCGGGATTGTCTCGCTGCGCCGCCGGCTTGGGCGGCCGGTGCCGGCACTGCCCGGGCAGCGCGCGCTGATACTGGCCACGTGCGCAGTGCTGCTGGGCACGACGGCGTGGGAATTCGCGCTGCGACAGCTCGCCCTGGGTGGCGGCGATATCGACCGGGGCAATGCGCGCTGGGTCCTGCTGCGACGCAGTGTCGATGCGGGTATGCGCGAATCGATCGTCATCATCGACGACCCGCGCATCCTGTTCGACACCGAACGTGCCTGCGTGCGCAACGCGCGCGACGAAATCGAAGCCGAGGCGGCGGGCGATCCCCGCTATCTGCGGCGCGGACCTTGCTTGCTGAACCGCGCCGCTAGGCGGGCCCGGCCGCCGAAGACAGCTTGCAGCTTTCCGGGTACATCCGCAGCTGCGGCACCTCGCCGCGCCGGTGCATCTGCTGCACCTGCTGCCAGTAGTGAACCGTCATCAGGTCGGGGTTGACGATCCTGAAATGGCGGCGCGCGAGCTCGTTTTTCAGCTGCAGTCCGTATTCGATCTCTTCGGGCAGGAAGATCGGACCGTCCTCGAAGAACCAGGCCGGCACGTCCTCCTCGCCGGGCTCGCGGTCAAGGTTGGTCCGGATCTTCACGTCGGTGAGCCTCTCGACCGCGTCATAGTCGAACAGCAGCACGCGGCCGTAGCGGCCGACGCCGTAATTGCGAGAGTCCAGGTCCTTGTTGAATATATTGGTGGCCGCATTGTTGCGGATGCAGTTTCCCAGACTGACGATCACGTTGCGGATTTCGCTCTCGTCGGCGCCTTCCAGGTACAGGGGCAACGGCACGATCTTCAACTGCACGATCAGCGAGCGGATGAAAACGCTTTCACCCTCGACCTGAACGCTGCCGCCGGCTTCGCGGCAGATGTCGTCCAACAGGTCCGGCTCGAACAGATCCTTGTCGAGCATCAGGTTGAAGTACATCACGTTGTCCAGCATGCTGCCGGCGCGGTTGATCTCGTGCACCTCGCGGTACTTGTCCAGCACTGCCGCCACGCCGGGAAACTCGCCCCATTTGTAGGACGTGGTGGGCCGGTCGCGGATCACCTTCAGGTGGTAGGAGCAGGCCTTGAACGTGAAGCCCAGCGCGACGGTGCCGGCAAAGCCCGGCGAGCGGCCCAACCTTTGCCCGGACTGCCTGACCTGCTCGATCACCTCGTTCAGGATCGCGACCTTGCCGACGTGATTGAAGCCGATCGTCGAGTAGTGATGTCCCAGAGGGCGCTTGGGCATCAGGCTGAACAGGAACACGCAGGTCTGGTAGTAAAGGCGCGTGGTCACGTGGAAGTTCGCCAGCGTCGAGCTGAACAGGTTGTGCACGTCGGCGACCCGATGCAGTACCGCGTCCACGCCGATGCCGCCGTCGCTGTTCAGCAGGGCCACCACGAAGGCGACGAAGCTCGAATCGCTCAGCACCCAGCGGCCCACCACGAACGCGTAGCGGTCGCGGAAAAAACCCGCTTCGACCACGTCCAGCGCGACCGGCAGCGCGGCATCGGGCGCGTCGCTGTCGAGCAGAAAGTCGACGCGCTCGACGATCCGCTCGCAATCGCCGCGCAGGTCCCGGAACGGAACCGAAAAGCGCGGCGCCTGCAGCGCGTTCGCGATCAGCTCCGCATCGATCCGGCCCTGCACCGGAATGCGGCGGTAGACCTGCGCCATCGACAGGGCGCGCCGCTTGCTCGGTGGCGGAAACGAATAGGCCACAGAGCGCCAGCCCTCGCGGGCGATGTTGCGCCGGATCGAATGGGCAAAGCTGAAGGCGATATCGGCCTCGTAGTGCTCGACGATCATCGAGCCGAACAGCCGGTCGAGCTCGTCCCAGATCTTCGGGTTGTCGGCCAGCGCGGCAAACGCCGCGTGGATCCTGGGGCCGTGCCGCGCGATGTACTGGCTGTACAGCCCGAGGCGCTCCTTGCTGATCCGGATCGACGCCTGCGGATCCATCGTCTCGAAGGCGCGCATGGCCCGGTAGGGGTATTCGCACAGCTTGCGGTAGAACTCATCGAAGACGGCAAGAATCAGCCGCGCCGTGGCTTCGATGCGGCTCCAATCGTCCACGCACGCGCTCAGCTCGGCGTAGGCGCGATCGACCTCGATGCCGTCCGCGGGCGTTGCGTGGGCGTCCGGCGCGGTACCGGCGGTCGGTGCCAATCCGATGGCTGGCGCGACGTCGGTGGCTGAGTTCACAGCCACAGTTTGCCCGAAGAAACGCTCCTGTCTTCCGCGAGCCCACCCCGACCCGCCTCCCGCACAGCGCGGGAGGGGGCAGCGCTTCTCCCGGAGAAGGTCGAGATGCGGGCGGGGCGGACTACATCACGGTCAGCATCGCCGGGCTGCTGGTGAGCTTGCCATACGCGTTGCTGACCTGGACCGCGAAACTGGTGCCGCTCTGCGCCATCGTGGTCGACGGCGTGGTGTAACTGGGCATCGTGGCACCACTGATCGCGCTGCCGTTGCTCATCCATTGGTAGGACAGCGGGGCAGTTCCGGTCGCCATCACCGAGAAGGTGGCCGTGCTGCCGACCGCCACCGACTGGCTGGACGGCTGCATGGAGATCACCGGAGCGCTGGTCCCCATGCCCATGCCCATGCCCATGCCGTTGGGGTTGCCGCCCATGCCACCGGCCCCGCCCCCGTAGCCGCCTCCACAGCCGGCCATCAGTACCAGGCAAATTCCAACGGCCAGGCGCAATGCGCGCCCGGGCCACTCGCCATAGACGAAAGCCCGGAATCTACTCATTGCAGTACGGCGCTGTCGCCGCCTCAGGTGCAGTTGTCCCGGTAGGTTCCCTCTCGCACCGTTTCGGTTCAAAAGGCGACCGACAGGCGCGCCGTCCACACGCCGGCGGGGTGGTTTGCACCCACCGGGTAGACGCGACTGGCGCCGTCGGCGGCGATGCGGCTCAACTGCAGGGTGAACGGTTGAAAGCGGGCCTCCACGCCCGCGAGAAAGTCGGCGTGCGGATGGGTGCCGCCGCTTTGCTGCGTTGCGCCCGAGAAGGCCTGCAGCACTCCGGCGTGCCCGATCAGCCCGAACCGCTCGCTTAGCCGGTAGGACCCGTTCAACTCCCCGTACACCGTGTGGATGCTCTGCCCGAAATAGTTGGGAGAAAAGTACAGGCGCGCGGTGACGGCGCTGGCCGTGACGCCGGCGTGCAGTTCCGTGTAGTTGTAGCCGTTGCCGCCCGAAAAACCCGTGTACGCGGCGCCCGCGTCCACGGTCCAGCCCCCGCTCAGGCGCCGCGCGTAACCGGTATAACCGGTCAGCTCCACCTCACGCTTCGAGTGCTCGTAGAACTGGACGCTGGAGCCGAACGCTCCCACGTACAAGCCGCTCGGGTCGTCGTAAGCGAGGCCGAGTTGCGCGGCAGGGCGGCCGGCGGACAGGGTGACGCCGCGGACGCGGTCATCCGACACCACCGAGGCGCTGCCGGATACCTGGGCCATCGCTGCGGTGGCGGCCAGTGCGGCGGCCAGCGCAAGAGCCCACCGCAGCACGGGAGCGGCTCAGCGCTGCGAAACGGTTTTGTCGGTGCCCGCCGCGCTGCATCCGCAGGAGCATGCCTGCGCGGCACGAGCGATTGCGGCGCAGGCGTCGATCCGTCGGGCTCGGTGGTCGGTGGCGGGTGCGATCAGCAGCAGGGCGCGCATCTGTTCAGGTCCGAGCGAAGGGGAGATCTGCTGCAACAGCGCGACCAGTCCTGACACATGCGCCGCCGCGAACGACGAGCCGTCGACGAATCCCCAGCGCGCTGCGGGCAGCGTGGTGGGTACGTCGCGGCCGGGCGCGGTGACCGCGGAGGCCGGATCGCCTGAGTCGTCGGCATTGTCGGAGGATACCGCGATCACGCCCGGATGCGAGGCGGGAAAACCGCCCCCGGGCGTCTGCGGGTCCACCGCACCGACCACCGTGACGCCCTGAAGCAGCGCCGCATCCAGCAGCAGGTACAGCAGCTTGTCCTGGGGCCCGGTCACGCTCAGGTTGATCACGGTGGCCCCGCGCACCAGCGCGAACTGCAGCGCCTTGGCCAGTGTGAAGCTGTTACAGATGGCGGTGGCGTCGACCTGCCAGCAGGCGCGCAGCGCCATCAGCCGCGCCCCGGGCGCCACCCCGGCGATCCCGATCCCGTTGTCGGCGCGCGCGGCAATGATTCCGGCCACTGCGGTGCCGTGGGCTTCGGCCGTGTAGGGGCTTTGGTCGACAAAATTCTCGGCCACCGAAATCTGGCCGGCCAGGTCCGGATGATTCAACTCGACCCCGCTGTCCACTTGCGCCACCGAGACGTGGCGCCCGGTGGACACCGCGTGCACTTCGGCCAGGTGCCAGGCCGACGCGGCCGGCTGCAGCGCAAACAGCGGATCGTTGTGGGCCAGCGAGTGGAACGCGTTCAGCGGCTGGGCCCAGGCCGTCCGGGTATCGCGCCCCAGCGCCTCCAGCGCCTGCGGCAGCGACTGCCCGCCCGTGACCCGCATCAGAAAACAGTCGACGCCGAGCGAAACCATCGGCCAGTCGGACTCGATCACCAGTCCGTGGGCCGACGCGAGCTCCGAAGCGATCCGGTGCCGCGCGGCTTTGCCCGACTGTTCGTCGTAGCCGCCACCGTAGCCGCCCTCGGGCCGGAAATGCGGCGGCGCAATCCTGAGCATCACCAGGATGCGCCGCTCCTCGCCAACCCCCGCCGAGTCGCTCGGCGTTTGCGCCTGCGCGCAGCAGATCGCACCGGCGATCAGCAGCGCCGCGGCGCGCGCGCGGATCATGGGCTCGTTTCCGCCCCGAGCGGCGCGGCCAGCATGACCAGGGGCTCGGCGCGCAGGCCGGCCAGCGCGGGCTGAACACCGCCTTTTGGCACGGCCAGCACCCAACCGTTGGACGACGTTGGCCCGTCGACCACGCGGGCGCCCGCGCGGAGCAGTATCCGCTCCACCTCCCGCTGCGGTGCAGCCGGATCGAATACGACCACCAGGTCGCCGGCCACGTGCGCCGGCGCGCCGGGCGCCGACAGCACGTGAAACGCCGAGGCGGAACGCTCAGGCTGCAGCACCGCCCATCCGAGCGCGAAGATCACGCCAAACTGCGCCGCCAGTGCGATCTTGAGCCAAACCGGAAACAGCCCTGGCCAGGCCGCGCCCGCGCCGCTCGCGCGCCGCCGATCGGCCGGCGCCGGGGGCTCCAGGCGCGCAAGCAGGCGCCCGAAAGCGGCTTCGGCCGCGGGCGCCAGGTCGCTTTCGACGTAGGCCGACTGCAGCTCGCGCAGGCATTGCAGCTCCGAGCGGCAGGCCGCACAGGTGTGCAGGTGCTGTTCGACCTGTCCGCTCTCGTCCGCATCGAGCGTGCCGTTCAGGAACCACGGCAGCAGCTCCTGCGCGCTCTGATGGGACGATTTGGCAAAACTCAGGATGCGCCCGCTCATTGCAAATCCTCCCGGCGGTCGGCCAGAGCCAATCGCAGTTTCCTGCGCGCATGGAACATCCGCGTCTTCACCGTATCGACCGGGCAGGCCATGATCTCGGCGATCTCCCGGTACGCGCAGCCGTGGTAATAAGTCAATTCGATCACGGTACGATGCTCGAACGACATCCGCCCGATCTCCTGCATCATCTGTTCGGTGAGCTGCCGCTGCATCATCAGCCCCTCCGGCCCCGGAATCGTCGATTCGAAGGCCTCGTCGTCGGACTCGACGGGTTCATCGAACTGCCTGAGTGCCTTCAAGGCTTTGCGGTAAGCGATCGAGAAAATCCAGGTCGAAACCTTCGAGCGCCCGTTGAAGCTCGCCGCCTTGCGCCAGACCACCAGCATGGCGTCGTTCAGAATCTCTTCGATCGAATGCGGGCGCCGTATCACCCGCTCCAGGAATCGCGTCAGCCGAGGGTAATAGCCCCGATAAAGGGCCTCGAACGCAAGGCGGTCGCCGGCTGCAATGCGCTGCAGCAGCGCAGCCTCGTCGGCCGATCGCTCCGGGCTGCGGCGCGCGTCCGGGGCCGGCCCGGTGGATCGCCCTTGTTGCATCATGGTCCCTTTTCCAGGCATCGGGGCGTTAATCCCCGGCCGCCGGAGAAAGGTTCAATCGGCCGGCAGCTTCAGAATGGGCGAAACGGTGTCGTTCGCCCGCAGTCAGTTCAAGCTCAGGGGCCGCGCTTTTTCTCGCGCTTTTCCTGTCGTTTCTCCTTTGCCGTCTTCTGGGCGGGCTTTTTCTTGTCTTTTTTGGTGTCGTGCGACTTGGTCATCTCGTTACCTCCACCCTGTGGACGGATTGGGGGTGCGGAAGCATCTTATCGGGGCCGATCCGGTCGCCGCAATAGGCAGGTCGCCCCCTGCGAAGCCGATTTGCGGCAAGATACGGGCCGCTCGACCTGTGCCAGCCGAAGCTGGCTTCGACCGGAGGATCCATGCGTATCGTGCCGCTTGCTGTGCCTGCTGCTGTCAGCGCGTTGTTGACCTGCGCGCTCGGCGTTGCCGGTGCTGCCGAGCCGGTTCCGGACAGCCTCGCGCCCCCGGCGGGACTCAAGCGCGTGCTGGAAGCGAGCGCGGTGGGTGTTCAGATCTACCGCTGCAAGACGCCGGACAACGCGAAGGATGCGTCGGCGGCCGCGTGGATCCTGGAAGCGCCGCGCGCCACCCTGACCGATCAGCGCGGCGAAGGGGTCGCACGCCACTACGCGGGCCCGACCTGGGAGGCCGTCGACGGCAGCAAGATCACGGGCAAAGTCACGGCCCGCGCCGATGCGCCCGAAAAAGGGGCCATCGCGTGGCTGCTGCTGACAGCACAATCGGCCGGAACGCCGGGGCGCTTCGATCAAGTCCGCGCGGTGCAGCGCCTGTACACCTCGGGCGGAGCGGCGCCGGCCGGCGCCTGCGCGCACATCGGAGAGACGCTCGAGGTTCCGTACCGCGCGCTGTACGTATTCTGGGCACCTTAGCCGACGGTGCGCTCGGCGCCGCGCCCAGGCGCGCGCGCGATGCTCGCGCCTTAGCGCGCGTGGGCCATCGGACCGGATACGCCGCTGCCAGCGTGCACCGTGTGACCGCCACCGGAGTGCTGCACCGCGCCGACCGGATGCCCTGCGGCGAAGCCCGGCCGCGCGCCGAAATGAGGCCCGCCCGGGAAGCGGTGGAATCCGCGATCGTGGTCGCGGCCGTGATGGCGAAAGTCGTCACGGTCCCGGCGAAAGCCCAGCGGCCAGGGCGCGATACCCACCGAGTAGTACGCGGGTCCGTCCCACAGATTGCAGTCGTAATAATCCGAGTCGCAGCCCACGCCGTAGTCTGGCGGCGCGTAGGCGCCGGTATACGACGGCCCGTAGCCACTGGAGCCACTGGAGTACGGCCCGGGTGGTGGATAGGGAGGCGCGGCCGCGAGCTGCCGCTGCATTTGCATTTCGCGTTCGAGCTGGTGCACCTTGTCGTTCAGCGCGTCCATCTGGGAGCGGTGCGCCGCTTCGGCGGCCGCCTGCGCCTCGGGTGAGGGCGGCGGTGTTTCCTTGATGACGTCGAACACGCGCGCGTTTTTGGGCGGCGGCAGATTGCTGTAGGTCACGTCGCCCGACGGGTCAACCCAGCCGTAGATCTCGGCGCTCGCCACCGCAGGCGCCAGCGCGCCGATCGCACCGAACAGCGCCAGCGGCGCGCCCACTCGCATTGCAGCCAACCAATCGAAGCGACTCATCTGGTTCGTCCCACTTGAACTGCGGATTCAGTATATCGCTCAACGTCCGTCGTGGCTCGGGGTTGACGATGAGCGGACGCGGCAAACTCCTGAACGCGCGATCCGCTCCTACCCATACGATGACCACGGATGCGGGACGACCTCGCAGCACAGCGGTGGCGTAACGTTTGGTTACGGTTGACATCAAAACACGAAAAGGGGGAACCGCCATGGCGATCGATCGGGCATTTCTGACGGCGTGGACGCCGCGCGCGCAGGGGTTGCTGCGCGTGGTCACCGCGTACCTTTTTCTTCAGCATGCGACGGCGAAACTGTTCGGATTTCCGCATGTCGCCTACTTCGACAATCTTCAGCTGATGTCGCTGATCGGGATCGCCGGGCTGATCGAGGTGGTTGCCGGCGCGTTGTTGCTGATCGGGCTGTGGGCGCGCACGGCCGCGTTCGTGCTGTCCGGTGAAATGGCCTTCGCCTATTTCATCGCCCATGCCCCGCACGGAAGCGTCCTGTCGCCGATGCTGAACCAGGGCGAGCCGGCCGTGCTGTACTGCTTCGTCTTCCTGTTCCTGGCCGTGGCAGGCCCGGGCGCCTGGAGCGCGGACGGCGCGCGCGCCGCCGCCAGGGCCTGAGCGCTAGCGCATATTGCCCGTGTGCCCCAGTGAGTATCGGCCCGGCTGGGGCCACACGGCCAGTCCGTGCGGCTCCTGGCCGACCGGGATCTGCTGGACCGCGCCCGAAGCGGTATCGAACACATAGACCACGTCGTCGTAGCGCCCCGACAGCCACAGCCGCCGGCCATCGGCGCTGACGTTGCCCATGTCGGGGCTGCCGCCGCCCGGGATCGGCCACGTCTGCACCACGCTCAGCGAGGCGAAGTCGATCACGGAGACGCTGCCGGGCCCGTGGCGCTTGCCATGAATCCGGTTGGAGCCGCGGTTGGCCACGTACAGGTGCGTTCCGTCCCGGCTCGGATACAAGCCGTGTGTGCCCACGCCGGTGGCGATGAAGCCGACCTCTTTGAAGTGCTCGCCGTCCACCACGAATGCGCCGTCGGCCATCATGTCGGCCACCAGGAAGCGTTTGCCGTCCGGCGTGACCCGGATGTCCTGGGGCATGCCCCCCTTGGACAGCTTCAGAAGTCCCATCACCCGGCGCTGCACCAGGTCGACCTTGGCGAGCGACCCGGAAAACTCGCAGGTGAAGATCGCGTAGCGGCCGTCGATCGAGAAATCGGCGTGATTGATGCCCTTGCAGCCGCCGACCTTCAGCGAGGAGTGGATCTTCATCGAGTGCGGGTCGCGGAAGTCGAGCCGCTCGCGCGCCTCGGCCACCACGATGGCTTCGCGGCCGTCGGGCGTGAAGTACATGTTGTACGGGTCGTCGACGTCGATCGGCGTGCCGGGCTTGGCCGTTGTCGGGTCGATCGGCGTCAGGCTGCCGTGCGTGCTGCCTTCGGCGTTGTTGGTGACCCAGAGCGTCTGCAGGTCCCAGGCCGGCACGATGTGCTGGGGGTTGGTGCCGACCTTGAAGCGGTCGACCACCTGCAGCGTGGACGGGTCGATCACGGTGACGTCGTTGGAGCGCAGGTTCGGCACGTACACGCGCGGCAGCGCCGCGGCCACCGTTGCGCTCAGGTTGCCGGCGCGGGCCTCGGAATACAGGTTGGCCGCGTCGATCACGGGCGGCATTCCGGGCACGACGTCCACGCTCGCGGCGGGCGGCTGCGACAGGGCCGCTTGCGCGAGGCACAGCAGGGCGGCACAGCAGAAAAGAAGGGTATCGACTCTCATTGCTCTACGGTGAGCGCCGCGCCACGCGGGCGCGGATCGCGGTCACGCTGTTGGAAACGATCAGATCCACGCCGAGCTGGCCCAGCTCCGCGCTGGCGCGGCGCGGATCGCCCCCATACACGCCCTGCGCGGGCCCCGGCGCGGTTGCGCCTTTCAGAAGGTCGGTGCGCACCGCGCCGGGGTCGATCGCCAGCATCAGCGAGGTGTCGGCCAGCGCGGCGTGCGAGCCGATCTCGTCGTCGCGAAAGCCGCGCGCGCGCAGCAGCGCCGCAAAGCCCTGGTCGCCCGCCCGGTAGTAGTCCGCCACGGCGTGCACGCGCGTGGCCGAAGCGGCCCACTCGTGGTTCAGCTTGTCGGCCACGAGCGCCAGGTCGCGCTGATAGCCGCCGTGATCGCCCAGCAGCACGATGTCCCGGAAGCCGTGTACCCGCAGGCTGCGCGCCGCATACTCCAGCGTGCGCTCGAACGGCTCGTCGGGCATCGACAGGGTCCCGGCAAAACGCATGTGCGAGGAAGGCGGGTCGATACGCCCCTCCGGTGCGTACGCGATCACGGGCGCGACGATCGCGTTGCCCAGCGCCTGGGCGATTTTTCCGGCCAGGAACCTGACCCGCTTGTTGTGCTTGCCCAGCACGATCGCCGGGCCGCTCTGCTCGGTGCCGCCGATCGGGATGATGGCCGTGGTCGCGCCCGCATCGATCGCCGCCCGCAGCTCGGTCCAGGTCAGGTCCTCCAGGAACACCGAGGAGGGCGCCTGAGCCTGCACCGCCGGCGCCAGCAGGACCGTGCACACCGTGAGCAACCGGATGGGGCGGAGCATCGTCTCGCGTCGGGCCGACTTGCAGATTGCGGCAACCTTCGTACGATACGCGAATGCGCAACCACGACCCCGAACGGTTCGGCGCGACCTATCGCGTGCGCGCCGATGGCCGCGAAATCCAGGCACGCGCGCAGGCCCTTGCGCTGGAGCAGAGCATCGAGATGCCGCTGGCCGCCGTCACCCAGGACTTCGTCCGCGACCGGGTGGTGGCGCGCGTGGCCTCGATCGAGCCGGCGGGCGAGGGCACCTTCGATGTGACGCTGTCGTTCGCCACGCGCACCACCGGGCTGGAGGCGGGCCAGCTGCTGAACATGCTGTTCGGCAACTGCTCGCTGCAGCCCGACGTGGAGCTGCGCGCCTTCGAACCGGACCGCGAGCTGCTGCAGGCGCTGCCGGGGCCGCGCTTCGGACTGGACGGATGGCGGCGCGCGCTGGGGCTGCAGGGCGCAGCGGCGCGGCCGCTGACCTGCACCGCGTTGAAACCCCAGGGCCAGTCGCCCCAGCAGCTCGCCGAGCTCGCGGCGACCTTCGCGCTGGCCGGCATCGACGTGATCAAGGACGACCACGGCATCGCCGACCAGGACTACGCGCGCTTCGCGCCGCGCGTGGCGGCCATACAGAAAGCGATCCGGGGCGCCGCCGCGTCCGGCCGGCGCGCGCTGTACGCGCCGACGCTGTCGGGCGGTCCCAGGCGACTGCGCGAGCAGCTGCGCGTTGCGCGTGACGAGGGCGTCGGCGCCGTGCTGGTCTGTCCGATGCTGTGCGGTGTGCCGACGCTGGTGGAACTGGTGCGTGAAGAAGCAGGCGTACCGATCCTGGCCCACCCCGCTTTCGCGGGAAACGTGCGCATCGCGCCTGACCTGCTCCTGGGGCGCCTGTTCCGGCTGTTCGGCGCCGATGCGACCATCTTCCCGAACTTCGCAGGCCGCTTCTCCTATGATCGCGCCACCTGCCTGGCGATCGCGGATCGCGCGCGCGAAAATCTGGGACACGTGCCGCCGATCCTGCCGGTGCCGGCCGGAGGGATGGCAACGGAGCGGGTCGACGAAATGATTCGACAGTTCGGCAACGACGTGATGCTGCTGATCGGCGGGCATCTTCTGGCCGGGGCGGTTACGCCTGGCGATTCGGTGCTGGCGCGTGCCGCCGCCTTCGTCGAGCGTGTGCGCCAGGGCGGCGCCTTAGCGCACTGAACTGGAGCGGAGCGGGCACCATGAGCGAGCCGGTATTGCGCAAGGCGGTCGAACCGGGACGCTGGGAACGCGTCCAGATCCTGCACTACAAGAAGGAGGACGAGGCACCGTTTCAGAGCGTCACGCGCCAGGTGCTGTTCGAGGACGCGGGCGGAGCGCAGTGGCGTTATTTCGAAGTCGCGCCGGCGGGTTACACGACGTTGGAGCGCCACGAGCACACGCACGCGGTGATGGTGCTGCACGGCGCCGGGCGCTGCCTGGTCGGCGAGAAGGTCTACGAGGTGGGCGAGCGCGACCTGGTATGTGTGCCGCCGCTGACATGGCATCAGTTCCGCGCAAGCGATGAGGCGGCGCTGGGCTTCCTGTGCCTGGTGAGCCGGGAGCGGGATCGGCCGCAACTGCCGAGCGCGGAGCAGATCGCGCAACTGCGCGCCGATCCGGTGCTCGCAGCGTTCATCCGTACCTGAATCTCCCGCGTAAAAACGGGTGAAATTGGAGCGGCCTCGTGCGGGTGTTTACCACCGGCAGCGCAACTAGACCCTCCGGACGACTTGAGGAACCAAGTCCGTCCGGATAGAGTCGAAGCATGGATTTTGCGCGCGGCCGAACGGCGCGCAGCCGACAATGCAGGAGGGATCACGATGAATCGGCGCACGCTGCTGCAGTCTCCGCAGGGACCGTTGATGATGCCCGGCTCGCAGAGGGACTACGCATGCGTAGGTCCGGACGAGCCCGCATCGCTGGTAATGACCGATTTCAGGACCGGCCCGATGATCACGACGCCGGCGTCGGCCTCGATCGAGGCGGCGCTGCAACAGATGAAGCTTTCGGGGGCGCGCTTCGCTTTCGTGGTCGATGAGCGCCGCGCGCTGGTCGGATCGGTGACCTCGTACGACATCCAGGGAGAAAAGCCGATCCAGTACATGCAGTCGATCGACGGCTCCCGCACGACCACCGCCTGGCGCGACGTGGCGGTCGAGAACATCATGGAGCCGGTCACGCAATGGCAGGTGCTGCACCACGCCGACGTGGCCCGCCTGACCATCGGCGATATGGCCTCGCTGATGTCCGACATGGGTCTGCGCTACCTGGTGGTGGTGGAGCGCCCGAAGGACAAGGAAACGTGGCACGTGCGGGGCCTGTTCTCGGGTGCGCGCATCCAGATGCTGCTGGGAACGGCCGCGACCGGCCTGGCCGCGGCGCAGACCTTCGCGGAGCTTGAGCGGGAGATCGCCTAGCCGGTCCCGGGCGTTCGAGCTCGTTGCCGGTCTCGAGGCCGGGTTGGCCGCGGCTTAATCGCTGCACTCGAGTCGTTGTTTTTGTCCCTCGTTGTGGCGACAATGTCGCTTTCGCAGCTTGCCGCTGCAATCGGTGTTGCCGCGAATGCCCCCGCTGCCTGCCGCCTGCGCCGCGCTCCTCGTGCTGCTCGCCTCGCTGAGTGCGGCCGCTGCCTCCCCCGCGGTTCCGCTGGAGGTGTACGGGCGGCTTCCGGCACTGGACAAGGTTTGCCTGTCGCCCGACGGCACCCGAATCGCTTTCGTACGCGCGGTCGATGAAGAGCGCGCCATCGCGGTCCGGTCGCTTCTCGATCGCAAGCTTCTCGGCGTCGAGCGCATCCAAGGGCAAAAGATACGCAAGGTCGAATGGATCGATGACAATCGCCTGATGATCGTCACGTCCACAACGGAAAACGACGGTGGCACCCGGTTCGAATGGTTGAAGCTCAGGGTTTACAACGTATTTAGGAACACGTCGATTCCGATTCTCGGGTTCATCGGCGGGCGCGTTGTGGCTCGCCGTGTCAACGGGCGCGTGGTTCTGTTTTTCCCAAGCGGCTTTTCGAAGGATGGTTATGTCCACCACCTCCTCAGAGGGATCGACGTGGATACAGGGGAGGCGATTGTCTCCTCGGATCGGGAAGACGACAGCCTGGATTGGCTGATCGATGCGAACGGGAGAGTGGTTGCCGAGCAGTTCTATTCCGAGAAGAAGCACCAGTGGTCCATATGGATTCGTCCGGAGGCAGGGTGGAAGAAGATCGCCGGTGGCGAGGCGACCATTGATTTTCCGCGGTTCCTCGGATTCGGTCCTACAGCGGATACCGTGTTGATGGAAGTGGGCGAGCAAGGCGAAGGTGTTTGGAAGCTGCTGGCGTTGAAAGATGGCAGCCTGGGTCCATCGTTGGCCGAGGGCAGGTCGCTGGACCATCCCATAGAGGACCCCGCCACCAACCGGCTCATCGGCGGCTCGTATCCGGAGGATGACCTGCGCTACGTGTTTTTCGACGCCCCGATGCAGGCTCACTGGGACGCCATCGTCCAGGCCTTCAAGGGCGATCATGTGCGTTTCGTGTCTGCTTCCGGCGATTTAAAGAAGGTCCTGGTGCTCGTGGATGGACCGAAATTCGGGTATCAGTACGAGCTCGTCAATCTCTACACGGACAAGGCAGATTGGGTCGGCGATGTCTACGACGGGATCACGGAGGCGCTGGAGGTCCGCCGCATCACATATCCGGCCGGCGACAGTCTTCCGATTCCCGCCTACCTGACTTTGCCCCGGGGACGCGAAGCCAGGAGTTTGGCGCTGGTCGTGCTGGTGCACGGGGGACCGCACGCGCGCGATAGCGCGCATTTCGATTGGTGGGCGCAGGCCCTAGCCGAGCAGGGATACGCCGTCCTGCAACCGAACTTCCGCGGCTCGACGATCAACGACCACTTCCTGGCGGCCGGATTCGGCGAGTTCGGTCGCAAGATGCAGACCGACCTGTCCGACGGAGTGCGTTACCTTGCTAAGGAGGGTCTCGCCGATCCGGCTCGGGTGTGCGTGGTCGGGGCGAGTTACGGGGGCTACGCTGCGCTGGCCGGCGTGACGCTCGAACCGGGCGTGTACCGATGCGCGGTGTCGGTTGCGGGTATTTCGGACTTGAGGAAAATGCTCAAGCACGTCAACGAGAAGCATTCCGATGAGGACAGCCGCGAGCAGCGCTTTTGGGACCGTTACATGGGCGTCACCGGGCCGGACGACCCAGTGCTGACACAGATCTCGCCCATCCGCCACGTCGAATCGGTAAACGCGCCGGTACTGCTAGTCCACGGCAAGGACGACACGGTGGTTCCGTATGGCCAGAGCGACGACATGTACGATGCTCTACGCCATGCGAGAAAGACCGTCGAGTTCGTCAAGCTCAAACGCGAGGATCACTGGCTGTCCCGCAGCGAGACCCGGCTGCAGATGCTGCAGGCGACGGTCGCGTTCCTGCGCAAGTACAACCCGCCGGACTAGCGCGGCGAAGCTGAATTTGCCAAAGACAGACGCTTCACGAGTCGATACAGGTATTCCAATCCGTCGTAGAACGACTTCACGCCCATGCGCTCGTCCTTGCCATGGAACACGTTCGCTGGTGGATAGAAATGAATGCGACGCCGAGCAAGAGCACGCTGATCAGCTTCTCGTTCAGGAGTTTCATCCGCGCCCCACGTCGTTGTTGTTAGATGCCCCGGTTTCGGTCCGGTCGTCGCGATCAAGTCCAGATCCGATAGAAGCCGAATTCGGCGCCCCGGTTACGGAAGGGCGACGAGGTGCCCCATCAGATAAATGCTGCAGTTCGTCACCGGCGTTGTCCCGGCTGCAGGGTGTCCAAAGAAATCGAAGAACAGATCCCCCGCGCCCGTGCCATTGCCTTGGGCATACATCCGGTTCGGGAGCGTAGCGGTGTAGTAGTCGTAGTTTCCGTCCGTACCGGTCTTTTGAAACGGCAGGTAAAGCGAGCCCTCGGACCCGCCCACGAATGCGTACAGGAGCTGGGTTCCCTGGGTCACGAAGCAATACGCCGACTCGCTCTCGATGACGAATATCGTGTTGGGAGAAATAAATCCAAACTGCGATTGGATGCTGGCGCCGCCGGCGGTCCCGTATTGGATGTAAAAGGGCGACTTTTCCGGATTCGGCGCGGCCGGCATCGTGCCGATATTGACCGTCGGCGTGCCGCTGATCGTTGCGTTCACGTTCGGCGTTCCCTGGACCGTGGCATTCACGTTTCCAACGACCGGCACCGGATTGGCCGTGGTGTTCTTGATGACGACCGGTGTGCTTTCCGCCAGCGCAGCCAGCGGCAACGTCAAGGCGGCGAATACCGCGACTGCCCGGATCTCGATGTTCCTTCGAAAGGACATGACTCTCTCCCCAGTTGGCGGTTCGATTCGACCTGCTGCGAGTGCTGAACCTCGGAGGCTAGGCAAATAGTCGCCACCCGACAATGGGGATGGGCACTTCGGTCGAGACAGGAGAGCAACAGCAGTTACCGCGATTGCGTCAAGATCCGAAATCGTACGTCCGGTTTCGGCGCTCGAAAATTAGGGCTCGCAGGCCCTCTCGCGACCCAAAGCAGAGTTTCAATAAGGACCGCTTTCGGGCGAGCTACTCTCTGCGCGTGGGCTGTGCCCGCTCTACGGCTACGATGTAGCAATCTGCGAGCGGCGCTTGGTCGCGCTAGGTTCCATTACCGCAGTCACTATGGCGCGCGCGATCTTGGCACCCCCAATCGCGGAGGGCTCGATCGGATTCGCGAAATCCAGCGGAGCGTTGCAAACAAACCGTAAGTCGATTACTAAGAGTTGGTGCTCCGCCGCGCACCGGACAATCGCGTCGTTGAATAGAGTCAGCGCCACAATCGCCCGCCGTCGGAACACCTCGTCTTCAAAGTTGCCGTGGTAAATGGTACAAGCGGCTAGCGGAAGTCGACGGCTGAGGCAAGTCGTTAGAGCCTTCCGGTACTGCTTCTCGAACTCCTCCGCCACCGCTGACAGCAAGTGGAATGCCTCGCCAGTAGACGCTACAGGTTTTTCGAGGATGTCGGCTCGAAGGATCGCGTTGTTTCCTCCGATGCTCAGAATCAAGTGCGTCGCGTCGTCTGGCATCGACTCTAGCTGCTCCGGAATGTCCTCCGTCGTAGAGCCGTCCACGGCGGAAAGCGTCGCTTTCCATCCGGGTGGGAGCAACTGCCGCACTTGCGAGATGACATCTGGCCCGCCCGCAGTGTAAGAGGCATTATCGAGGGTCGAATCCCCCAACAGGACAACGTGAGACATATGGCGATCGGGTTGGCGGCTTTCGGGAAGGCTAACTGATCTCCTGGAAGCCCGCTGCTGGCTGATTCCGTCGGCCAGCGAGGTCCGCTCCGCCATGTTGCCAAACGTTGCTCCAAGGGGCAATTGCGGACGTTGGAGGATCCGATGATCGGTGTGCGGCAGTCAGCGGACGTAGCCGCGCGCCGAAAGCCGACCTGCTTTTCACCTTGTCGACCCTCTGCTGACTTTCGCGAGCGCCCGCTTCCGGGAACTCCGATTAGGTCTTCTGCTTCGCGGCAGCCTCGCGAGCGTCTTTGAGCTGCCTCCAGTTCGGCGCGTACTTCAGTGCCTCGACGTACTTCGCGAGCGCCT
>DATKFG010000037.1:0-14267 GCA_035511515.1 Burkholderiaceae bacterium | reverse complement strand
CTTCCAACCCATAGGCAAGTCCTCCTTGCCCATGGATCTTCAACCTGTCACCCATCCTCCCGGTCTGAAGTGTTACCTATCATCCCGGTCTGTACCGTATCGCCCCTCGCCCGCGCAGCGGGAGAGGGGAGGGGGTGAGGGCGCCTCAACGCGAAGGCACCCGCGAAACCGGCAGCCCCAGGTCGTGCCAGGCCAGCATGCCGCCCTTCAGGTTCGACACATCCTCGAAGCCGAGGCTGGTAAGAATCGCCGCCGCGGTGGTGCTGCGCACGCCGGAGCGGCACACGACGACCACCGGGCCGTCCTTGGCGGCGCCGAGCTCGCCGGCGCGGCCGGCCAGCGTGCGCAGCGGAATCGCGGTTGCGCCGGCAATATGCCCGAGCTCGCCATCGAACTCGCTTTGCTCGCGCACGTCGATCACCAGCGGGGGGCTCTGGCGGGTCAGCATTTCGTTCAGCACGCGGGCCGGAATCTGGCGCACGTCGCTGAGCTGGGCCAGGGTCGGAAAATTCAGCGCATCGTCGTCCAGCGCCGACTGATTCGGCTGCAGCACTTCCTGCACCCGGTCGGGCAGCGGCAGCTGCAGCGCAGCCATCAACGCCACGTAGCCCTCGCGCGTCTGCCCGGCCAGGCGCGGATTCAGGCGCCGCTCCTGTCCGATCGTGGAGGCCGTGTTGCCCCGATAGTCGTGCGCCGGCAGCACGACCGTGTGATCGGGCAGTGCGAAGAGCTTGCCCACGATGCTGTCGTACTGGGCCCCGGCATCGCCGCCCGGGAAATCGGCCCGCCCCGTGCCCCGTATCAGCAGCGTATCGCCGGTGAACACCGTATCGTCCACCACGATGCTGACGCCGTCCGGCGTGTGCCCCGGCGTGGCCAGGAACCGCAGCGTCAGCGTGCCCAGCCGCAGCGTGTCGCCGTCGGCCAAGTGGCGGTCGACCCGGGGCGCCGGGGCGTTGCGGTGCATCAGCACGGCCGCGCCCGTCAGATCGCCGAGCTCGAAGCACCCGGTGCGATGGTCGGCGTGCGTGTGGGTGTCGATGACGGCGTGCAGCGTCAAGCGCAGGTACGCGAGCATCGCCAGGTAACGGTCGATATGGTCGCGGACCGGATCGATCAGGACCGCGACCCGGTCGAGTTTGCACGCGACCAGATAGGTCTTGCACTTACCTCGGTTCAGCTCCCTGAGTAGCATCCAAGAGCGCCCATTGCGATACCGGTCGACGCCGTCAGGGAATCAGGTTAATCGATAATGGGTGCTGGAGCACCCATGACCTTGTTGAGCGTGACCGACGCCGAACTGGCGTTCGGCCTGACCCCGCTGCTGGATCAAGCCGCGCTGTCGATCAGCGCCGGCGAGCGCGTCGGACTGATCGGCCGCAACGGCAGCGGCAAGTCCTCGCTGCTGGCCGCGATCGCTGGCCGTCTGGAGCTGGACGGCGGCCAGATCCGCCGGCGCGACGGGCTGCGCATCGCGGCCGTCGAGCAGGAGCCGCAGCTTGCCGAAGCCGCCTCGTTGCGCGCCGCGCTGGTGCTGCGGGCGGCGCTGGCCGAATTGCACGACGAGCGCGACCGCTGGCGCATCGAAGCGCGCCTGATCGAACAGTTGCATCGGTTCGGACTGTCGGAGTCGCTCGATCCGAGCCGCCTTTCCGGCGGCGAGCGCAAGCGCGCGGCCCTGGCGCTGGCTTTTGCCCTCGAACCGGACCTGCTGCTGCTGGATGAACCGACCAATCATCTGGACATCGATGGCATCGAACATCTGGAACTGCTGCTGATCCAGGAGCAGCGCGGCAGCCGGGCGGCCGTGGTGATTACCCACGACCGGCGCTTCCTCGATCGGATCGCCACCCGTATCACCGAGCTGGACCGCGGCGTGCTGCGCTCGTACCCGGGCAACTTCTCCGCCTACGAAGCGCGCCGGGCCGATGAGCTGGCCGCCGAGGAGCTGGCGCACCGTCGCTTCGAGCGTTTCTGGGCGCAGGAGGAAACCTGGATCCGCAAGGGCGTAGAGGCGCGCCGCACGCGCAACGCGGGCCGCGTGACGCGCCTGGAGCGGCTGCGCCGCGAACGCGGCGAACGGCGCACGCGGTTGGGAGATGTTCGGCTGCAGATCGATGCGGGCGAGCGTTCGGGGCACCTGGTGGCCGAATTGCGCGATGTGTCCAAGCGGTTCGGACAGCGCACCGTCGTGAACCGGTTGTCGCTGCGCCTGATGCGCGGCGACCGGCTGGCGCTGATCGGCCCCAACGGCGCCGGCAAGACCACGCTGGCGCGGCTGCTGCTCGGCACGCTCGATCCGGATCAGGGCAGCGTGCGGCTGGGCACGAACCTGCAGATCGCGTATTTCGACCAGCTGCGCGAGCAACTCGACCCCGACCAGTCATTGGCCGAAACCATCGCGCCGGGATCCGATTGGGTGCAGGTATCGGGGGCTCGCAAGCACGTGACCGCCTACCTCGCCGATTTTCTGTTTCCGCCGCAGCGGGCGCAGGCGCCGGTGCGCACGCTGTCCGGTGGCGAGCGCAATCGCCTGCTGCTGGCCCGCCTGTTTGCGCGCCCATCCAATCTGCTGGTGCTGGATGAGCCGACCAACGACCTGGACATCGACTCGCTGGAACTGCTGGAGGCGTCGCTGGCCGACTACGCCGGCACGCTGATCCTGGTCACCCACGACCGCGCGTTCATGGACAACGTGGTCACGCAGTCGCTGGTGGCGGAAGCCGACGGCATCTGGAAGGAATACGCCGGCGGCTACTCGGACTGGCTGGCGCAACGCTCCTCCTTCGCGCTGCGCGCTTCGGAGGACTTACCCGCCTTCGCGTCCGGCGGGGAGGCGGCCGCGGAGGCGAAGCAGGCAAGGCCGGCGCGGCAGCGCCTTTCGTACATGGAACGACGGGAACTGGAGGCGCTGCCGGCCCGGATCGAATCGCTCGAAAAGGAGCAGACCGAGTTGCAAGCCAGCATGGCCGCAGCCGACTACCACCGGCGCGGCGGCGCCCGGATACAGCAGGACCGCGCGCGCCTGCAGCAGATCGAAACGGAGCTGGCGGGCTGCTTCGAGCGCTGGGCCCGGCTGGAGTCGCGCGGCGCTGGCGCAGGCTAGCTTGGTCCGGTGCCGATTGCATGCGCCTGGGCCCGCAATGGTGGGCGGATGCGAGCGGGCCGGGTTTGCGTTCCGCGCCACGACGGACGATGATGCCGTCGTCTTGCGGGCGCTGCGCTTGCAAGCGTCGGGACCGCCAGGTGGCGCGGGATGAGAACGGCAAGGGGTCGATTCGGGCGCGTGCTTCGGGCCGTCACGGTCGGGCTGGCCCTCGGGTGCGCCTTGCCGTTGCCGCCGGCCAGTGCGGAAGCGCCGCGCGTGGTGGTGCTGGTGATTGACGGCATGATCAATCCGGCCACGGCGGAGTTCTTTTCCCGCGGCCTGGCGCAGGCGCAGGCGCAGAACGCGTCTCTGGTCGTGCTCGAGCTGGATACGCCCGGGGGCCTGGACACGTCGATGCGGGCGATGATCAAGGACATCCTGAATTCGACCGTACCGGTGGCGACCTGGGTCGGGCCGGCCGGCGCCCGCGCGGCCAGCGCGGGAACCTACATCCTGTATGCGAGCCACATTGCGGCGATGACGCCCGCCTCGAACCTGGGAGCGGCCACCCCGGTGATGATCGGCGCACCGGGGTCGGACCCGGGCCCGCAGTCGCCGGCGTCCGGGGGCAAGAATGCTCCTGCGGGTCCGATCGACACGCTGCACGAAAAGGCCGTCAACGACGCGGCCGCATACCTGCGCAGCCTGGCGCAGCTGCGCGGGCGCAACGCCGAGTTCGCCGAGCAGGCGGTGCGCCATGCGCACAGCATGTCGGCCAAGGAGGCGCTGAAGGCGGGCGTGATCGACCTCATTGCAACCGATGTCGACGACCTGGTGCGGCAGCTCGACGGCCGGCAGATCACGCTGGGCACCACCAAGGTGCGGCTGGCGCTGGCCAGCGCCGAGGTTCAGACGGTGCGGCCGGACTGGCGCACCGGGGTGCTGGCAGTGCTGTCGAACCCGACGGTGGCCCTGGTGCTGATGATGCTGGGCGTCTATGGCCTGTTCATCGAGGTGGTTCACCCAGGCGCGGCTGTGCCGGGAGTTTTCGGCGGCATCTGCCTGCTGCTGGGCTTGTACGCACTTCACCTGCTGCCGGTGAACTGGGCCGGCGTGGGGCTGATTTTGCTGGGCGCGGCGCTGATGGTGGCTGAAGTCTTCTTGCCGACTTTCGGCGTGGTCGGAGTCGGCGGCATCGTGGCGATGGTGGTCGGCGGGATGATGCTGATCAACTCCGACGCCGGCGAAGTGGCGCTCCCGTTCCCGTTCCTGCTCGGCGTGGCTGCAGTCAGCGCGGCCGTCATCTTCGGGTTCGGCACCTTGGCGCTGCGCGCGCGGCGCCGGCCCGTGGTCAGTGGCCGGGAGGGGCTGATCGGAGCCCAGGGCGTCGTGACGGTCGTGGACGAGGAGGGAGCCTGGGCCCGCGTGCAGGGCGCATCCTGGCGCGTGCGCAGCCGTGAGCCGCTGGTGGCCGGCGCGAACGTGCGCGTCGAAAAAGTTGACGGACTGACACTCGAGGTGAGTGCGGCCGGACAAGCGCGGAGTTGACAATGTTCCTCGAACTGCCATTCGGTCTCGGCTTGGCTTTGCTGCTGGTCGTCGTGCTGCTCGTGTCGTCGTGGCGTGTGCTACGCGAGTACGAGCGCGCGGTCGTATTCCAGTTGGGGCGGTTCTGGCGCGTGAAGGGACCGGGCTTGGTGCTGATCCTGCCCTACATTCAGCAGATGGTCCGGGTCGATCTGCGCGTGGTGACGCTGGACGTGCCGCCGCAGGACGTGATTTCGCGCGACAACGTGTCGGTGAAGGTGAGCGCGGTCGTCTACTTCCGGGTGGTGGATCCGCAAAAGGCGATCATCCAGGTGGAAAGGTTCCTGACCGCCACCAGCCAGCTGGCGCAGACCACGCTGCGGGCGGTGCTCGGCAAGCACGAGCTCGACGAGATGCTGGCCGAGCGCGAGCGGCTGAACCTGGCCGTCCAGCGCATCCTGGACTCGCAGACCGACGCCTGGGGCATCAAGGTCACCAACGTCGAGATCAAGCAGGTCGACCTGAACGAATCGATGGTGCGCGCGATCGCCCGCCAGGCCGAGGCCGAGCGCGAACGCCGTGCCAAGGTGATCCACGCCGAAGGCGAGAAGCAGGCGTCGCAGACGCTGCTGGAGGCTGCGCAGATGCTGGCCCAGCAGCCCGAAGCGATGCAGCTGCGCTACCTGCAGACGCTGACGCAGATCGCGGGCGATCGAGGCTCGACCATCGTGCTGCCGGTGCCGCTGCTGCAGGCGATGATGGGCCGGCGCGAGTCGGGCTGAGGCGATATGTAACTGGGCCGGACCGCAGCGCTTCAGCCGGCAATCTCGAGGTACTTGACCTGGCTTGACGCCTGCGGCACAGGCTGGCCGTCGGCTCGCAGTCCCTCGAGGTGAAGGACGATCGCCTCCGTCATTTCGGCCTCGACTTCCTGCACGCTGGCAGCTGTGGCGACGCAACCCGGCAGATCGGGGGCATAGGCCGAGTAGCTGTCAGCGGCTCTCTCGATGACGATCGCATAGCGCACGGTTGAGAGCTACCTGCGGCCGGCCAGCTTGCGGATGCTGTCCAGCATGCCTGGAGCGACGTCGTCACCAGGCTTGCCGGCTATCGTGACTCGACCGCGCCTTGCCGGGTGTTTGTACTGACGGCGGCTTCCATGTCTTGCGACAAGAGCCCAGCCTTCTTTTTGCAATTGCCGCAGGATCTGAACGACTTTGGTCGGCACCTTGTGGCGACTGTGTACAGGGCAGCAGTCGTCAGCGTAGTTCGTACCGGGACGCCCGACGCTACCATCGGTGGCAGTGATCGAGCCTGCATCAAAAACCGTCGTTAGCGGATGCGGTCCGGGCTGGACCGCTGTCCGACCTGGGCATCCGCACTGACGAGACCGCTGTCGACGCCGGGCAACGTACGCAGCGCGCGAATCACCGGCTGGCGCCAGGCGGCCAGCGCCAGCAGCAGCACGCCGGCACCACTGAAAAAAAGGGTCGCGCGCAGGCCGAACAGCTCGCCCAACCAGCCGCCGAACACGGCCCCCGGTGCGGCCGGCAGCAGGATCAGCCAGCGCATCGTGCTGGTCATCCGCCCCAGCATCGGTGCCGGCGTCACGGCCTGACGCAGCGCCAGAAAGTTGATGAAGATGAGCACGGCTCCGATGCCGTACAGAAACAGCATCACCGCGAAAGCCGCCACGCCCAGCTCACCCAACGGGGCCAGCGCCAGGACCAGCCAGCCCACCGCGCACACGGCAAATCCCAGCACCAGTGCCGGCCCCGGGCCGATGTGTCGCACCATGCGGTGGCCGAAAACGCTGGCCAGGATCGTTCCGCCGCCCAGCGCCACGTAGCTCAGGCCCACTGCGCGCTCCGACAGACCCAGCATGCGCGTGGCGAACAGGATCTGCACCGCGACCGTGGCCTGGTAGCAGAACTGCCACATGCCCACCGCGAGCGCCATCGTGGTCAGCAGCCGCCGCTGCACCACGAAGTCCAGGCCGCTGCGCATCGACGGCCAGAACGGCGCGCGCGGGTGGCGTTGCTCCGGCGGCACGTGGATGCCGCGCAGGATCGCGGCCGAGGTCACCATCAGCGCCGCATTGGCCAGCAGCGCGAGCGGCGCTCCGGTAAAGCGGATCAACAGGCCCGCCGCGCCCGGGCCCAGCACCTCGGCGGTCGAGGAGGCCAGCGCGTTTCTGGCATGTCCTTCCACCAGCCGTTCGCGTTCAACCAGCTGGGTCAGCACGATCTGCGAGGCGCTTCCGGCCGTCGTGTTGACGGCGCCGATCGCGAACGCGATCACATACATGAACGGCATCGACAGCGCCCCCAGCCACCACGCCAGCGGCACGCAGGCCACGGCGGCCCCGATCGTGAGCTCGCCCACCACGTACACCGGCAGTTTTCTGACCTGGTCGAGCCACACTCCGGTGGGCAGCGAAAACAGCGCGAACGGGACGATCTCCATGGCGGTGAGCAGGCCCATCTGCGTGGGCGATGCCTGCAGCAGCACGGCCGCCGTCAGCGGCAACGCGAGCAGCGACACCTGGGAGCCGAACGAGCTGATCAGTGTCGATGACCACAGGCGCCGATAGATGCGGTCGCGCAGCAGGTCGTCGGGGCGAAGCGCAAAGGCAAACAGCCCGCGCCCGATGCGCCGGGAGACTTCGGACATTGCGCTGCGTCGGGGCGCCGGCAGGGCTACTTCAGCGGTTCCAGGATGCTGACGTAGTTGGCCACTGCCGCGCCGCCCATATTGAAGACGCCCGCCAGGCGTGCATTGCGCACCTGCATCTCGCCGGCACTGCCGGTGAGCTGCATCGCGCACAGCGCGTGCATGGACACGCCCGTGGCGCCGATCGGATGGCCCTTGGCTTTCAGGCCGCCCGATACGTTGACCGGCAGGCGACCGTCCGGGTAAACGGTGCCGTCCTGCACCACGCGTGCGCCGGCGCCGTGATCGGCCAGTCCCATCGCCTCGTAGGTCAGCAGCTCCGCGATCGTGAAGCAGTCGTGCACCTCGGCCAGCGACAGGTCCAGGATGCGGCAGCCGGCCGCGCTGAGCGCAGCGCTCCAGGCGCGGCGCGGACCCTCGAACGAGCTGGCGTCGCGGCGCGACATCGGCAGCCAGTCGTTGACCTGCGCCCGCGCGCGGAACCGCACCGCGCGGGCCAGGCTGCGGCTGGTTTTCTCGTCGGCCAGCACCACCGCGGCAGCCCCGTCCGACACCAGCGAGCAGTCGGTCTTGCGCAGCGGGTCGGCGATCAGCGGGTTCTTGTCCGATACGGTGTTGCAGAATTCGAAGCCCAGATCCTTGCGGACCTGCGCCCACGGATTGCGCACGCCGTTCAGATGGTTCTTGGCCGCGATCCGGGCGAGCGTGTCGCGGTGATCTCCGTAGCGGGCAAAATACTGGCGCGCCATCTGGGCGAAGATGCCGGGGAAGCTCAGTCCGGCGGCGGCTTCCTCCTTCACATAGGAGGCGTTGGCCAGCACGCGGGTGACCTCATCGGCGCTGACCGCGGTCATCTTCTCGGCACCGACCACCAGGGCCACGCGCGCGCGGCCCGCTTCGATCGCATCGCACGCCGAAAACACCGCGGCCGAGCCCGAAGCACAGGCGTTTTCAACGCGCGTGGCCGGCTTCCAGCGCAGCGCCGGATCCGCATTGAGCACGAAGGAGGAGCAGAAGTTGTCCGGCACGAAGCCGCCGTTCAGATTGCCCAGCCAGGTCGCATCGACGTCCCGGGCGGCAATGCCGGCGTGCTCGAGGGCCTGGTGCCCGACCGAGTCGATCAGCCCTTCCAGATCCAGGCCCTCGTGCCGGCCGAACCGACCGTGAGCCCAACCGACGATGCAAACGGCCATCGCGCGCCTCCTGCCAAACCCCTGCGGAAGGCCAAGCTTACCGAATTCAGCCGCCCTTACGGCTGGCGCTTACGCCGCACACCTTCCGCACAATGGCAAGATGCGCTATTGCTGGCCAACCTTATGGCGCCGCCCGCCCCAAGCGCCCACTCCGATGCCAAGCGACTTACTTGCGAAACGAACCCTGAGCGGCCTGATGGTGGTGCTCGCCGCGGCCGCCGTGCAGGCCGAGCCCGCGCGCGCTGAACGCCTCGAGGCGCTGGCCCGCGAGGTCTCCACGGCCGAGCGCGAGTTCGCCCGGACCATGTCCGAGCGGGACCTTTCGGCGTTCGCCGGCTTCGTCGCCGAAGATGCCGTGTTTCGCAGCGGCCACGACCTGTTGATTGGTCGCAGTGCGGTGGTGGAAGGCTGGCGGGCCAACTTCAAGCCCGGCCCGGCCCCATTCAGCTGGGAACCGGACCGGGTGACGGTCGCCGATTCGGGAGACACCGCGATGTCCAGCGGACCGGTGCACGACCCCGAAGGCAAGGTAATCGGGCGCTTCACCACCATCTGGCACAAGGTGACCGCGCCGGACGGTGCAGTGCGCTGGCGCGTGATCGTCGACCAGGGTGTGCCGCTGGCCGAATGCGCGGTGTCCGGCCGATGACGCAGCGCGGGCCGATGAAGTCGACTGATCCGGGCAGTGGCGCCGGCAAGGTGTTCCTGGTCGGCGCCGGTCCCGGCGACCCGGAGCTGCTCACGCGCAAGGGCGCGCGAATCCTGGCGTCGGCCGACACGGTGGTGTTCGACCACCTGGTGGCCGAGGCCGTGCTGGACCTCGCGTCGGCCGCTGCGGAACGGGTCTATGTCGGCAAGGAGCCCGGCCACCACGAGCTGCCGCAATCGGAGATCAACCGGCTCCTGATCGATCGGGCGCGCGCGGGCCGCTGCGTGGTGCGCCTGAAGGGCGGCGATCCGTTCGTATTTGGCCGCGGCGGCGAGGAAATCATCGATCTGGCGGCCGCCGGCGTGCCTTTCGAAGTCGTTCCCGGCGTCACGGCAGCCTGCGCGGCGTCCGCGTATTCGGGCATACCGCTGACGCACCGCGGTATCGTGCGCGCGTGCACGCTGGTGTCCGGCCATCTGACCGACGGCCGCTGCGAGCTGGATTGGCCGGCCCTGGCTCGGCCGCAACAGACCATCGTCGTCTACATGGGCGTAGCGGCAATCGGAATCATTTGCGAGCAGCTCGTTGCGCACGGTTTGGACCCCGCCACAGCGGCCGCTGCGATTCGAAACGCCTCGGTCGGATCGCAGCAGACGGTGGTCGGCACGCTGGCCGATCTGCCGGGCCGGCTGGCCCGCGCCGCGCTGCAGCCGCCGGTTATCGTGATCATCGGGGAAGTCGTCAAAATGAGGCCGCAGCTGGACTGGTTCCGTCGCTGAGCATCACAGCGTCTAAACTCACCACAAATCCGATCGTCGGGAGCGCCGCGCCATGAGCAATATCGAGTCGGTTCTGCATGAAACGCGCGTCTTCAAGCCCAGTGCCGAGGCCTCGCGCAACAGTGCCATTCCGAGCATGGAGGCCTATCGGGCGCTGTGCCTCGAAGCGCAACAGGACCCGGACCGGTTCTGGAGCCGTCTGGCCACCGAGAACGTGTTGTGGCGCAAGCCGTTCACGCGGGGGCTCGATGAAAGCAACGCGCCGTTTTACCGCTGGTTCGAGGACGGCGAGCTGAACGCTTCCTACAACTGCCTGGACCGTAACCTGACCAACGGAAACGCCGACAAGGTCGCCATTATTTTCGAGGCCGACGACGGCCACGTGACCAAGATCACGTATCGCGAGCTGCATGCCCGCGTGGGTCGGCTGGCCAACGGCATCAAGTCGCTCGGGTACCGCAAGGGCGAGCGCGTGATCATCTACATGCCGATGTCGATCGAGGCCGTGGTTGCGATGCAGGCGTGCGCGCGGCTGGGTCTGATTCATTCGGTCGTGTTCGCCGGCTTTTCCGCCAAGTCGCTGCATGAGCGGATCGTCGACGTGGGTGCGTCGCTGGTGATCTGCGCCGATGAGCAGATGCGCGGCGGCAAGGCGATCGCGCTGAAGCCGGCCATCGATGAGGCGCTCGCCGAGGGCGGCTGCGAGGCAGTGCGCAAGGTGATCACGTACAAGCGCACCGGCGGCAAGATCGGGTGGAAGGCGGGCCGGGACCTGTGGATGCACGAGCTGATGGCAAATCAGCCCGAGCAGTGCGAGCCCGAGTGGGTCGGCGCCGAGCACCCGCTGTTCATCTTGCATACGTCCGGGTCGACCGGCAAACCCAAGGGTGTACAGCACTCCACCGGCGGCTACCTGCTGTGGGCGGCGCTGACCATGAAGTGGACGTTCGACATCAAGCCCAGCGACGTATATTGGTGCACGGCCGATCTGGGCTGGGTGACCGGCCACACCTACGTGTGCTACGGCCCGCTGGCAACCGGCACCACCGAGATCATCTTCGAAGGCGTGCCCACCTATCCGGATGCCGGCCGCTTCTGGCGCATGTGCCAGGACCACAAGGTGAGCGTCTTTTACACCGCGCCGACCGCGATCCGCTCGCTGATCAAGGCCAACGAGGCCGCGCCCGCCACCCATCCGACCAAGTACGACCTGCGCAGCCTGCGGATCCTGGGGACCGTGGGCGAGCCGATCAATCCGGAAGCCTGGATCTGGTACTACAAGAACGTCGGCGCGTCGCGCTGCCCGGTCGTCGATACCTTCTGGCAGACGGAAACCGGCGGCCACATGATCACGCCGCTGCCCGGCGCAACGCCGCTGGTGCCCGGATCGTGCACGCTGCCGCTGCCGGGCATCGAGGCCGCGATCGTCGATGAGACCGGCCACGAGGTGCCCAACGGGCAGGGCGGTCTGCTGGTGATAAAGCGTCCCTGGCCGGCGATGATCCGCACGATCTGGGGCGACCCCGAGCGGTTCAAAAAGTCGTACTACCCGGGCGAGCTGGGCAGCGGTCTGTACCTGGCCGGCGACGGCGCGATCCGCGACAAGACCACCGGGTACTTCACCATCATCGGGCGCATCGACGACGTGTTGAACGTGTCAGGGCATCGGATGGGAACGATGGAAATCGAATCGGCGCTGGTGGCGAACCCGCTGGTGGCCGAGGCGGCCGTGGTCGGGCGCCCCGATGACATGACGGGCGAAGCGGTGTGCGCGTTCGTCGTCCTGAAGCAGGCACGTCCGTCCGACGAGCAGGCCCCGGCGATCGCCAAGCAGCTGCGCGACTGGGTCGCCAAGGAGATCGGGCCGATCGCCAAGCCCAAGGACATCCGCTTCGGCGACAACCTGCCCAAGACCCGCTCGGGCAAGATCATGCGGCGCCTGTTGCGCTCGATCGCCAAGGGCGAGGAGATCAAGCAGGACGTCTCGACGCTGGAAAATCCGGCCATCCTGGAGCAGCTGAAGATCGTCCAGTAGGCGAGCGGCCCTCCTTCGCGCTGGCGCGCTTCGGAGGGCGGGCCCGCTTCCGCGCTAACGCGCTTCAGCGGTCCCGCTAGAATTGCGCGCCGTGGTGAAGGAGAGATGGCCGAGCGGTTGAAGGCGCACGCCTGGAACGCGTGTATGGGTGAATAGCCCATCGTGGGTTCGAATCCCACTCTCTCCGCCACCCTGCGTCGCGCGTCCGTAGGACGCGCTATGCAGGGTGCCCTCCGAAGCGCGTCAGCGCGAAGGAGGGCTGGCGTACCGGACACCTCTGTGACGGTTTGTACCGGCCCGAGACATAGGTAACAACCTCGGGCCGAACGGGTTGTCCAGGGGTTGCAAAGTCTTCTGTTCCAAGTCGACGTAGCCCAGATCGTAGTGCATGAAGCTAACGATCCGTGCCGGCGCCTTCGGCTTAGACGCAGCGCAGCCGACTCAAGCGCCGGTTCGGTGAGGCCACGGCCGTGCCGAACGCGCCGTTCCAGGCCTTCCGCCATGACGTGCTCCCGGAGCCGCGGCGACGTGCCGCTCAGTTCAGCCGCTCGATCACTCGTTTCACGTCCTTCCCTTTCATCAAGGTGATCGTGGCAAAAGGTCTGCCCTCGCTGGCTGAAGGGACGATGCTCACAGCGCGATAGCCGCTATTCGACTTGACAGCGCTTCGTACCGCGGCATCGAGAGGCACCGTCGCTTTCGCCAGGGCCGCAGATTGCTCTTTAGCGTCTCTCATGTCGTCGGCCTCGGTGATCGGTTCCGTGTTCTTGATGGCGCCGGATTTGTGATCGACGATGACTTCGTGGAACTGATCGCCTTTCCGCGTATAGACGGACAGCTGCAGGGTGCCATTTTCGATCTCGTACTTCGCGGAAATCGGCCTGCCTTCACGCTCGCTTTCCTTGAGCCCATGATCAAGCGAAACGCTTGCCTGTGAAAGTGCTCCCGCAAGCTTGCCGGGGTCGTAGTCTTCCTCGGATCGACAGATCTGAGTGACCACCAGCAACAGCGTCGACGCGACGATGCGCATGACACGGTTTGCTTTCATTACGATACCTCCCGTTGGTGGGTTTACTCGGCTATCTCACTTCTTCGCTTCGTCTTTCGACGGCCCCTGAAGCAGCTCGGGATTGCCCCGCAGCACCTCGTAGCCTTTCCAAAAGAGCCGAACGTCGCGGCCCGACCGCTGCACCTGGTAGCACTCCTCGCTTCCACGGCTTGATTAAGGACCAGCACAGGCGATGCCCCGCAGCCCTCCATGTGCCGCGCACATCCTTCCGATATCAGTCGCGGCGCTGGGGCAATCCTCAGCGCCCATGCCCACGGTAACGCCCGGCGAAAACGCACCGATCGCTACCACAAACGCGACCCATACACGCGAGACGCTCGCGCTCGCATTCTTCGACATCCTCGAACAAGTTTCCCGCTACGATCCGCACTGCGCGGTGGAAGTCGGTAGGCCCCCGCAAAGCCCCCCGTCCCGCTGCGGCAGTGGGTGCGTCGAACCAGCCTCGTACATCTGTATAGACCCCAACCGTTCTAGATTTATTCCCACCCAGCCGCACGGATCACGGCCGTCGCCCGCAGCAACGTGTTCTCCGCGAGGAATCCGCTCTTACCCGTGCTGGCGAACACGAACGATTCCGGACCGTGCCCGGTGTAGTCCTGAACGTCGCGCAGCACGGCCAATGTCTGTGTCGACAGGGGAACGGCGTGTTCCTGCCGTTCCTCTTTCCCGCGACGCTTCATCCGCTGGGCCGGCACAGTCCAGCGGGTCGCGTCGAAGTCGATCTCTTTCCACTCGGCGGCGCGCAGCGCGCCGTCCCGCAGGTCGGTGTAGAGCATGAGCTTCAGCGCGGAGGCCGTCACCTTGTTCGCGCCCTTCCCGCTGTCCAGCACTTTGAGGAAGTCCCCGATCTGTCCTGGCCCGGGCCGTCGAGTTCGGCGTGTCCCTTGTTGATTCTCCCGCTGGCCGCGACGCGCCACATACCCGACCTCCGGCCATCGCCGCGTCTCCTTCCGCATCTACTGCGGACCAAGCCCGGCGTCGCCGTTACAGACAACATTTCCGCGTTCACGACCCCGAGGGGTCGTCCACCGACGACCGCATTTGTGGAGGATTCTTTGTACCGGGAATCCCCTCAATGGGTTTGAGCGGCAGGCGTTGCCAGCGGCGGTCCGATGAACTCCGCTTCGATCGAGAAATCGATCAAGTCACCAACGCCAATCGTCGTACCCGGAGCAGGCACGCCAAAGGCGATGCCAAAATCCGAGCGCTTGAACGAACCGTGCGCGGAAAACCCTACGCGCGCCTGCGGATCCA
>DATKFG010000036.1:0-8347 GCA_035511515.1 Burkholderiaceae bacterium | reverse complement strand
CGGCCAGTGCGCGGGCATACGAATGGGCACGCGCTCTCGCCCCTCGCCCGCGCAGCGGGAGAGGGGAGGGGGTGAGGGCGACGATGCAGCCGTCCAAATCTCCTCCAGCACGGCCCGCGTCCGCTGAAGAACATCGTCGTTCCAGAAACGCAGCACCCGGAAGCCTCGCGCGCGGAGCAATTCGTCCCGCCGGCGGTCGAGTCGAGCCTGCTCTTGATGCTGCCCTCCATCGAGCTCGATGATCAGGCGGGACTCGAGGCAGACGAAGTCGACGATGTACGGGCCGATCGGGCGTTGTCGAAGAAACTTCATTCCCATCATGCGACGCGCCCGCAGGTGGTACCAGAGTCGCTGCTCAGCGTCAGTCGACTCGGCGCGCAACGCGCGGGCGAAGTGGAGCAGGGATTTCGGGGCAGGCATCGGTTGATGGTCGATTCGAGGCAGTGGCTGAGCAACACCGGCGATGGTTGACGTGGATGAACCCTCACCCCCTCCCCTCTCCCGCTGCGCGGGCGAGGGGCGATCGGGAGCCGCAAGGGCGAGAGCTGTCCGCATCGGCACGCGGTATCGCAAAAGGATCCGTACAATCGCCCACATGTCGCAGGCGCCGGCGTCCTTTCTAGAGCGGCTCTCGGCCCGCTGGCATCGCCACCACACGCTGCTGTGCATCGGCCTGGATCCGGACCCGGCGCGGCTGCCGGGACACCTGGCGGGGCGGGCCGACGCGCTGTTCGTGTTCTGTCGCGACATCGTCGAGGCCACGGCCGATCTGGCTTGCGCGTTCAAGCCGCAGGTGGCGTACTTCGGCGCCCACCGCGCGGAAGACCAGCTCGAGGCACTCATCCAGCACATCCGGCAGCGCCATCCCGACGTGCCGGTGATCCTCGACGCCAAGCACGGCGACATCGGCCCGACCGCCGCGCAGTACGCGACCGAGGCATTCGAGCGCTACCGCGCCGACGCGGTCACGCTGTCGCCGCTGATGGGACTGGATTCGATCGAGCCTTTCCTGCAGGATCCGTTGCATGGGGCATTCGTGCTGTGCCGGACCAGCAACCCGGGCGGATCGGACCTGCAGATGCTCGACGTGGGCGGCCAGCCGCTGTACGAACGCATCGCGCAATTGGCCGCAACACGCTGGAACGTCAACGGCCAGCTCGGACTGGTGGTCGGTGCCACTTACCCCCAGGACCTGGCCCGGGTGCGCGCGATCGCGCCGCACCTTGCGGTGCTGGTGCCCGGAATCGGCGCCCAGGGCGGAGACATCGACGCAACGCTGCGCGCCGGGCTTGACATGCACGGCGCCGGGCTGGTGATCAGCTCCTCGCGCGCGATCCTGTATGCCGGATCGGGTGAGTCGTTCGCGCAGCAGGCCCGGCAGGTGGCGATCGAGACGCGTGATCGGATCGAGGCGGTACGGCGCAGCCTCGCCGTGGGTGGCGCCCGCTAGGAATCTGTCTCGACGCCGGGCGGCAGCGCAACCACTTCGTGGAACTGCGAATAGTCGACAAGGTCGAAGCCGTCCTCGTCAGTTCCCAGCATGTCGCGGAACGCATGATTCCAGCGCAGCGAGCGCGCCGCGTAAACCGTGCGCGCCGTCACATCCTGACCGGTGGTCTCGTCGGTGCCGGTCAGCGTCAGGATCAAAATGCCCTGGCCCTGCGCCAGCGATTCATGGGTCTCACCGGCCAAGGGACTCGTTTCGTCGATCACGTGCATCAGTGTCCACCCGAGCACGAAGATGGGGTTATGTTCCCGCTCCAGCGGCAGGTCCAGGATGCGCCGGATCTTGTGGCCTTCGGAGGAAGCCTCGGTTCGAAGCAGCCGCAGATGCGCCGAGGCCTCGATGATCACGTTCTGGCGCGCATTGGCGGCCCGCAGCATCAGCGTCGGCCGGCCGTCGATCGGGCGCACCACCGCGTAGCTCGCAAACAGGACCCGCGCGTGCGGCCTGGAAAAGCGCGCGAACATCACGCCGGTGATCAGCGCAATGCTCACGATGGAGCAGAAAATCTCAATCGAGGCCACCACGTGCGCGTACATCGTCTGCGGATGCATGTCGCCGAAGCCGACCGTGGCGCTGGTCTCGATGCTGAAGAAGAACGCGCCCCAAAAGCCGGGGGGATTCAGATTGGCAATGGACCCCGGCTGCAACGTATAGAGCGTCCCGAAAAACAGATTGAGCGTGAAGAAGAAGGACGCCAGCGTGGCGAACAGCGTCGGCCAGCTGATCGTCATGCTCAGGTGGTACAGGTCCTGCCAGAAGCGCCGCGGCAGGCCTTGCGTGAAAACCAGGCGATCGCCGATCGTTATCTGACGGCGCCTGGGCCGGCGACGCGCGTTGCGGGATCGCGTACGGGGCGCCGCGCCATCGGCCGCGGGCAGCGTACCGGCGGTTTCGCGCGCGCTCACACGTCCAGCCGCTGCTCGAGCAGCACGTTCAGACCATCGAGCGCCTCGAGCACGGCCTGCGTCCGGATGGCAGCGCGGTCGCCGTCGAACAAGCGGGTGGTCGTGCGCACCCAGGGCGCGACCGCCGGATCGCGCCGGATCGCCCACGCGAAGCACACGGTGCCGACCGGCTTGTCCACGCTGCCTCCGTCGGGCCCCGCGATGCCGGTCGTCGCCACCGCCGCCTGTGCCATGCTGTGGTTCAGGCAGCCCAGCGCCATCGAACGGGCGACTGGCTCGCTGACCGCGCCATAGTCGCGCAGATACACCGGCGAGACCCCGAGCACCTTCAGCTTGGAGTCGTTCGAATACGTGATGAAACCGCGGTCGAACCAGGCGCTCGAGCCGGGGATCTGCGTGACGGCGAAGGCGATGCCACCGGCGGTGCACGACTCGGCGGTGGCCAGCGTCAGCCGCTCGCGTCGCAGCAACACTCCCAGTTGCTGCGCGCTGCGCCACAGCTGAGCGGCCATATCGACGTTGATCAAGGCAGCCGTATCCACAGTGCGATCACCAGCAGCGTATAAGCGGCGGCCGCCAGGTCGTCGAGCATCACGCCCACCGCACTGGGCCAGCGCCGCTCCAGCCACCCGATCGGCGCCGGCTTGAAGATATCGAACAGCCGAAACAGCAGGAACGCTGCCAGCTGCGCGATCCAAGGCGAAGGAGCGGCCGGCAGCAGGACCAGCACCCACCAGAAGGCCACGATTTCATCGATCACGATTTCGCCGGCATCGGGCCGGCCCAGCGCCGCGCCGGCTCGCCCGGCGGCCCAGGTTCCCACCCCCAGGCCGACCGCACCGATCAGCGTCAGCGCCAAAACCGATGGGTGCAGCGCCTGTTGCAGCGCGACGAACATCAGCCAGCCGGCCGCCGTTCCCCAGGTTCCAGGCCCCGGGCGCAACAGCCCGGCTCCAAAGCCAAGCGCGATCAGGTGGGCCGGATGCGATAGAAGAAAAGCCGGCCCCGGCCTGCGCGGAAAATGAGCGGGATCGATCGCAGCCATCGGATCGCACAACCGTGCGCGAGCGCCACCTCAGGCCTGCGCAGCGCCTGCAAAATGATCGAATCCACGCAGTGTAGCGTCGATTCCCTGTTCGTCGCCGACCAGCCGCAGGCCTGGTTCCTCCGTCAGCGTCCCAATCCGAGTTATTGCAATGCAGCATTTAAGGCTGGCCGCCTCGATCGCCTCGCGCCGCTCGGGGGGTGCCGCAAACAGCAACTCGTAGTCGTCGCCCCCGGCCAGAACGCAGCGGCGCTGCAACGCGCGCTCGATCCCGCGCATCGGGTCGGACCGCGGCACCAGCCGGGCGTCGACGCAAGCTCCCAGGCCCGAGCGTTCCATCACGTGGGCCAGGTCCCCCAGCAGGCCGTCCGAGATGTCGATCGCGGCCGTGGCCAAGCCGCGCAGTGCCATCCCCAGCGCCACCCGGGGTTGGGGCCATTCCATCCGGTGCCGGCAGGCGCGCGCGAACGCCTCGTCGAGACGCACCTGCCCCAGACCGTTAGCGACCGCCAACGCGGCATCGCCCAGTTCACCGGACACCCACAGGTCTTCACCGGCGCGAGCGCCGCCGCGTCCGCGTAGGCTGGAGCGCTCGACCTCGCCGATCGCCGTGACACTGATCGTTACCGGCCCCGGATGGCCGGCGACCCGAGGCGCGCGGGTCGTGTCGCCCCCGACCAGCTCGCACCCCTCGCGCCCGGCCAACTCGAACATCCCGCGCGAAAAAGCCTCGAGCCAGTCCGGATCGGCGCGCGGCAGCGATACCGACAGCAGGAAGCAGCGTGGACGGGCTCCCGCCGCCGCCAGATCCGACAGGTTGACGGCCAGCGCCTTGTGACCGAGCGAGGCCGGGTCGACATCGGGGAAGAAGTGCGTGTTCTCGCTCAGCAGATCGGAGGTAATCGCCAGCGTTCGGTCGCCGACGTCGATCAGCGCGCAGTCGTCACCGATGCCCTGCCGCTCGCGGACCGGGCGCACGAAATAGCGCGCGATCAGCTCGAACTCGGTCAACGCGCAACTCTGCCGGCGCCGGCTTCCTGACTGCGGATCCGCCCAGCCAGTCGGTCCAGCACGCCGTTCACATACCGGAATCCGTCGGTCGCGCCGAAACCCTTGGCCAGCTCGACCGCCTCGTTGATGATCACTCTAAAGGGAATCTCCGGGCGATGCGCCAGTTCATAGGTGGCGATCAGCAGGATCGAATGCTCGATCGGGCTCAGTTCGACCAGCGGCCGGTCGATGGCTTCCGAAAAGCGCGACCGCAGAGCCTCGGCCGATCCGATCGTGCCGCGGATCAGCTCGAGCAGGTAGGCCTGGTCGGCCTGCGCGTATCCGGGCAGCGAATCGAGCTGCCCGACGATCGCGGCGCATTCGCCCCCGGACAGCAGCCAGCCGTACAGACCCTGCAATGCCAGCTCGCGCGCCCGGCGCCGCGCGCTGCGCGATGCGCTGCGGCCGGCCGCGAGCGGCCGCGGTCCGCCCTCATCGGCGGAGTCATTCGATTCGGCGCAACTCATCAGCCCATCGACGGCTACTGAGCGCCGTCGTCCTCCCCGCCCTCCTCCAGGGTCCACATCAGGTTGGCCATCTCCACCGCCACCCGGGCCGCCTCGCGGCCCTTCTCGTCGACGCGTTCGCGCGCCTGGGCCTCGGTCTCGGTCGTCAGAACCGCGTTGATGACCGGAATGCCGTGCTCCAGCGCGACCCGGCTGATGCCGGCGGCCGACTCGTTGGCAACGACTTCGAAGTGATAGGTATCGCCGCGTATCACGCAGCCGAGCGCCACCAGCACATCGTAGTCCTCGGCCTGTGCCAGCTTGGACAGAGTGATCGGAAGCTCCAGCGACCCCGGAACGGTCACGTGCGTCACATCGTCATCGTCCACACCCAGCTTGCGCAGCTCCGCCACACACGCAGCCAGCAGCGCTTCGCCGGCCCACCCGTTAAACCGGGACTGGACGATGCCGATCCTCAGGCCAGCCCCGTCCAGATCCGGCGCGATCGAATCAAGTGCCATGTTTATCCGCTTTCAAGGTAGGTGACCGCAGTCAGCCCGAATCCGGCCATCGAAGGCATCTTGCGGGGCTTAGCCATCAATTTCATGCGTCCGACCTGCAGGTCACGCAGGATCTGCGCGCCGATGCCGTAGGTCCTCAGGTCCTCGGCTGCAGCGCGCCGGACGGCCGGCGCAGGTTCCGGCGCGGACCACGCGCGAATCCGGCGCTGCAACTGCTGCGAGCTCTCGCCGCAATTCAGCAGCACCAGCACACCGCAGCCGTCGCGCGCGATCGCCTGCAGCGCCTGTGCCGGCGTCCAGGTGTGCTGGCCGCTGGTCGTGTCGAGCAGGTCCAGCGCCGACAGCGGCTCGTGCACCCGCACCAGCACATCGCGGTCCGGCTGCGGCGTGCCGCGCACGAATGCCAGGTGCGTGCCGTCGCCGGCCAGGTCCCGATAACCGATCAGATCGAACGTTCCGGCCTGGGTCTGCACGATCCGGGCGCCGATGCGCTCGATCAGCGACTCGGTCGCGGCTCGATACTGGATCAGGTCGGCGATCGTGCCGAGCTTGAGCCCGTGCCGGCGCGCGAATTCGATCAGGTCCGGCAGGCGCGCCATCGTGCCGTCGTCGTTCATGATCTCGCACAGAACGGCGCTCGAATTCAAGCCGGCCAGCCGCGCCAGATCGCAGCACGCCTCGGTATGGCCGGCCCGCACCAGCACGCCGCCGGGGCGGGCCACCAGAGGAAATACGTGGCCCGGCTGCACGATGTCGGTCGGCCGCGCCTCGGGGCGCGAGGCAACCCGGATCGTGTGTGCACGGTCGGCCGCCGAAATGCCCGTGGTCACCCCTTCGGCCGCTTCGATGGACACCGTGAAATTGGTCCCGTGTACCGAGCGGTTGTCCTGCGACATCGGCGGCAGCTGCAGTCGGCGGGCGTGCTCCTCGGTCACGGGCATGCAGATCAGGCCGCGTCCGAACTTGGCCAGGAAGTTGACCTTCTCCGCGCTGACGAAATCGGCCGCGAATACCAGGTCGCCCTCGTTCTCGCGATCCTCGTCGTCCACCAGCACGACCAGGTTGCCGCGGCCGATCTCGCCGATGATCTCGGCGGTCGGCGCGACCGGGGCGGCCGACTCGGGTTCCGGCGTCGAGCGTGCGGCGGACAGCATGAAATCGATTCTAGGTCCTTTTGCCGTCCACCGACGGCGCCATCAGCGAAATGATGCGCTCGGCACAGCGGAGCATCAGGTACGCCGTTGGCTAACAGCCTGATCCAAAAGGGAGCACATCGATGCTAAATCCGGATACCGTCAACAGTACCGTCAGCGGATAAAAAGACCAAGATCTGCAACCTACCCACCTGCGTGCGGCACACTGTTATGTTGCTTGCGGCACCACCCTCGACCCAGCTTCTCCGGTCCCGTTGGAGAGCGAATGGACGACGAAGACATTCCGACTTGGGAACCACCGCGCGACACCAAGATCGATGACGCGGTGCCGCGCGTGATGCGCATTTTTGAGGAGTCTCCAACCCGTGTCTTTTACTCCACGCAAATTGAAACCGCCCTCGAACGTGAATTCTTTCACTGGATAACGAATAAGGCCCTCGTAGAGTCAGCCGACGCGAAACGGCTTCAGCGAATACCGGACATCATCCAGGGGAATAACCTAAATTTCTACGCCCACATTAGGCACAGGTATTGGAGACGTGAGCAGCAAAGTATTCGGACGCTTCTAGAACGCATCTTCAACCCGGAGTTTGCGCAAGCGCTTGGGCGGCATGCCGAAATGATGTTCGACTCCGCTTTCGCGCGGAATGGATTCGCGATCGCAGCGAAAGACGTGAAATCGTGGAATGCCAAGACATGGGTGCAGACGAACCATAACCTCGACCGCATCGTGATCCGCGACGGAATTGCGTACGGTGTCGAGATTAAAAACACTCAGAACTACATCGGCCACGAAGAACTAAATACCAAGTTGCGCCTGTGCGACTACTTGGGGCTTACACCCTTGTTCGTCATGCGATTCGCCCCCAAGTCCTACATGAACCAAATCGCGCAAGCCAAGGGCTTTGGCCTCTTGTTCGATGACCAAATTTATCCGTGGGGTCACAGCAGCCTGCTTGCGGAAGTGCGCGACCGGCTCGGCCTAAAGGTCGCGGCACCGCGCGACATTCCAGAGGGACACATGTATCGGCTAGTCGCTTGGCACCGCAAGAAGGTCCAAAGATCCTAGGTAACTTGTATTCAGGGCGTACGGGAAAGCTTTGTTAGATCATTGGCTTACCAACTCGTGCGTGTGAATCCGCGCCCGAATTCACACGCCCTTCTCACTATCTGAAACGTCCTGCTCCTGCTGCCGACAAGTCGTCTTTCTAAGCTTGACCGGTTGGTTTGATCGGCATTGATAGGCATTGAATTGCCCGCTCGGCATAGCGCGCAAGAGAATCGACTTCCAGATTCACGCGCTGCCCGGTCGCCAACTGCCCGAGCGTGGTGACATTCAGCGTGTGCGGAATCAGGTTGATGGTGACGTCGCAGCCGTCCTCCAGATCCTGCACCTGGTTGATGGTGAGGCTGACGCCGTCGATGGCCAGCGACCCCTTGAAGGCGAGGTAGGGCGCAAGCGCGCGCGGCGCGCGGACGCGCAGCTCGCGAGAGTCCCCTGCCGCGGTGATTCCCACAACCGTGCCGGCGGCGTCGACGTGACCCGACACCAGGTGACCCCCGATCCGGTCACCCACGGCCAGCGACAGTTCCAGGTTCACCGGCCCGCACCGGTCCAGGTTGGCCGTCCGGGCCAGCGTTTCCTCGGACAGATCAGCGTGAAAACGCGTGCCGTCGATCGCGGTCACGGTCAGGCAACAGCCATTGACGGCGACGCTG
>DATKFG010000035.1:0-16271 GCA_035511515.1 Burkholderiaceae bacterium | reverse complement strand
CTGCGATCGCGGCCGGATCGGTCACGATCCAGGTCAATATCGATCAGACGGTTCTTGACGATCGGGTGACACTGAACCTGCGCGGGCCGGCCGCCGCGGTGCTGCCGGAGCTCGTCGCCGCGGTTTGGCCGGACGCGTGATGGGGTCATAACCCTGTGTCGCGTTCGGACTGCGAGCCTCGGTTCGCCGGCCGAACGCTCAGGCAGGGCGCCACAATCGCTGGAAGTGCTCGCCGCGCGGCAAGCCGCTGACCGTCCATGGTTCGCCGGCGGCCGTCCCATCGTCGCTCCAGGTCCACCACAGGCTGGTTGGGGGCGCGGCAGCGGCCAGGTGGGCTCGGACGCTGTCGGGCGTCAGTGCGGTGCGGCCGGCCGGTCCGAGGCAGGCGTCCGCGGCCAGCACCGCTTGATCGAGCGCCTCGGCGTCGCAACCGGCCTCGCGCGACTTCAGTGCGGCGCGCCCCAGCTCAGCCCACCAGGCGCTGAGCCCGACAAACGCCTGATCGACGCCGGCTGCCACGCTGAGCGGAAACCAGCGGCCAACCCGATCGGTGCTGGCCATCAGGATGCCGAACCAGCAGCGCGAATCGAGCACGCCCGGGGTCAGGGCGAAACGCCAGATCGGCGCGTCCCGCTGCGACTGCGGCCAGTCCGGGCCGAGCAGCTGCCTCGCAGCGGCGAGCTCGCTTGACAGCCACTCATCCCAGGGCTGGACGAACTGCGGCGGCAGCCGCCGGCCGGCGAAGTCGCCCAGCGCCGGAATCTTGCCGAACCAGCCTGCCGAAGCCACGACGGGCGTGCCCGTCATGATTTCGGTGGGCAATCGAACCGCTCCAGCTCGGGCATCCGGAACGGGTTGGCGCCGCTTTCGGTTTCGACATCGAAGCTCGCGCGCCGTCCTGCCAAATTGAACACGACGCGGAAGCGGCCCGGCCCGATCGATTCGACCGGAACCCGGTCCAGCAGGCGGAAAAGAGCCCACGTGCCGCTGAACTCGAGCGCGGGCTGTCCCTGCCGGGCCGGCGTCACTTCGACGCGAGCGCCCGACGTCGGCCCGGGCCACGTGACCACGGTTGGCGTGGGCGGACCGTGCGAGTAGCGCACGGGCTGGCCATCGACCTCCAGCACGAATCGGTCGATGGTCTCGTCCATGTCGTGCGGGCGAAACGTCAGTCGCAGCGCCGCGTCGGTGCGCCGCCCCGCGAAGAACACGTCACGGATGCGCGCCGCCGAACGAAGTCTTGACGTCGCGCTGTCTTCGGCGTTGCCCTCGAGCCCGTCGTCGAACAGTCCGGATGGACCGAACAGGCGATTGAAGTCCGCCATCGCGATCTCGCGCGGGCTGCCGCGGTCGAACGGAAACCGCCCCGGCACCGCCTGTCCGCATGCGTCGGCCGCCTTCGCTGAAGCTCCGGCGGGGGCGTCAGCGGAGGCGGCCCGCGAGGACGACAGCGCGAGCAGCATCGAGCGCACCGGTTCGGGATAGAGGCGCGCATCGGCCTGGACACGCGCCAGCCACTCCGGTGTGCTGGCCGCGGCCCCGGCCTCCGTACCCTTGCCGGAGGCGGCCAGGGCGTGCAGCACGTGCAGTTGATGGAAGTCGGCCAGCGCTGCATCCAGCGGCTGGCGTCCGCCGGCGCCGGGGGCGATCAACTGCCGCAGCGGCTCGAAGCGCTCGGCGAGCGAGCGTTCCAGAGGCGCGGCCGCCTCGCCCAGCGCGCCGGCGCCCGAGGCCTCGTGGGTCAGCGACGTCTGTTGCACGACCGCCCGCACCAGGTTGGCGAGCGGGCCGTCGCGGGCCGCCAGCACTTGCGCCTGGTGCGTAGCTTCGCCAGCGCCGCCGGCGTGCTTCAGGCGCAGGTCGTCGATGAAGTCGGCCCAGCTGCGCGCGTAGTCATCCAGGTAGGCGGCCAACGCCTCGGCCGCCGTAGCCTTGCCAGAGGAGGCCCCGGAGGGTAGCACCCAGCCGGTTTCGGTTGCCAGCTGCGAAGCCACCTGCGGCAGCGCCGTCAACACGCCCTCGCGATAGGCCGCCAGCGTGAAGCGTCCCGGCACGATGCGCGCAGGCGAATGGCCGTCCTTGCCCACGAACAGCGCGGCGGCCGTATCGCCCAGCGAGGCCACCGCAAAGTCCGGGTAGGAGCCGGTACCCAGAATCGCCTTCAGCCGCGTGGCAACGCGTTGCGAGACCGGCTGGCCGGCAAGGCGCGCCCTGACCGAGTCGATCAGCCGGGGGTCGCCGGCCGGCGCAGCCCCGACCGCGCCGGCATCGAGCAATGCGTCCAGATGCTGCGCGAGCTGCGCCTTTTCCTCCCGTGCGAGCGGCGGCTCCAACGCGTTGTCCCACTCGTAGGTGACAAATGCCTTCAGCGCCGACGCGTCGAAGCGCGCGGGCTCGTGCATCATCGTGTAGGCCTTCAGCGCCTCGTATTGCAGATTGGGGTCTGCTCCGCTGCGCATCTGCTCCTCGGCGCGCCCGACGATCCGGGGCAGCAGCGAGGCAAGCAGCATCCGGTCGTAAGCCTGATGGGCTGCGGCGGCGAGCTTGAGGCGCTGGTGACGGCGGAACCCCGGAACCGATCCGGCTCCGGCGTCCGGATCGGCCGAGGTCGACCGGTTCAGATCCTGCACGGCGTTCAGCGCTGGCAGCAGGGGGCGCGGATCCAGACCGGGCCGGGCGTCGGTTGCCTCGATCTGCGTGCGGGCGCCCTCGGCCTCGTGCGCCACCTGCTCGACTTCGGCGGAGCTGCGCGAGTAACTGGTCACCCAGTAAGCCGCCAGCAGCGCGCCGGCGCACTGCACCCCGGCCAGCAGTGCCGTGACCGCGCGGCCCCGCCAGCGCTCCAATCCGGGCGAACGGCCGGCCATCTCGGCTTCCGCGAACACGACGTTGCGCAGAAGGTTGGCCAGGAAGAAGCTCTTCCCGGTGCTCTGGTTCGGCGGCAGGATCTGGCGCTCCAGCCCCAGCTCGCGTCCCAGGGCCGACAGCGTGCGGTCGATCGGTGTGCCTTCCTGCGTGCCGCTGGTGAAGTAAACGCCACGCAGGCAGGGCGCACCGTCCACTGCGGCGGCCGTGCCGGGCCCGAACACATGGCGCACCAGCTCGGTCAGCGGCTCGCGCACCCCGGCGAACTGGCGCGGAAAGGCGAAAATGCGAGCGCGCCGCTGCGGATCGCGTTCGCCCTGCATCCGCTCGATCAGCCCGTCGTGCAGACGTTCGACCAGCTGGTCGAAGGCCGCCGGGAATTCGTCGCCGGCACGCTCCCGGGTGGATGCGGCGAAATCGAACGTGGTGCCCCAGACCTGGTCGCGGGCGCGTTTGTCGAACGCGAGGAACGAGTCCAGAAAGCCGGGCAGCAGATCGCATTTGGTCAGCAGCAGGTAGATCGGCACCCGGATGCCCGTGGCCGCGCGAATCTCGTCCAGGCGCGCCCGCAGCGTGGCGGCATGCTGCGCGCGCTGGATCGCGTCGAATACCTGCAGATCGCTGATCGACACCGCCACCAGCGCCCCGTTCAGCGGCTGGCGCGGGCGCGCGCGCGCCAGCAGCGCCAGGAAGCCTTCCCACGCCTGCCGGTCTGCCGTCCGGTCGGCCTCGTGCGTCGTGTAGCGACCCGCCGTATCGAGCAGCACCGCGCGGTCGGTGAACCACCAGTCACAGTTGCGGGTGCCGCCGACGCCCTTGATGGAACCGCGGCCGAACTGGCCCGCGAGCGGAAACTGCAGGCCCGCATTGAGCAGCGCGGTCGTCTTGCCAGCGCCCGGGGCGCCGATGATCAGGTACCAGGGCAGTTGATACAGGTACTGGCGGCCGAACTTCCACGACAGCGACGACCAGGCTCCGCCGCGCGGTCCGAAGCGCGTATGCCGCAGCGTGTCGAGCGCTGCGCAAAAGCGCTTGCGCAGCTGCGCCACCTCGGCCGACTCGGTACCTGCCGACGGCGGCGCGAGCTGGCCCACGACCCGCTCGTTGCGCCGCCGGACGCGCAGCGCAACCCAGCTTTTGTGCGCCACGTAAACGAAAACGAACGCTGCGATCAGCGCCGCACGCGCCGGGGCCGAGGCCAAGGGAGCCACAGGGCCGATCGAAACCAGCGGCCCGGCGAACCACACCAGCACCCCGAAGGCGGTCAGACCCAGTGCGGCGAGCAGCCAGGGGCGCATCATCATCGCCCGGCCAGCAGCACGATTTCGATCCGGCCGTTGTGCCCCTGGGCGGCCACGGTCCCCGCATTGAGCGGCTCCGTGTCGGCCCGGCCGTCATAGCGCATGCGCGCCGCCGGCACTCCCAGTGTGCTCAAGGCGTCGTAGACGGCGCGCGCCCGCTCAACCGACAGCTCCCAGTTGGACGGGTACCGTGCCGACCGCCGGGAGGCGGTGTCGGTATGTCCGACGACCTGCACCCGGCCGGTCACGCCTTGCAGCGCCGCCGCCACCGGCCGCAGCAACGCGCTGGCCGAGCGCAGCAGGTTCGCCGTCCCCGGCTCGAACAGCGACTCGTCGCGCAGCGTGACCACGCTGCGGTCGGCTTCGTCGCGCACCTGCAAACCTGCCTCGGACGCTGCACCGCTCAACAGGGGTTGCAGGCGCGGCTGCGAGGCCGCGGCGCTGGCCGCACCCGAATCCGGCAGACGCAGTGCGGCGATCTGCTTGAAGACGCGATCGGACTGCGACCCCAGTGCCAGCGCCAGCGAGAAATACAGCAGGGCCAGGAGGCCGGCGACCGTGAGCGACCCCGCCCACAACGGAAGCCAGCTCGCCAGCACGCCGGAGCGCCGCACCGCCGGTCGCCAGCGCGCGGACAACGGGCGCGCGGCGGTGCCGGGCTCGCGCGCCAGCATCGCGGCCACGCGCGCCCGCACCTGGTCGGCCTCCCCGGCCCCCCCGGCCGGTCCGTGAGCGCGCGCCTCGAACCCGAGCGCGAGCGCCACGTAGATCAGCTCGCGAAGATCCCGATTGGCTGTGGGATCCTCCGCCATCCGGGCCAGCTGTCGGATCGCGGAGTGGCCCGCGCTCTCGCCGGGCGCCGACTTGAGCGGATTGAGCCTCTGCCACTGGCCGTCCGCGCCCCACGGCATCGTCGCGACCACGTGGTCGAGCAGCGTGCCCAGCACGAAGTGCGCCTTCTGGGCCTGGGAGGCGGCGATGCCGCGCCGCCGCGCGCGCTCATCGAAGCGTTGCAATGCGATGGCGATCTGGGCCCGCAATCGCGCCAGGTCGGCGACCTGGGTGGTCGAGCGCAGCGGCGGCACCAGCGCGAGCAACCCGTCGGCCTCGGACAGCAGCGGGTTCGGGCCCGGCGCGGCAGTCGCCTCCTGCGCGGCCGCCTGCGGCCGGGCCACATCGGGCCGCACCGCAACCTGCGTACCGAACAGCGTATCGGCGTCGGGTTCGATCGGCATGGCTCAATGTCCGTCGGCCAGCAGCTTCATGGCGTCTGCCCGCCGATCCAGCAGCCGATCGCTGAGAAATTATCCTGGCGCGGGTCGGCCTGCGCCGTTGCGTACGCGACCATCGCGTCGAGCCAGTGCTCCGGAGTGGCCGCATTGCTCAGCAGGCGCTCCAGGTCGCCGTCCTCGACGCTGTGCCACCAGCCGTCGCTGCACAGAAGGAACGCATCGCGGTCGCGCAGCGCGAACGGTTCGGCGTTCACGTGCGGCTCGAAGCGTTCGTCGGCCCCGAGCGCCGCCAGCAGGTGGTTGCGCTGGGGATGCTCCTTGAGCTGTTCGGCCTGCCACAGCCCCGACTCGACCATCCACTGCAGCATGCTGTCGTCGCGGGTCAACGCCGATGCGCGTCCCCCGCGCAGCAGGTACAGGCGCGAGTCGCCGACGCTGCCCCACAGGGCCAGCCCGGAGCCGGCATCGATCAGCAGCACGACCGCGGTGGCATGCATCGCGCGCGCCCGATCGGTGATGCCGCTCGCCCGTTGCGCGGCGACGATGCCGTCGTGCGCATCGAGCATCAGCTCGCTCAGATCCTGGCTGTCGGTGGGTGGCCGGCTGCGAAAGCCCGCCAGGATCCGGTCCACCACGAGGCGCGAGGCGAGCGCTCCATCGCGGTGGCCTCCGGCTCCGTCCGATACCACCATGCACCAGTGCGGTCCGACGTGCTCGACGCCGACGCAGTCCTCGTTGTGGTCGCGTGAGCCGGTGCACGAGCGCTGCGCAGTGCGAACGGCCAGCATCATTGGACCTTCACTTGCCTTTTGGAGCGGCCGGGTAGGAAGCAACCGGGACGGCGGCCTCGTCGCCCGCCGCCTCCAGACTGCGCACCTGGGCGTTATAGGCCTCGAGGAAGGCCTCGCCGAAGAAGCGGCTGAAGTCCTCCTGCGCCTCCTCGTTGAGCGCGCGATAGTGCTCCAGGTACAGCTCCCACAGCCGGGCGCGGCGCTGCGACGGAATCAGCGACTCGATCACCGAACGCGAGGTCAGACGCCGTTCCAGTTGTACCGGGTCGAAGCGCTCCAGCACGGCGCTCAGCGCGGCCCGCATGCCCGCCATCACTCCGACCTGGTGGGATTGCAGGTCGATCACCGCGTCGCGCAACGCCGACGGCCCGGACAGGAAGCCCTGCACCGGAGGCTGCAGCAGCATCTTCAGCGCGACCGTGGCGTCGGGCGAGAACTTCAAGGGGTTGTTGCCGCGGACCTGGATCATCGTCATTTCCGCGTGCATCTCGCTCTTGGCCACCGCGCGCATCGAGATCAGGCGGTGAAGGCCGCCCACCGCGATCCGAAGCATCGTGCCCGCTGCGCTGAGCAGCTCGGGCGAGGGGCCGTTCGGCAAGGGCAGTTCGACGCCGACGCCTTCCTGGAAGCCGCGCCACAGCGACTCCGCGCTGGCCGCTGGCCCGGGCGCGCGCTGCGGGCGCCACGGCTTTTCGCGGGCGACGGCACGGGTGGTCCCGCCTTCGCCTGGCGGACTTCGGCGGGCAGGTGCGGCGGCGGGCGCGGACTGCACCGCCGCCGCGGCTCCGTGCTCCGCCAAGGCTCCCTCCTTCGCCAAGGCTCCCTCCTTCGCCAAGGCTACGGAGGGCAAGCCGGAGGGCAAGCCGGAGGGCAAGACGGCGGCCATGGCCGGCGGCGGCAGCGCTGGGGCGGGGGGCAGGGCAACCTGGGCGGCGGCCGGGGCCAGCGCCGGCGCGACCCGCACCGGGGCTGTCGTGCGGCCGCGCAGGATGTTCCTGCTGGTCTGATCGTGCTCGAAGGCGACCGCGAGGCGGTAGCCGCCGATCCGCACGTCGTCGCCGTCGCTCAGGCTCACGCGCATGCCCGGGCTGAGGGGACGGCCGTTGTGCAGGATCTGCCCGGCGGTGCTGACGTTCTGCATCCAGTACGTTTGCTCGGCATGCGAGACGCGCGCGTGCACGCGCGAGATCAGCCGCTGCGGATCGGGCAGCGTGAAAGTGGCGTTGTCGGATCGGCCGATCTCGCCGCCACGGTGGTCGAATCGGCCGACGAGAGGGTTGCTCAGCGCTTCTTCGTTGAGCGAAATTCCTCGCAATACCAGGGTCATATCGGACGTGGGCCGTTTCTGATAAATGAAACCACCCCTCCCGGGCGAAACCGGAGAGCTGGCCCGGAGCGAGGAAGCTGGCACGCCGGAACGAGTACATCGCGCGGCGGCTGCTCCGCGCTAGTGACTAAAGTCATGCCGCCGGCCATTTACCGCTCCAACCGGCCGATCAGCCGGAGCAGCTCGCGCGGCTGCAGCGGCTTGTGCAGGATCACCAGCCCGTTCTGATGAGCCTGCGTGAGCACATCGGCCGATGTGTCGCCGGTGATCAGCACCGCCGGCGTGGAGGCGCCGCACAGCTTGCGAACTTCGCGAACCGCCTGCACGCCGGTTTCGGCGCCGCGCAGCCGCCAGTCCGACAGGATCATGTCGATCGGAACGCTGGCGCGGCGCACCAGCTCGACCGCTTCGGCGATGGTGGCCGCCGCCAGCACGTCGACCCGCAGCGGTCGCAGCAGCTCGCTGGTGGCGTCGCGGATCGCGCGTTCGTCGTCGATCAACAAGATGGTCACGCGCACATCGGTACGCGGCGGCAGCGTTTCGGCTTCCAGCGCCGGTTGGGCCCGGTCGCGCAGGTCGCCGGCCGGCACCACCACGCGAAACAGCGTGCCCCGTCCGGGCCTGGAGCGAACCTGCAACGGGTGCGACAGCAGGTTGCACAGGCGCCGCACGATGGCCAATCCCATGCCCAGGCCCCGGGTGCGGTCGCGCTCCGGATTGTCGATCTGGTAAAACTCCTCGAAGATCAGCTCCAGCATCTCTGGCGCGATGCCGACCCCGGTATCCCAGACTTCGAGCGCCACATCGGCGCCGCGACGCCGCGCGGCCACCAGAACCCCACCTTGGCGGGTGTAGCGCAGCGCGTTCTGGACCAGGTTGGACAGCACCCGTTCGAGCAGCTGCGGATCGCTGACCACGACCCGGCGGGCGGCGCGGAACCGAAGCGAGATGTCGCGCGCCTCGGCATCGCCGCCGAACTGCTGGTACAGGCGCCGGAACACGTCGCGCACCGGAAACGTCTGCGGCTCCGCGTGCACGATGCCGGCGTCCAGGCGCGAGATGTCCAGCATGGCGCCAAACGAGCTCTCCAGCGCCTCGATCGAGGCCATCATGTTCTTCACCAGCGGCCTTTCCGGAATGTCGTGCAGGCGCTGGTCCAGCGCGGCGCAGAACAGGCCCAGCGCGTGCAACGGCTGGCGCAGATCGTGAACGGCTGAAGCCAGAAAGCGCGTCTTTTCCTGGCTGGCGCGGGCGGCCAGTTCGACCTGTGCCTGAAGCCGTTGGACGAGGTCCTCGTTCTGAAACCGCGCCGCCAATCCGGCCGCCAGCGAGTCGTTCTGCTCGAGCGCCAGGCGCAGCAGCACCAGCAGAAAGCCCGACCCCAGCGCTGCCAGCACCAGGGACTCGCCGGATCCGTGCCACGCCAGCGCGAACAGCAGCGGCAGTACCGCCGGCAGCAGCCACAGGTAGATGGCCGGACGGGCCGCGGCCACCAGTGGCGCCGAAAGTCCGGCCGCGGCCAGCCAGATTCCTGTCAGGGTGCCGCCGGTTGCGAAATCGCGCGTCAGGAACAGCGGCGGCCCCGCGCCCCAAACGGCCGCCGACGCGGCAACCAGCCCGAGCCACGTGCTGCGCGCCGTGCGCTCGTGCTGCGGATCCGAGCGCGGCGCCGTCAGGTCGCGCCGCGCCAGCAACCCGCGCCGGGCGAGCGCGAGCAAGACGTAGCCGCCGGCCCACAGCCACACGGCGGCCGGCGCGCCGCGGTTCTGCAGCGCCGAGGCGGCGAACAGGGCTGCAAGAATTCCTGCCAGCGAGCCGCGCCGGTCCGCCGCGTAGGCCGCGCGATACATCTCGGCGTCGATGCGCTGGTCGCCGTGCGCCGGATTGCGCAGATCGCTCAATGGAACAGGCTGATCAGGTGGGCGCGGCTCTGGACGTCGAGTGCCAGCAAAATCGCCGACACGTAGTTCTTCACCGTGCCCAGCGACAGTCCTGTGGTGGTGCTGATTTCCTGGTTATTGCAACCTTCCAGGATCAATTCGAGGATCTGCAGGTGGCGGGGTCCCAGCTCGGCGACGCGGTCGTAGTGCGAGGTGCCGGCCAGTTTGGGAAAGCGCTCCGAGATGGTGGCGCGCTCGGCACCGTTGGTGGGCCCGAGCAGCGAGAGCAGCGCTGCCTTTACCTGCTCCGGCGTCCAGGACTTCAACAGATATCCGATTGCGCCCATCGCCTGCGCCTGACGCACCACGAACTCGTCTTGCGTGCCGGTCAGGATCGCGATCGATTGTTCCGGAAATTCGTCGCGCAGCGTGCGCAGCCCTTGAAGACCTTTCGAGTCGACCAGGTTCAGGTCCAGAAGGACCAGGTCGAACGGTCCGTCGTCGCGGCAGGCTGCCCGCGCTTCGTCCAGCGAGCGACACGGCGTGATATCACAGCGCACCGCGCCCAGCGACTCCAGCAGAAGTCCGGTACCCAGCCGGATCAGCTCGTGATCCTCGACCAGAAGGACTCTTTTCTGCTGAATCTCCATCGCTGAGTCTCCATCCCGCGAGGGCGCACACGCCCACGATACGTGCGCGGCGGTCCAGAAAGATCACGTCGATCGGGTAGCCCATTCCGAAAGTGTGGATGCATCAACGCCCTCAGCCCCGCGTGCCTTTGCGAACGCCTTAGGGCTTGCCGCGGCCGATCGCCCCTCGCCCGCGCAGCGGGAGAGGGGAGGGGGTGAGGGCTGCGGCTCTAGTGAGACCGCTCGAAGTCGGCCAGGAACCGGTCGCGCTCGGCATCGGTCAGGCGCTGCGTCACGCGTTCCAGAAACGCGGCGCGGCCGACGCCGGCCTGCGCCGCCTGGCGTACGAGCACCTGCGCGATCGGGCCCATGTGGATCGCGAGCAGGCGTGAGGCGCGCGCGATCTCCTCGGCGCTTGGCCCGCGCGGGACCGTCGGATCGCTGGCCGCCCCCGGGATCACGGTGGCATCGTCGTCCTCGGCAGGCGCGCGGGCCTGGGACTTTCCAGGGTGGGTGTTCGCAAAATGGATGTTTTGCTGCAGGAACCGGGTGCGGTCGGAGCTCGAGGCCAGCTGATCGGCCAGTTTCTGCACCAGCGCGGCGAGGTCTCTGGCGTCACGGGCCGCGCGCCGAACCATGATCCGGGCGATCGGCCCCACGAAGTGGGCCAGGCTGCGCTCCACGGTGGCAAGCTCGTCGACGTTCCAGCCGGCTGCGACCAGCATCTCGGTCGGCATCGTCGAAACGTGCGGCGGGCCGGGGGCGCCGCCGGGGTGGGACGCCCTTCGCTCGCCGGCATGGGGCGGCGTGGGTTGGCGCGGCTCGCCCGGGGTTGCGATCGCGCGTATCAGCGTCTGCTCCGATACGGTTGCGCTGACGGGCCGATCGTGGGCGGCCAGCAGCTCGGCGCGGAAATCGGCGGCCGACGCGTAGCGGTCCTCCGCGCGCTTGGCCAGGGCCCGCTCCACCACCGAATCGAAGCGGGCCAGCGACGAATTGCCCGCCGCCACCGAGGCCGGCGGGGCGGCCTCATGGCAGACCTTGTACATCACGTTTTCCTTCGTGCCGGAAAACGGCGGCTGGCCGGTGAGCAGCTCGTACAGCACCACTCCGGCCGCGAACAGGTCGACGCGGTGGTCGATGTCCCGCCCCAGGTACTGTTCGGGCGCGATGAAACCGGGCGTGCCCATCACGACGCCGACCTGCGTCAGCGTGGAGCTGCCCACGTGCGCGATGCCGAAATCGGCCACTTTGATGCGGCCGTTGCTCATGATGATGATGTTGGCGGGCTTGATGTCGCGGTGCCAGACACCCTGTTCGTGCGCGTAGTGCAGGGCGTCGAGCAACTGCGCCATGATGCTGATCAGGTCGTGTTCCTCGAAGCGGACCTTGCGCTCGAAGTACTGGCGCAGGCTGCTGCCTTCGACGTATTCCATCGCGATGAACGCGAATTGCGGATCTTCGCCGTACTCGTACACGGCCACGATGCCCGGGTGCTGCAGGCGGCCGGCGGCCTGTGCTTCGTTGCGGAAGCGCCTGCCGAAGGTTGCGGCATCCTCGACATCGTCCAGCAGCTCCTTGCGAATGGTTTTCAGCGCGACCGGACGCCGTATCACGGGGTCGAAGGATTTGTACACGACCCCCATCGCCCCTTTGCCGAGCTGACCCAGGATCGGATACTTCCCGAGGTTGCGCGGGGGTTGGTGCCCGCTGGGGCCGGCGGCAGGGTAGGTGATGGCCGGTCTCCCGCGGGCTCAGCCCCCGAGCAGCTGCAGCGCCTGAACCATGCTCTTGCGCATTCGCGCCAGCGACTCGGCCAGCGTCTGAATCTCGTCTCCGCTGCGCACGTTCAGATCGGTGGCCTCAAGGTCGCCCAGGCTGACGCGGTCGGCCAGCGCGGAGATCCTGGTCACCGGGCGAATGAACATCCACCACAGCAGCAGGTTCAGGACGACGGCGATCGTGATCAGCACGCCGGCCAGCGAGAGCATGAACGTGTCGAAGGCGCGCTGCGCACGCGCCTGCGCCACCGTGGTGGGCACCGACACCAGCTGCACGCCGACGATGTCGTTCAGGTTCCATCCGAAGCCGTTGGCGGGCCCGTATTTTTCGACCAGCGTGCGCGGGGCGATCTCCACGGTGCTGTGGCACAGCAGACAGGCCGGGTCGACGATCTTCATGGGCCGTGCGAAATACATGGACTTGCCGGTTGGCGTATCGCGTTCGCCGAAGATCTCGCCGGACCCGGCTCCGCCGCGGAACTGGCTGATCAGGTCGGCCTCCCAGTCGACCGCCCGGTCGCGCAGGTTGGTCGGATTCAGCATCGCCTCCTTGTAGGTGTAGTCCGGGTACTTCTTGCGCAGATCGCTGAGCACTTCGGCCGCCGAGAACGCGGGCACCGACTGCGGCAGGAACGTGTACTTCATCTGCGTTTCCAGCAGCGGCTTGATCTGGTTCTGGGTGTAGGCGCGAACAGCGAGCGCGTTGGCCATCAGCAGCCGGGCGGTCTCGGCGATCTCCTCGCGGGCGTTTCGCTGCAGCAGATCGCGCGATATGTAGCCGCACGCGCCGATGGCCAGCAGGAACAGCAGCAGGAACACCAGGTTGAACTTGAACAGCAGTTTCATGGGGCGGCCGGTTCAGTGTGGAGGCGTGCCGTTCGGAGCGGGCGGCACCGACGCGACCGGTGGAGCCAGCTTGGGTTCGAACCGCTCCGGATGCAGGATGCGCTCCCATTCGGGATGCCGGGCAAGATCGGCGTCGAGGCGTTCCCGGAATTCGGTCTCGTCGGCTTTCGCGAACCAGTCGCGAACGAAGCGGCGCCGCACCAACAGCTCGGCGTCGATCCATGGTTCGACCTCGGCGTAGGTGAATGTGCCGGTGGGCTTGGGCATCACCTCGCGATCCCGGAAAAGCGCGATGCGGGAGGGCAGGCGATCCCGGAACTGACGAGGCAGCGCGGCGACGAACTCGCGCGGCGGCTGGCGTTCTATCCGGCTTGCCTCGCGCCCGCGCAGCGCCAGGTAATCCCCTGATTCCAGCGCAACCGGCATGGACGCTCCGTGGCGACGATCGATCACGCGAACCGGGCCGCTCTCGGCAAAGACGGCGCCGGTGCCGCGTTCGACCCGCTCGACCGTTTCCCCCACGACCCCGAGCGCGTCGAACTCGCGCGAGGCGACCGATGCTTTGGAACCCGAGGGGAGCTTGTCCACGCTGAGCTTAAGCCAGCCCACGAGCAGATAAAGGCCTGCCCGACCGCCTTGTTGTACCGACGGGCGGTTCAGCTGGACACGCGTGGCCGGCCCGAGATCGACGATCGCGCCGTCGGCGAATTCGACGCGCAAGAACGTGTTCTTGCCGGTTTCAGCCAGGTCATTTGCTGCAACGCGGACACCTTCGGCCAGCGCGAACTTGGACAGCCCACGAATCAGGATCGCGTCGCCGTCCAGGATCGTGACGACGCCGACCGGTTCGGCCGCGATCGCCGCCCCGCAGCCGATCAGGACCGCGATCAGCACGGTGACCGTCGCCGACCGAACCACCCGTTCTCCCCAACCCACCCTCAAGGGTGGACGCAATTATGTGCCGGCACGGCCCAATTGCGGCCGCCCGCTATATAGAGCAACAACGATAAGGTCCGCCGTGACGCGCGTCAACGAAGCGCCGCGACGCCCAGCTCGGACGAGACTATGCCTTCGTGTTGATCTTTGTTCCGGTTGTCTGTCCGCTCGTATTGACCACGGGGGCCGCGGATCGTGCGGCGGGGTGGCTCGCGGCGGCCGCCGTCTTCGCTTCCACTCGCTGGGCCTGACGATCGCCTTGCCTGGCCTCTTTGGCCGTTTGAGCGGGTGTCTCGGTGGCCTCTTGCCTTGCTGAGGCGGCCGGGGACGGCCTGGTCGAACTTAAGCCTGAAACAGCGTGGGTGGACATGGGGGCTTTCGGTTGTCAGGGTGCAATTCGAATGGGCGTGCACCACCTCTACGGTTATCGGCACGCACCCGCGAGTCCTTAAGTACGATTTCGGCGGGTGGCCGGTTTTCAGCGGAATCTTAGTATCGGCTGATCGACGGCGACGCTCTCGCCGGCGCTGGCCAGCTGCTCTTCGACCACGCCGTCGCGCTCGGCGCGCAGGATGTTTTCCATCTTCATCGCCTCGATCGTCGCCAGCCGCTCGCCGGCCTTGACTTCCTGACCCGGCTTGACCGCCACTTCCACCAGCAGCCCCGGCATCGGCGACAGCAGGAACCTGGACAGGTCGGGCAGCTCCTTTTGCGGCATCAGGGCCAGCAGCTCGGCGGCGCGCGGCGACAGCACGACCGCTTCCAGCTGCACGCCCTCGTGGATGATCCGGTAGCGCAGCCCGATCCGCTCGAACTGCAGGCACACCGGCTCCTCGTCGAAGCGGGCCTCGAACAGGGTCTGTCCGATCTGCCAGTCGGTGCGCAGCGTGTGGCGCTGGCCCAGATGCACGATCTCGCAGCCGCTGCTGTTCGCTTCGAGTTGCAGCCGGATCGACTCGCCGCCGGCCTGTACCACCCACTCGGAGCCGACCTTGCGTCCGTGCCCCCGCAACTGGCCGGTGATCTTGCCGGCACGGTCCACGTAGCGCCAGCGCGCATAGGCGGCGACCGCCGCGACCAGCACAGGGCGCGGATGGACCGCGTTGGACGGGTTAAAGCCGCTCGGATAATCCTCCGCGATCAGTCCGGTGTGCAGCCGCCCCTCCAGGAAGCGCGCGTTGCGCATCAGCGCCGCCTGGAACGCGATATTGGTCGAGACGCCGCGCACCACGAACCGGTTCAACGCCGCGCGCATCCGCGCAACCGCCTGCTCGCGGTCGGCGCCGTGCGTGATCAGCTTGGCGATCATCGAATCGTAGTAGATCTGGATCTCGTCGCCCTCGTACACGCCCGTGTCGACGCGCACCTCGCCGGGCCGCTCGTGCGGCGGCAGGAAGCGCACCAGGCGCCCGGTCGACGGCAGAAAGCCGCGCGATGGGTCCTCGGCGTTGATCCGGCATTCGATGGCCCAGCCCTCGCGCCCGAGTTGCTCCTGCCGGAACGCCAGCGGCTCGCCGGCGGCGATCCGGATCATCCATTCGACCAGATCCAGCCCGGTGATCATCTCGGTCACGGGGTGCTCGACCTGCAGGCGCGTGTTCATCTCCAGGAAGTAGAACCGACGTTGCTGATCGACCACGAACTCGACGGTCCCGGCCGACTGGTACTTGACGGCGCGCGCCAGCGCGCAGGCCTGCTCGCCCATCGCGCGGCGCGTGGCCTCGTCGAGCAGCGGGGAGGGCGCCTCTTCGATCACTTTCTGGTGGCGGCGCTGGATCGAGCACTCGCGCTCCCACAGGTACAGCAGGTGACCGTGCGCGTCGCCCAGCACCTGGATCTCGATGTGGCGCGGCTCGACGATGAACTTCTCGATGAACACGCGGTCGTCGCCGAATGCGTTGCGGGCCTCGTTGCGGCACGAGGCGAAGCCGTCGCGGCACTCGGCGTCGTTCCACGCCACCCGCAGGCCCTTGCCGCCGCCGCCGGCACTGGCCTTGATCATCACCGGGTAGCCGATGCCGCGTGCGATCCTCTGCGCCTGCTCGGCATCCGCGACCACGTCCGTGTGGCCGGGAATCGTGCTGACCTTGGCCGCGGCGGCCAACCGCTTGGAGGCGATCTTGTCGCCCATCGCCCGGATCGAGTCGGCCTTGGGCCCGATGAACACGATGCCTTCGGACTCGAGCCGCGCGCAGAACGCTGCGTTCTCCGACAGGAACCCGTAGCCCGGGTGCACCGCCTGGGCGCCGGTCTGCTTGCAGGCGGCCACGATCCGCTCGGCGTCCAGGTACGACTGCTTGGACGGCGCCGGGCCGATCGCGACGGCCTCGTCGGCCAGCTCCACGTGGCGTGCGTTGCGGTCGGCCTCCGAGTAGACCGCGACCGTGCCGATGCCCATTTTCCGCGCGGTGCGGATCACGCGGCAGGCGATCTCGCCCCGGTTCGCGATCAGTATTTTCTTGAACACTTGGCCGTCACCCTTTGCGCCTCTGCCGTGACCCTCACCCCCTCCCCTCTCCCGCTGCGCGGGCGAGGGGCGATCGGGGTACAGACCGGGCTGATGGTTGACAGATTAGACCGGGCTGATGGTTGACAGGTGAAGATGCGTGGGCAAGGAGGGCTTGCCCATGAGCTGGAAGGAGACCTGTCCCATGACCGAACGGATGCATTTCGTGTCGGACCT
>DATKFG010000034.1:0-15361 GCA_035511515.1 Burkholderiaceae bacterium | reverse complement strand
TCGGGGTGTAGTAGCGTCCGGCCGCCACCGATGCGACCATCGTTCCATGACCGTAGGCATCCTCGTTGGCGACCGTGTCGGCCGCGATCGCCGCCTCGTAGGCCGCCAGTGCGGGGCTGGCGGGCGCGAGCGATGTGGTGGCGTCGACGCCGGTGGTCCAGTTGGCCAGCGTCGCATTCAGCAGGTTGACGTTGCGCAGCACGCGCGAGGCACCGCTGGCATTCCAAAATGCGTCGTGCGACTTCATGATGCCGGAGTCCAGGACGGCGATTCCGATGCCGCTGCCGTCCAGCCCGCTGTAGCTGGTGGGGGTGGCGTGGGAGCGCACGTTGCCCGTCAGCACGCCGGTGATCATTTCGAGCAGGCTGGCGGTCTGCCGGATGTCGCGATTCGGAGAGACGCTGACCACGTCGCTGCGCAGCGACAGCGCGTGCAGCTCATCGGCCGGGATCTGGACCGTGATCGCGTGCACCGCCGGATGCACCGCATGGATCGAGCCGCCGGCGCGAAGCACCTGCGCCCGCAGGGCGCTCATTTGAGGATCGACGCCATCGGTGACGATCACGGCCTGGATATGCCGCACGCCGGCCACGTCGTGCACCCAGCGCGCCGCGGGAGTTGCGCCCGTCCTCACGATGTCGCGCAACTCGTGGGCCAGTTTCTTCTCGCCGGGATCGGATGACGGCTGGGCGCGCGCGCTTGCACCGAACAACAAGGCGAACGAGACGATGGCCGCTGCCAGCGCGCCCGCCAGGCGCAGCGGCGTGGCACGTCGCTCCAGCAGCACGATGAAGGCGCTGATCGATGGGGTCGCGAAGCTTTTCACGGGGTCGGGTTCCTATGGGTTTGCCGGGAATCGTGTCGGCGATCCCTGTCGAGTAATGAGTCTGTCCTAACGTATTTCTGGCGTCTGTCGGAATTGCAGCAGGATCGCTGTCCGAAGCAGGCCGACACATTTCTGAGCCAAAAAGGGTCGCGCATGCCTGCTCCGCACCGGGGTACAGACCCCCGTAGTCCTTCTATCGGCCGTGACGCGAGATCCCTTTAACCGGATTGCCCCCTTTTTTTGGGCCACCGGCGGTGATGCGGTGCCCGCCTTGCGAAGCGCGAATGCCCCCGCTACGACATTTCGGCGGAAAACGTGCTCGCTTTAGTTAAGGTCGCGGAAATCCGTGCAGTCGGGCGGCGCACCGCCGCGCTCAGGCATCGGCGTCGAGCTGGCGGCCCCGGGTCTCGGGCAACATCAGCGCCGCCGCCAGCAGGATGCCGTAGGCGATCACCGCGAACGCCGCGATCGCAAGCGACAACCGCATCGTCTGCGACACGTAGCCCACCAGCGCGGGAAACAGCGCGCCGAAGCCACGACCGAAGTTATAGGTAAAGCCCTGCGCCGACCCGCGCAGCCGGGTCGGGAAAAGCTCGGTCAGGAACGGCCCCATGCCGGAGAAATAACCGCTCGCGAAGAAACCGAGCGGAAATCCCAGCACGCGCATGGCATCGTTCGAAATGCCCAGCTGCGTGTAAGCGATGATCAACAGCACCGCGCCGCAGGAAAACAGGATGAACATCCGCCGCCTCCCGATCCGATCGGCGAGCCAGGCGCCCACCAGGTAGCCGGCAAAGCAGCCCAGGATCAGCCACGCCAGGTAACCGGTGGAGCCGACCACGGAGAGGTTGCGCTCGGTCTTCAGGAACGTGGGCAGCCACGCCGTGATCGCGTAGTAGCCGCCCTGAGCGCCGGTGGCCAGCAGCGACGCCAGCACGGTGGTGCGCAGCACGCCGGAGCCGAAGATCTCCCAGATCGCCGGCCGCTCGCCGGCGGCGGCCAGGCGTGCCCGCGCCACGGCGGCGATCTGCGGCTCGCGCACGTGGCGGCGCACGTAAAACACCACCAGCGCCGGCGCCGCGCCCAGCGCGAACATCGCGCGCCAGGCCGCCTCGCCGGGCAACAGCGTGAACAGCACCGCCTGCGCCAGCACCGCGAGGCCCCAGCCGACCGCCCAGCCCGACTGCACGCTGCCGACGGCGCGGCCGCGGTACTGGGCCCGGATCGTCTCGCCCATCAGCACGGCGCCGCAGGCCCACTCGCCGCCGAAGCCGAACCCGAGCAGGCCGCGCGCCAGCATCAGCTGACCGAACGTCTGCGCAAATGCGCACAGCAGGCTGAAGAAGGAAAACCACAGGATCGTGAACTGCAGCGTGCGCACGCGGCCGATCCGGTCCGACAGGTAGCCCGCGCACCAGCCCCCGACCGCGGAGGCCAACAGCGTCAGCGTCACCGCCAGTCCCGCCGCTCCCGTGCCGACGTGCCACTGCGCCATCACCGTCGACAGCACCAGCGGGTAGATCATGAAGTCCATGCCGTCCAGGGCCCAGCCGCCGAAACACGCCCAGAATGTGCGCCGTTCCGGGCCGGTCATATCGCGGTAGAAGGCGGTCAGGCCGGAGTCGGAAACGGCGCCAGTGGATGGTGAACCGGTCGCGGCCACCGTGCTCCCCCCGGTGTTCTCGTGGTGTCTGAAGATGCGAACCCGGATACTATTCCCTGGTCCTGCCGGGTGGTCGATAGGGAGACCGTGTTCGAATTCGTCGGACGAGCAATCGCGGCCTATCTTTCGGAGCCGATCAGCAAGCCAGGCGGTAGCAGTGCCGACGCCAAGCTGGTGGCGGAAACGCTGGCCCCCGGCGACGTGCTGCTGGTCGAAGGCAACACGCGCATGAGCGCGGCGATCAAGTACCTGACGCAGTCGATGTGGTCGCATGCGGCGCTGTATGTCGGCCCACGTCGCGAACTGCGGCCCGTCGGCGGCGAAGCGGCCACGCTGGTCGAGGCCGACGTGCTGGAGGGCGTCCGCGCCGTGGCGCTGTCGTGCTACAGCAACTTCCGCGTGCGCATCTGCCGCCCGGTCAGGCTGACCGACCCGGACCGGGAGCGCCTGATCCAATACATGATCAACCGCATCGGCTACCAGTACGACCTGCAGAATTCGCTCGATCTGGCGCGCTACCTGTTGCCGTTTCCGGTGCCGGCACGCCTGCGGCGCCGCTTGATCGCTTTCGGCAGCGGCGATCCGACGCGCGCGATCTGCTCGACGCTGATCGCGCAGGCATTCGGAGATGTGCGTTACCCCGTGCTGCCGGTGATCACGCGCAAGCACGACGGCAATCCGGGCCGCGCCGACCAGGTGCGCGAACTATGGCGCATCCGCCACCACAGCCTGTACGTACCGCGCGACTTCGACATCTCGCCCTTCTTCGAGGTCGTCAAGCCGCGCCTGGCCGTGAAGCCGTTCGACTACCAGCATGCTCCCTGGAGCGAGGGCAATACGGTCGTCTTGGACGACCCCACGCCGACGGAATTTCCCGACGTCTCGACGAAGGAACACGCGGGCGATTGAGCCCCGCTTAGCCGGACAGCAGAGCGGATCCTCGTTGGTTCGAGAGGTCGCCCTTGAATGCGGAGTGCGTGTCCATCGGTGAGAGGCTGTTGGGGATTTGGCTATTGGGGATCTCTGGCAACAGCCGCTCGCTCATCCGTCGAAATTGGCGACACACACTCTGCAGCGTGAGCTTGTCGTCATAGGTCTGCACGGCCACCAGCAGCGGTGGGGCGATGACCCTCACGCAGCGCTGGATGACCGCCAAGGCCGGCGCACCGGCACGGCCGTGGTGCAGGTCTGCCAGGCAGCGGACGACAGTACGCTCGAAAATGTGAAGCTCGCACCGCAACTCCGGATGAGCGTTCGCGACCTGGCTGCAGCTCAGCAAAGCCGCCTCGTCGGACAGGCTGCGCATCGTGGCCAACGCCACGCGTTGCTGCTCGGTTCGCACTTGCCGCCTGCGCTGAGCGTGCCACTGTATGAAAAGCGCGGCCAGCACGATCAGCAGCAATGAATCGCGAGCGGCCAGGTTGGCCATCAGGGAGCCGACCAGAGACACCAGACTCGCCACACCGGTGGTCACAGCGTACATCTTCATGAGTGCAGTTCCGCAGCCGTTAGCGGCCGTACCGTTCGCAGAGCAGATGGTGACTGAACCGGGCGAAAGAGCTATCGCCCGTATCAGGTGCGCGGCTCCTGTCTCACCGCGACAGGCTAGGCCGAGTGGCTGATAGGAAGGCCGTTGGCGGTACGGGCAGGGCGACATGATGTAGGGGTGGTGTCAGTTATCCCGATTACGAGTTTGCTTTTCGCACGGCAGCTGCACGAAACGTTGCCCGGTTCAACCAGACCGTCGTCGGCGAATCGGCCTCTTGATCTTCGTCATCTGATGCATTAGCATCTGATGCGTGCGCACCACGCTCGACATCGACGACGACGTCCTGCAGGCGGCCAAGGAGCGCGCCCGCCGCGACAAGAAAACTACCGGCGAAGTGATCTCGGAGCTCGCCCGCAGCGCGCTGACGACCCCACCGCAGGGCCTGGCTGCGCGGCAACCGAAGGCGGTCTACGGATTCCGGCCCTTTCCGAAGCGCGGGGGCGTTGTAACCAACGAGCTGATCGACAAGCTGCGCGAAGACGACGCGTACTGATGCGGGCGCTGCTCGACGTCAACGTACTGATCGCGCTGCTCGATGCCGATCATTCGCTGCACGCACGGGCCGCGCAATGGTTCGCGAGCCAAGCGCGGACCGGCTGGGCCTCCTGTCCGATCACCCAGAATGGTTGCGTGCGCATCATGTCGCATCCAGGCTATCCGAATGCCCTGCCCGTGCGTGCTGTGATCGAACGCCTTGCAGAGGCGAGTGCCAGCGGGCTCCACGAGTTCTGGCCCGATGACGTCAGCCTGCTCGACCAGGGCCTGGTCGATGCGACACGCATTCACGGACCGCGCCAGTTGACCGACCTCTACCTGTTCGCACTCGCGGTCCGGCACGCAGGGCGATTCGCCACCTTCGATCACTCGATTTCCGTGGAAGCGATCAAGGGAGCAAAAGCGAGGGACGTGATTTCCCTCTAGCGACCGTCAGCCTGCAGTCACGACGCCACTCAGATGTCGATCACCACGTCGCCCTGCGGCCGGGAGCAGCAGATCAGGACATTTCCCTGCGCCGGCGGATCGAGCGGATCAGGCTGGTAGGTGACTGACCCGGAGATCAATCCGCTCTCGCAGTTGTGACAGACGCCGGTGCGGCAAGACCACCGGACGGGTACGTCACAGGCTTCTGCCAACTCGAGAAGGCTCTGGTCGTCCAGGCGCCAGCGAGCGGCGATACCGCTGCGTGCGAAGGACACCAGCGGCCCTGTGCCTGGGGTACCCACCGGCTGATGTGGTGCGCGCACCGCCGTGGCGATCACACCGGGCATCAGCGAAGGGCCGCCGGAAAAGAGCTCCGAATGGATCCGATCGGCAGGCACGCCCCAAGCGGCCAGGCCCGTGCGCAGATCGCCAAGGAAGCCCGATGGCCCGCAAATGTAGAAGTCGCCATCTCGCGGGACGCCCAGCTGGTCGAGGACCTTCATGCCCAGGCGACCGGCCGCGTCGTATTCCCGCCCCTGTTGATCATCCGCAGCCGGCCGGCTGTACCAGATCCGACTTCGCCCGCGGGCCAGCATTGCGAGAAGCTGCCGCACCTCCTTGGCGAAGGAATCAGACTTGCTGTCGCGTGCACCGTGCAGCCACCAGACCTCCCGGGGCGTGGCGCTGGCAGCCAGAGCATGCAGCATCGCCAGCACGGGTGTCGCGCCGATTCCCGCGCTCAGCAGCACCACCGGGCCGTCGCCCGCCTGCAAGGTGAAGCTGCCTCTCGGTTCGCTGACATCGAGGACGGCGCCCGTTCGAACGTTGCTGTTCAGGTAACTTCCCGCAACACCGTCCGGCTCGACCTTGACGCTGACGCGATACTGCTCGTCGGAGGCGGGTCCTGAGAGCGAATAGCTCCGGAAGAGCGCAGGACCGTCCGGCCTCGGGCGCAAGCGGAGCACGACGAATTGGCCGGCAAGCGAAGTCGTGAGCCGCCCGCCATCTGTCGGCTGCAGCGACAGCGAGATCACGTCCACGCATTCACGGTCGATCCGCGAAACCCGCAGCGGACGAAACCCGGGCGCCGCCGTCTGCGCCGCCGCTGCCGGCACCAGACCCGCGTTGCCCGTCGCGCCAGGGTGGGCATCCTGACTTCGTACCAAGGCCTGGAAGGATCCGCGCCAGCCCGGGGACAGCGCCGGGATTCGCAACGCCCGCTCGAGCTGATCGCGAGGGTGATGGGACGAGTACAGCAGCGCATTGACCTCCGCAACGGTCATCCGCTCCGGCCCTCCAGCGATCGGCAGGATCGAGTCACCGGCGCCGACCTCGCCTTCTTCGAGGACGCGCAGGTAGAAGCCCGGTCGCCCGCTGGAGGTCAGGAAGGCAGCCATTTGCGGCTCGTCCATCCGAATCCCGACGCGATAGCAGGTGACACGAGGCTGCGTCACCTCGAACAGTGCAGTGCCGATCTTGTAGCGGTCCCCGATGCAGACTTCGTCGTCCGGCAACCCCTCGATGGTGAAGTTCTCGCCGAACTGCCCGTGAACAAGATCGTGGCGGCCGAGGCGCTCCTCCCAGTGGCGATACGACTCGATCTGATAGACGAAAACCGCTCGCTGTTCCCCCCCGTGCCCCCCGAGATCGCCCTGCCCGTCGCCTTCGACGTTGAGCCGCCTGACGCGGCGACGACCCTGTACCGCCTCTTTCCAGATGCCGGTGTGCACGGTTCTTCCGTGCCACTGGACGTCGCGCGGCAACCCGACGTTGACGGAGAGTAAGCGGGTCATCGGGACAGCGCGTTCTCGGCGATGTCAAGCTCCCCCAGATCCGCCAAGGCCTCCGCACAAGGACGCTGCACCTTCATCGAGAGGAGGTGATCGGCCCGGGTACGCCCCAGGTTGACGGCCCCGATCGACTTTCCGAGGCGGTGCGCGCGGTCGCAGAAACGATAGCCGGAATACAGCATCAGCGACGAGCCCAGCACGAGCATCCCATCGGATTGTTCGAGCGCTTGCATTGCCTGCTCCACCCGCGGCCGCGGCACTGTGTCGCCGAAGAACACGACGTCCGGCTTCAGGATCCCCCCGCAGACCGGGCAGTCCGGCACCTCGAAGGCGTCGCCGTCGGCCGGCTCGACGTCCGCGTCGCCGTCGGGCGCCTGCGCCGCGCCGCGGCGCGCGTGCACCGGATTGGCAGCCTCCAGCCATCGCTGGAATTCGACGCGGTCGACGACTTCGCCGCAGCTGGTGCAGACGACGCGCCCGAGATTGCCGTGCAGCTCGATGACCGGATCGCTGCCGGCGCGCTGATGCAGGCCGTCAACGTTCTGAGTGACGAGCCAGGCCACGCGCGATGCCGCCTGCAAGCGGGCCAGCACCTCATGCGCCGCGTTCGGCTTGGCCCGCGCGACCACGGGCCAGCCGAGCATGCTGCGCGCCCAGTAGCGCCGTCGAACGGCAGCTGAGCCGCGAAACTCGGCCACGTTCACCGGCGGTTTGCGCTTCCAGCGACCCTCGGCATCGCGATAGTCCGGAATGCCGGATGCGGTACTGACGCCGGCTCCGCTGAGCACGAAGAGGCGCGGATGCCAACGCACGAAGTCGGACAGCGGATCGGTCATTTCGCCCGCTACGATACCCTCGGTGGCTGATGCCGGCCTTGGCCTGACCGGCGCGGGACGCGAAGGTCGCCCTCGTCCGCCACTCGACCGCTAAGCTGTTGGAAACGCGGCCTCGGGTTCGCGCGTGTTGCCGGCCGCTGGCTCCGCGCCTGCCGGATCGGTCGGCTCGACGAGGCCGACTGGGTCCTGATCTGGCGTCGCATCCTGCTGCGGCATCACGTCCGGATCCGGATACGGGTAAACCGGATCGGAATAGAAAAACCAGTCGTCGCCCGCGACCCACCACCAGCCAAGGCGGCCGTCGTGGCGCTCGTGCGCCCAATGACCGCCTCTCCATAACGTCCAATCGTGATCGTCGAATGACCTGCGCTCTCCGAAGTGCGGCCGGCGCCAGCCGCCGTGCGAGTCCCCGTGCCAACCACCGGGCGCTTCGGCGCGCTCTTCATCATGCGCAGCGGCCAACGATGGCTGCGCAAGTGCGAGGGCTGCCGCCACTGCGATCGGCGTAGCCAATAAAAGGTGTCTTGCGATCTTCATGGCCGACTCCAGCTTATTCGTTGCTCCGGATCGAAATCCCGTCGTTGATGCGATGCATCGTAGGGCGCGCGATCAACCAGGCGATTTCAAGGACTCGGGGGCGAATTTCGTGTGCAACCGTTGCAGCCGTAACCTGGTGCAGTGCGCGCGAAGCGCCCTGAAAGGTAATCGAAATGCCAACAGTCGTGGCGGAGACCCTCGAGCAGATGCGCGGCTCGCTGCCCGCGGGCGTCTGCGCGCAAGCGCTCCCAGGCACCTCTCCTGTTGAACAACAGTGATATATATGCGGCGAGGTAATCGATTTCCTGCACGGCGCCGCAGAATATGTGATAGTCGCTGACAGACGCGGTTCAGGGGCAAATAAGAGGTCGGGGCAAGGTCGTGGACCGACCTCGATGGGAGACCCGAAATTGGCATTTCATTGGCGCGCACCGCCCGACTGGATCTGGCGAGCACTCATTTTCCTGCTCGCCCTTGGCCTGCTTGTGGTCATCACCACCCGCTGGAATCGATGGCAGAGCGATGCCGATCGGCAAACGACGGATGACGCCTACCTGCAAGCGGATCTGACACCGATCGCGGCCAAGGTCTCAGGCTACGTGCGGGCCATGCCGGTGCAGGACTTCGAGCGTGTGCGCGCCGGGCAGCTGCTGGCCGAGATCGTCGACGACGACTATCGGGCGGCGGTCGCGCAACTCACTGCCGGCGTGGCCGCCGCCGCAGCGCAGATCGAGACGCTCAAGGCGCAGCGCGCGCTTCAAGAGGCCAACGTGCAGGCGGCCGAGGCGACTGTCGCCGCAACCATGGCCAATGTGGAGCAGAACACACGCGATCTGGCGCGCCAGGAAGTGCTTCTGTCGACGGGCTCCTCATCCACCGAGGCGGGCGAGCGGCTGGAGACGACTCGGGCGCAGCTGGCCGCGCAGCTCGAGCAGAACCGCGCCCAGGCCAGCGCGGCTAAGCGCCAACTCCACGTGCTCACCGCGCAGCAGGCGCAGGCGCAAGCGACCCTGGCCGCGCAACAGGCCAGCCTGCAGATTGCGACGATCAATCTGGGCTACACGCGCATCGTCGCGCCACAGGACGGGGTCATCGGTCAGCGCCAAGTCAAGCCCGGTCAGTTCCTGGGGGTCGGCGGCCAGATCACATCGCTCACGCCACTGCCGTCGGTCTGGGTGATCGCGAATTACAAGGAAACCCAGCTGACGCATATGGCCGTGGGCCAGAAGGCCGAGATTGAGGTCGACTCTTTTCCGGGTCGGACGTTGCGCGGTCACGTGCTCGCGCTTGCGCCGGGAGCCGGCTCGCAGTTCGCGCTGCTGCCGCCCGACAACGCCACGGGCAATTTCACGAAGGTCGTACAGCGCGTCGCGGTCAAGATCGCCATCGACGACGCCGACGGGCTGAGCGACCGCCTTCGCCCCGGAATGTCGGTCGTGGCCACGGTCGACACCAGACAGGCTGACCACAAGTGAGCGGGCAGCCTCTGGCGCCTGCGCCAGGCGCGGCCCCCGCGGCGCCGGCGGCACCCAGCGCCATTCCGTGGCTGGGGCTGGCGGCGGTGCTGCTGGGTACCTTTATCTCCACCCTGACCACCCGCCTGTCCACCTTCGGGCTAGCGGACATCCGCGGAGCCGTGCACGCAGGATTCGACGAGGGCGCATGGATCTCGACGGCTCAGACCACCGCTCAGATGCTGGTCGCCCCAATAGCGATCTGGATGGGCGCCGTCTACGGGCCCAGAAAAGTACTGCTGCAAGCGGCTGCCGCGTTTGCGGTGATATCGCTGTTGGAGCCTTTCTCGCCCAATTTGCAGATGCTGCTGGGCATGCAATTCGCGGGTGGCCTGGCAACGGGATTCTTTGTGCCCCTGACCTTGAGTTTCGTGCTGAGAAACATGCCCCCCAAGGCGTGGGCCTACGGCGTGGCCCTGTATGCACTGAACCTGGAACTCTCGCTCAATGTCTCTGCCTCGTTGGAAGGCTGGTACCTGGAAAATCTGTCGTGGAAGTGGATCTTCTGGCAGAACGTACCTCTGGCGACCGGCATGGCCCTGTTTCTGGGGTTCGGCGTCCGGCCTGAGCCGGCCAATCCCGATCGGCCGCGCCCGGATCTGTTCGGGTTCGCTTTCGGCGGCGTCGGCCTGGGGCTGATCTACGCCGCGCTGGACCAGGGCAATCGCCTGGATTGGTGGAACTCGGGATTGGTCTGGGGTTTGATGCTGGGCGGGGGCTCGTTGCTGGCTGCGTTCTTCGTGCATGAAAGCTCCACACCGCAGCCGGGCCTCGACCTCAAGGTTCTTTTCCGAGCGCCGTTGCCGCGCCTGTTGCTGATGGTCTGCTTTCTGCGGCTGACGATCCTGACCACGTCGTACGTCATCCCCCAGTTCCTGCAGGTGGTCCGAGGCTTCCGAGCCCTCGAGGTGGGTCAGACGCTGATGTGGATCGCCGTTCCGCAGCTGATCGTATGCGCGCTGGCTGGGTACTTTCTGCGCCGGTTCGACCCGCGGCTGGTGGCCACGTCCGGGTTCGTCTGCATCTGCATGGCGTGCTTGATGGTGGCGCATGGATTGACGCCCCTGTGGGGTTCGGACCAGTTTCTGGTGTCACAGCTGTTGCAGGCATTGGGGCAGAGTTTTGCGCTGTCGGGGATCGTATTTTTTTCCGTGCTGCACCTGCGACCTCAGGATGCACTGAGCTTCGGCGCCGCACTGCAGACCGCGCGGCTGATGGGCGGAGAGGTTGGTTCTGCTTTCATCGTGACGTTCGTGCGCGTGCGCGGCCAGATCGCCTCCAACCTGCTCGGCCAGCACGTGCAGATCGGGGACGGGCGGGTCATTCAGCGCCTGCAGGCTTACGCTGCAGTCACGGCGCCTGCTGGCGATCCGTCCTCGGCGTCGACGCGCGGGGCCAGTGTGTTGAACGGCGTGGTCCACAGCATGTCGATCACGCAGGGCATCATCGATTCCTTCGTTGTGGTCGCCACGCTCACCGCGCTGACGTTGATCATCATCGTGACGCGCCGTGCCGCCCCGCCGGGGCCCGCCTCCCACGTTTCCTTCGGCGCGCGCGGGGGCGCGCCGTCCCCGTGATTCGCGACCGCTGCGCCGCCCTGCTCCTGGCGACGGTCGGCGCGTTCAGCGGCTGCGCCGTCGGACCCGAGTACATGCCCCCAGCGGCCGTGAGTGGAGCCCAGGCGCCGCTGGTTTCGGCCACCCCCGCGGCCGAGACCACGGCCGAGCCACCCGATGACTGGTGGCGGCTGTACCAGGACCCATTGCTCGATCGCTTGCTCGAAGAGGCGTTCACCGCAAACACCGACTTGAGGATCGCGGCGGCGAACTTGTCGGCGGCGCGCTCGATCCTGCAGGCCGCGCGGGTCGGACGTTACCCGCAGACGAGGGTCGACGCCGGGGCCGTCTATGGTCGGGATCCGGTCACCGAGGAAATCCTCGAAATCGGCGGTCATGCCCCCGCCGATGTGTGGATCTTCGACACCTTTCTGGATGTCTCCTACGAAATCGACCTGTTCGGGCGCGTGAGTCGCTCGATCGAAGCGTCGCGCGCGGACACTGAGGCAGCGGCCGCCACGCGTGACAGCGTCCGAGTCACCGTCGCCGCGGAGACCACGCGGGCCTATGCACAAGTTTGCGCCCTGGGTGAGCAGATCGCGGTAGCCCGCCATTCGCTCGAGGTGGTCGCTCGCGAGGCGCAGATCACCGTTCTACGCCACCAGGCCGGCGCCAATTCCGAGTTCGACGTGGTCAGGTCAGAGGGTCTGGTGGCTCAAGTGCGCGCCAGCATTCCACCGCTGCAAGGCCAGAGACGGGCAGCGCTGTTCGAACTGGCTGAACTGTTGGGCCGCGCGCCGTCCAAAGCTCCGACCGAGGTGGAAGCTTGCGCGACGCCACCGCAGCTCGCGGAACTGATCCCGGTCGGTGATGGCGCGAGCCTGCTCAGACGCCGCCCAGACGTGCGCGAGGCCGAGCGGCATGTCGCCGCGGCGAGCGCCCGTATCGGGATTGCCACCGCCGATCTTTATCCGAAGATCGTTCTGAGCGGCTTCTACGGAGGCGTCAGCTCTGAACTCAACCAGGTGACCACCAACAACGGCCTGGCCTGGGGGCTGGGCCCGAGCGTGAGCTGGACCTTTCCCAACATGGCCGGTCCGCGCGCCCGCGTGCGCCAGGCGAAAGCCAACGCGGCGGCGACCCTCGCCGGCTTCGATGCCGTCGTGCTGCAAGCACTCAAGGAGACGGAGCAGGCGCTGGCGCGCTATGGCGCAGAACTCGATCGCAGGCAATCGCTGGTCGAGGCGCAGGACAAGGCGCGCCAGGCGTTTGGCATGGCCCATGGCCAGTTCCTCGCCGGTTCGCTCAGCAATCTGGATTTGCTCACCACCGAGCAGTCGCTCGTCGCATCGGAGGCGGCCGTTGCGGCCTCCGATGCGGATCTTGTACAGGACCAGATCGCCGTATTCAAAGCGCTCGGGGGAGGCTGGCGTAGCCCCGAGGGAAGGCCGTCCGCGCGGACATCTGACTGACGAGCCCGAGCGTTGCTAGGACGCGAGGGTTGCGCTCTTTCGAGGCCGACCGCCCTTCTTGCCGTTTTCTCCAGATGCCGCCGCCTTGGCGCGGCTGACCCGACCGAATCACGTATATCTCCGTTGTTTGCGTGCCGTTGGCACCGGCCTCATCGCGGTCGAGTTCGAGCGTCAATCGAGAGCCGGTCGGCGTCGGGGCGGCGACATCGCGGAGTTTGAGATCGCCACCGCTGCATTCCCTCGTTTCAGATTTGGTGCGCGCCAGAGCACCCGCGGGCGGTGGTGAAGACAGCCAGATCCCTAACCTCGCCGTGACCTGAAGGCGTTCCGCAGTTCCTCGGTGAAGAGCTTTGGCTGCTCGAACGCGGCGAAGTGCCCGCCCCTGTCGACCTCATTCCAGTAGAACAGGTTGGGCCACAGCGCCTCAGCCCAGGCCTTTGGCGGGCAGAATATCTCGTGCGGAAAGACCGACGCCGCCATTGGCAGTTCGATCCGTCCGCCGGACAGGCCCGCCTTGCCGGCGCGGGTGTTTTCCCAATAGATACGGGCCGACGACGCGGCGGTGTTGGTGAACCAGTAGAGACTGATATCGTCGAGCATCGCATCGACGGAGAGCGCATCTTCAGGATTGCCGTGGTTATCGGTCCACGCCTGGAACTTCTCGTAGATCCACAGCGCCTGTCCCGCGGCCGAATCTGCAAGTGGATAACCAATGGTCTGCGGACGCGTCCCCTGTTCGCGGAAATAGCCGCTCTGGTCATTGGCGAACAACGCCGCGCGGTCGATGGCTTTGCGCTCGGCAGGCGTGGGATTCTCCGGCAGCTTTTCGGGAAAGACGAATTGCCAGTTCACATGGGCCGCGATCAGACCCCGTGGCCGCTGGTGCGCCAGGGCGTGCGTTACGCCCGCCCCCCAATCGCCTCCCTGCGCCACCCAACGCTCGTAGCCAAGGCGTGGCATCAGCGTCGCCCAAGCTCGGGCAATCCTGTTCACGTCCCAGCCCCTCTCGACCGGCTTGTCGGAGAAGGCAAAGCCTGGGAGCGACGGTACGACGACATGGAACGCGTCCTCTGCCCTTCCCCCATAGCGGACGGGATCGCTGAGCGGGCCGATGACCTCCATGAACTCCGCGACCGATCCCGGCCACCCGTGCGTGAGAATGATCGGCAGCGCGTTCTGCTGAGGGGAGCGCATGTGGATGAAATGAATGCCAACTCCGTCGATCCGAGTCCGGTATTGAGGGAAGGCGTTGATGCGAGCCTCAAAGCGGCGCCAGTCATACTTGTCGCGCCAGTAGGCGATGAGCGCCTGAGCCTTCGGGAGGGGGACACCCTGCGACCAGTCGCCGACGGTTTCCCGCTCCGGCCAACGCGTGGACGCCAGTCGACGCTTGTGATCGTCGATCGCGCTTTGCGGCACTGACACCTTGAACTCCGACAACGCGTCCGTCGCGGGCGGCACCGTGATCTCGGCGGCATTGGCTTCTGCTTCGCGTGGGGCAGCTAGAGCCATCCCCAACCCGACCGTGCCGAGTCCGGCTGCCGCGAGAAGCATGCCGCGACGCGAAGTGGCTTCGGGTGATCCTGGACCGATCGACGTAGACCCTGTCATGTTGTCCTCCGATCCTTGTTAGTCGTTGTTATTGGGTACATCGCCGTCGCATTCGCACGCCTTGATCGATGCCGCCATCACCAAGGCACCCAATGAACAGTGTTCCGTCGATGGTTGAGGTGAGGCTTCGCGAGAATGCACGTAGGCCTGGAATCGAGATCGACTGTGCTTGAGCGATCGTCGCCAGCGTCGATAGCGCAGACGAGAGCACCGCAACGGCCATCGCCACTCGCGAGTTCTGATGCATGTTTGCCGCCGGCAGGCCTTACACCTGAGTCTGGCCGCCGTCGACGACCAGTTCGGCGCCGTTGACGAAACTGCTGTCGTCCGATGCGAGGAAAAGCACCGCCTTGGCGATCTCGTCCGGCTCGCCGGTTCGACCCAGAGGAATCAGCGCCACCATTTGCGCTGCAAAGCTCTTGATTTGTTCGTCGCTAAGGCCGAGCTTCTCGTAGGCGGGCGTAATGACGACCCCGGGGCTGACCGCATTGACGCGGATCATGCGGCTCTTCAGGTCCGTCGCCCAGCCGCGCGCCAGGTTCCGTACAGCGGCTTTGGATGCCGAGTAGACACTGAATGCTGACATGCCGACTGATGCGGCTGTGGAGGCGTTCAGAACGATCGAGCTTGCGTTGGGCAACAGCGGCAGCGCCTTCTGCACGGTCAGTATCACGCCCTTGACGTTGTTGTCGAAGGTTTCGTGGTACTGCTCCTCGGTGATCGACCCGAGAGGCAGAAAGGTACCGCCGCCAGCATTGGCGAAGACGGTGTCCAGGCGGCCCTTTTCCTTCTTGATCTGGGAATAGAGGCGATCCAGATCGGCCGGTTTGGATACGTCCACCTGCACGCCTTTGACGTTGCTCCTGATCTTCTTTACCGCTGCGTCTAACTGGGCCTGACGACGCCCGGTGATGTAAACGAACGCGCCCTCCGCCACGAACCGTTCGGCGGTGGCCAGGCCGATGCCACTTGAACCGCCCGTGATGAGCGCTACTCTTCCTTCGAGTTTTCTGTTCATGGGCGTGTGTTCAGTCCTGAATGGGCTTGCAGGTTAGGCGCCGAACCGGTCCGAATAAATCGGCTGAT
>DATKFG010000033.1:0-26017 GCA_035511515.1 Burkholderiaceae bacterium | reverse complement strand
CGGCTGGCTGAACTCGGATGTGGCGCACTGGTTCGCCGACTACGGGCAGACGATGTACCGCCGCCTGGACGACCGGGTCAAGCTGTGGACGACGCTGAACGAGCCGTGGGTCGTCACCGACGGCGGCTACCTGCACGGCGCACTGGCCCCAGGGCACCGCAACGTCTACGAGGCGCCGATCGCTTCGCACAACCTGCTGCGGGCGCACGGGACCGCGGTGCAGGCGTACCGCGCCAACGGCCGCCATCAAGTCGGCATCGTGGTGAACATCGAGCCGAAGTATCCGGCCACCGACACCCCGGAAGACGTCGCGGCGACCGCCCGCGCGCGCGCCTACATGAACGAGCAGTACCTGGATCCGGTGTTCCTCGGCCGCTACCCCGAGGAGCTCGAACAGATCTTCGGCCAAGCCTGGCCGGCGTGGCCGGCATCGGACTTGAACCTGATCCGACAGCCGATCGATTTCGTCGGCATCAACTACTACACGCGAAGCGTCACGCGCTTTGACGCCGACGCCTGGCCGCTCAGGGCCGCGCGGGTCAAGCAGGAGGGCGCCGTCTACACCGAGACCGACTGGGAGGTCTACCCGCAGGGGCTGACCGACACGCTGACCTGGGTGCGCGACCGCTACGGACCGATCCCGCAGTACGTGACGGAAAACGGCGCCGCGTTTGCGGACCCGCCGACCGCGCACGCCGAACCGCTCGCCGATCCGGCCCGCACCGGCTACCTTCGCGAGCACTTGAAGGCGATCCACGCGGCCATCGAGCAGGGCGTGGACGTGCGCGGCTACTATGCCTGGTCGCTGCTGGACAACCTGGAATGGTCGCTGGGTTTTTCGAAGCGCTTCGGCATCGTCCACGTCGATTTCGCAACGCTCAAGCGCACGCTGAAGGCGAGCGCCCTCGCCTACTCCAAGGTGATCGAATCGCATGGGGCGGTGCTGAACGGGCCGGCATAATCGGCCCCTGCCACCACGGTTGCCCGCGCCAATGACCGTACGACCCGCGCAGCCCGCCGACCGAGCGCAGCTCGCGCGCCTCTTCGATCAGTATCGGCAGTTCTATCAACAGCCGCCCGATCTTCCGCTGGCGCAGGATTTCATCGCAGAGCGGCTCGCCAACCACGATTCGGTGATCTTCGTGGCGTCGGTCGAACCGCGTACGCTGGTCGGGTTCACGCAGCTTTACCCGACGCTGTGCTCGGTGTCCGCGGCGAAGATCTATGTGCTGTATGACCTGTTCGTGGCGCCGCCGGCGCGCGGCCATGGCGTGGCGCGCGCTCTGATGCAGGCTGCGCAGGCATACGCGCAGCAGACCGGAGCGGTGCGCCTGGAGCTCGCCACGGCGCGCAGTAATGTCCAGGCGCAGGCGCTGTACGAGTCGCTGGGGTGGGTGCGGGATAGCGAGTTCTACCGATACAACCTCGAAATTGAGAAGAGATAGCGGCAGACCAGGCTAATTAGAACGCCCACCGTGGAAGACGGTACACGTGGGGCCTTGCTTTAGCGCGGCCTATCTCGGCGATCCGCCGCTCGTATCACGCAGCCCAGCTGACCCTCGGCACCGCCGCCAGCAGCGTCTTCGTGTATTCGTGCTCGGGACTCTCGAGCACCCGCTGCGCAGGACCCGATTCGACGATTCGCCCGCCACGCATCACCGCCACGTCGTGTGCCAGGAACTCGACCACGCCGAAGTTGTGCGTGATGAATAGGTACGCCACGCCCAGCTCGCGCTGAAGCTGCGTGAGCAGGTTCAGGATCTGCGCCTGCACCGACACGTCCAGCGCCGAGGTCGGCTCGTCGCACACGATCAGCCGCGGCTGCACCGCGAGCGCGCGCGCGATCGCGATGCGCTGGCGCTGGCCTCCGGAGAACTCGTGGGGATAGCGGTGCAGCGAATCGGTGCGCATGCCGACCTGGTCGAGCAGCGTTTCGATGTTCTGGCGCCGGTCGCGCGACGATATCTCGGGACGCAGCGTCGCGATCCCCTCCTCCAGGATCTCGGCCACGCGCATGCGCGGATTGAGCGACGCGTACGGATCCTGGAACACGATCTGGATCTTGCGGCGCGCGTTCTGCAGCGCCTCGCCCTGCAGCTGATCGAGCGGCTCGCCGTCGAGGCGGGCGTCGCCCTGCACGCGAGCCAAGTGCCGGTAAAGCTGCAGCAGTGCTTTGCCGGTGGTGGTCTTGCCGCAGCCGGACTCGCCTACCAGTGCTAGCGTGCGGCCGGCGTGGATCGAGAAGTTGATGCCGTCGACTGCTTTGACGTAGCCGACGGTGCGGCGCATTACGCTGCTGCGGATGGGAAACCAGACTTTGTAGTTGGTGACTTGCAGCAGGGGTGGCGGTTCGGCCCTCACCCCCGGCCCCTCTCCCGCACGCGGGAGAGGGGAGGAACTGCTCTCCTCTGCCAGGCGAGTGGGAGAAGGACTCGGGGTGAGGGCGTGGTCGGCTACGTCCAGGAGGCAGCGCACGGAGTGGCCGGGGGCTACCTGGCGCAGCTCCGGTTTGGTCGTGGAGCAGCGCTCGACGGCGCTGGGGCAGCGGCCGACGAAGCGGCAACCGGCGAAGGGGCGATCCAGTCGCGGGACCGTGCCGGCGATCGCGGTCAGCGCCTGGCCACGGCGGGCCGATTGCGGCAGGGCGCCGAACAGCAGCCTCGCGTACGGGTGGCGCGGGTCGGCGAAGAACTCGGCGGCGTCGGCCAGCTCGACCACCTGGCCGGCATACATCAGGGCGACGCGCTGCGCGATCTGCGCGACCACGGCCAGGTCGTGCGTGATCAGCAGCATCGCCATCTTCTGCTCGCCCTGCAGCTGGGCCAGCAGCTTCAGGATCTGCGCCTGGATCGTCACGTCCAGCGCCGTGGTCGGCTCGTCGGCCACCAGCAGCTCCGGCTCGGCCGACAGCGCGATCGCGATCATCACGCGCTGCTTCTGCCCGCCCGAGAGCTGGAACGGGTATTCGTCCAGGCGCCGCTCCGGATCGGGAAGCTCCACGCGCCGCAGCCACTGCAGCGCGCGCTCGTGGGCCTCGGTGCCGCGCAGCGGCGTGTGGCGCTCGATCGTCTCGATCAACTGCCGCCCGATCGTCAGCACCGGGTTCAGGCTGGTGGCCGGCTCCTGGAAAATGATGCCGATGCGCCCACCGCGCACCTCGCGCATCTGGCGCTCGGGCAGGCCGGCCAGGTCGAGGCCATCGATGCGGACCTCGCCGCTGGCCAGCCGCCCGTTGTCCGGCAGCAGCCGCAGGATCGACAACGCGGTCATCGACTTGCCGCAGCCGGACTCTCCCACGAGCGCGAACGTGCCGCCGGCCGGGATCTGGAAGGTGGCGTCGTCGACGGCGACCACCACGTCGGAGCCCGTGGCGATCTCGGTGCGAAGGCCCTGAAGGTTGAACATCGTCGTCGAGGCCGCTTCAGCGCCGCGCCGCGCGCGGATCGAAGGCGTCGCGCACCGCGTCGGCGAACACGTTAGCGGACAGCACCAGTGTGAACATGAAGGTGAAGGAGGTCGCCAGCGTCCACCAGATCACCGGCTGGCGCCCGAGCTCGAAGCGCGCGGTGTTGATCAGCGTGCCGAAACTCGCCATCGACGGGTCGACGCCGACCCCCACGTACGACAGGATCGCCTCGGCCAGCACCAGGCTCGAGAAGTTGATCACGATGTTGATCAGGATCACGTGCATCACGTTCGGCAGCAGGTGCACCCGCATGATGCGCGCCGCCGGAACGCCGAAGGCGTGCGCCGCCTGCACGAAGTCGAGCTCGCGCAGCTTGAGCACTTCGCCGCGGATCAGGCGGCACAGGTCGGTCCAGGTCGTCATTCCCAGGATCACGCACAGGAAGAACAGGCGCGCATCGGTTCGCTCGGCCGCGGTCTGGAACTGCTCCGGATGCGTGTCCAGGTACACGAGCAGGATCAGCACGCCGGCTGCGATCAGCAGCACGTACGGGATCGAATTGATCACCGTCACCACGTACTGGATGGCCTCGTCGACCACTCCGCCCAGGTAGCCGGCCGCCAGCCCCAGGCCCACCGCGATCGGCAGGGTGACCAGCGTCGTCATCGTGCCGATCACCAGGGCGGTGCGAACGCTCTTGAGCACCAGCGCCAGCAGGTCGTTGCCGACCCGGTCCGTTCCGAACACGTGGTACTCGGCGGCCAGCGACCCGATCAGGCCCGCCAGCACGCACAAGGCGGCCACGCTCACCAGCATGGAGCGCAGCGGGTAGTCCGTGCGGCCCGCCGCGATCTGGCGGGCGGCCTGCGCGATTCCGATCCGGCGGCGCCGCGCCAGCAGTGCGGCGCACAGCACCGCCAGGCCGGCCGCGGCCGCCAGTCCGCCCGCGATTCCGGCGGCGGCGCGCGTGAACACATCGGCGCGCCACTGGCCCCGCGGATCGGTCAGATCGCGGGCGGCGTGCTCCAGGCGGGGATAGTCGCGCAGCACGCCGCGCTCGGTGACCTGGGTGCGCTTCTCGAACGCATGGGTGGCGAGCGGCGCCGAATAGCTGGTCTCGGCCCCGTCCAGCTGGTGCGCGAGCACCCGGTCCAGCAGCGAGGTGGTGACCGGCGAAAAGGCCGCCGCCTCACCCGGCGCGGTCGACAGGGCCGCGCGGAAGTGCACGCTGTCGGCCAGGCCGATGACGACGAATACGGCCAGCACGGTGCCGGCGGCGGCGCCGGCCGGATCCTTGAAGGTCTGGCTCCAGGTCGCCGCCAGGTGCGGCGCGCGCGCCACGCGCCAGCCGTACAGCAGCGCCGCGATCAATTGCAGAAACAGCACCGCGTCGGTCCACAGCAGGATCGGCTTCATCGGCGCTCTTTCCAGGCCGGGATGCGTGCCGGATTCATCGCAGCCGCACCCTCGGATCGGCCCAGCCGTACGCCAGGTCGGTCACCAGGAACGCCAGGATGTACAGGACCGAGCCGACGAACACCATCGCCCGCACGATATTGAAGTCCTGCTGCGTGATGCCCTCGATCGCGAAGCTGCCCAGGCCCGGGATCGTGAAGAAGGTCTCGGTGACGATGGTGCTGGTGAACACGACCGGAAGCAGCAAGCCGGAGGAGGTGATGATCGGGATCAGCGAGTTGCGCAGCACGTGGCCCATCACGCCGAACTCGCTCAGACCCTTGGCGCGCGCCGTGCGCACGTAGTCCTTGCCCAGCTCTTCCAGGAATACGGCGCGGAACAGGCGCGCCTCCGGACCCAGGTAGGCGATCGCCAGCACCGCCACCGGCAGCGCCACGAACAGCGGGCTGGACCGCCCGGCCACGAACCCGGAGATCGGCATCAACTGCATCACCCGCGCGAACACGTACTGGCCGGTGATGATGAAGAACAGCGTCGAGATCGACATCAGCGCGACCAGCGCAATCACGCCGGCGCGCTCCAGCGCGGTGGCGCGAAACAGGATCAGTCCGAGCCCGGCCAGCACCGAGGCGGTCACCACCAGCGCCAGCACGGGCAGCGCGATCATCGCCGAGGGCACGACGCGATGGCTGAGCTCCTCGGAAATCACCCGCCCCTCGTTGGTGCGGCCCAGATCCAGCGACATGGCCCGCGCGGTGGTCTCGTAGAACACCGTGTCGGTGAGCTTGTGCAGGCCGGGGGCGCGCTCGTTCAGGAACAGCGGCCGGTCATAGCCCTGCTGGGCCTTCCAGCGCTCGATCGCCTCGGCCGTGACGCGCCGCCCCAGCTGCATGCGCGCCATGTCGTCGGGCGTGTTCACGGCGAAGAACAGCACGAAGGTCACCGCGTTCACGCCCAGCAGCACCAGGACCGAATACAGGGTGCGCCGCAGCGCGAAAGCGAACATCGGCTAGCCGACCTTCGACGAGGCGGTCCACACCAGGGCGGTGCGGCCATCGCGACGCTCGCGCCGCCGCCAGATGCGCCAGGCCGGAACAGCGAGCAGCGCCAGGCACGCGGCCAGCCAGGCGAGCGGCCAGGGGCGCGGCCGGTTCCACTGGGCGATCCGGGCCAGGCGCACCCCGGGCTCGACCTTCATGTACTGGATCTTGTCGAGTATCACCGAGGTCGGCAGCGCATTGTGCAGCCACGGCTGATACACGCCCGTGTTGCCGGGAAAGATGCCGAAACTCCAGATCGCCTCCTTCTGGGTCAGCTGCACCATCTGGTCGATCAACGCCTGCCGTTGCGGACCATCGGGCAGGTCCTTCATGCGCCGGTACAGCGCGTCGTACTCGGCGCTCTCCCAGTTGCTGTCGTTTTCGCCCTTGGTCTTCACGCGCGCCTGTGGCCCGTACAGCAGGAACAGGAAGTTTTCCGGGTCGGGGTAATCGGAGAACCAGCCCCAGAACCACAGCTGCTGGGCGCCCTTGAACATCTTTTCCTGGAAACGGTTGTAGTCGGCGGCGCGCACCTCGAGCTGGATTCCCAGCTTGGCGTATTGCTTGATCTGCCAGTCCAGCCGCGCCTGGTAGTTCGGGCCGACGCCGTTGACGTCGAAGTACAGCACCAGCGGCTTGCCGGTGGCCGCCTCGCGCCCGCCCGGGTAGCCGGCTTCGGCCAGCAGGCGCCGGGCCTCCTCGAGCGGGCGGCGCTGCGCGCGCCCATTGACCCAGGTGTGCGTGACCGGGTTGATGCCGGCCGGCCCCTCCCGATAGCCGAACAGACCCGGCGGAATCGGCCCCATCGCGGTCTTGGCCGGACCGTAGGTGTCGTAGAAAACGGAGGTCCACTCCTCCCAGTCGGTTGCGATCGACAGCGCCTGGCGCAGCTTGCGGTTGCGCACCGCCTGCTCGGGGGTGGCACCCTTGCCCACCACCGGATCGAGCCAGTTGAAGCCCACGTACCAGTTGTTCGGGTCCACCGCCGTGAGGAACTGCAGACCGTGCTCGGTCATCATCTTCGCGCGGCCGGTGCCCTCGGCGAGCTCCTTTTGCAGCGCGAACGACCGGTCGTAGCGCTCGATGGTGACCACGTCGTAGTAGCCCTGCAGGAACTTGACCTGCTCGGGCTCGCCCTCGCGCTCCAGCGTCGAGACGATGCGGTCGATGAAAGGCGTGCGCTTGCCGGCATCGTCCAGCAGGCCCGCTTCGCGGTCGCCCGGCATGCCTTCGCTCGGATAAGGCTCGCCGCGATAGTTCGGGTTGCGCACCATCACGTAGCGCGTGGCGCTCTGCTCGGACAGCATGTAAGGGCCCGTTCCGACCGGCCACAGGTTCAACGTCAGGGCCCGCTCGCGCATGCCGCGCTGGGCGTAGAAGCGCTCGGCCTCCCACGGGACGGGCGCGAAAAAGCTCATCGCGAGCCAGAAGCGGAACTGCGGATACTTGCCCTTGATCCGGACCTGCAGCGTGCGCTCGTCCAGCGCCTGCGCGCCCGACAGCGGCTCCTGGCGCAGATCGCGCCACGGCAGGTACTGGTCGCGCGCGCTCAGGCCGCCCAGGGCGCGATCGCGCTCGGCGCTGAGCCGATCGTTGAACTCCTTCAAGCCCTCGATGTACTCGCCCATCAGCCCGAACAACCTGGAGGGGGTGGTGACGTAGGGACTGCCGATGCGCTTGATCTGGTAGACGTAATCGTCGGCGGTGAGCTCGCGCGTGGAGGACGCCGCCGCCTGCAGCGGAAAGTCGGCTGGCGTGGAGCAGCGGGCGATCCGCTCGGCGCTCAAATCCTGGTACAGGTAACGACCCGAGGCATCCCGCGCGAACGCCGGATGGGGCTGGAACAGGATGCCGGGCTTCAGACGGATCGTGTACACGCTCACGGCGATCCGCTCGGAGTCGGCGTCGTCGGGCAGACGTTTGCCGTCCTTGTCCAGGTACGCGACCTCGGGCAGATCAACGGTGGTGCGCGGAACGAGCTGATAGGGCCGCTTCAGGTAGTGGTAGCGCAGCGGCGGCTCGTAGATGCCGTAGGTCCACGGCGTCTCGTCCAGGTTGTACGAGCTGATCGGATCGAGAAACTTCGGGCGTTCCTGGAACGACGTGAAGAGCGTGTTGCTGCCGATCCAGTCCACCGGGTAGGGCGCGTTCGCGACCGGCCCGCACGCGGCCAGCAGCAGGCCCAGCGTTGCGGCCGCCGCGCGCTTGTGTACCCGCACTGCTGTCTCCTCTGATGTCGCTGCAGGCCGGCATCGTCCCTGCGGCACCGGCTCAGCGGTCGATTGTACGAAGAAGGAGCCCGGCGCGCTCGTCGGCCACGCCGGATGCGTCAGCGCGGCGGCGCGTCCAGCCCCAGGCTCTGGATCTTGCGCGTGATCGTGTTGCGTCCCAGCCCCAGCCGGGCGGCCGCCTCGATGCGCCGCCCTTGCGTCATCTTCAGCGCGGTGCGGATCACGGTCGACTCGAAGTGGCGCGTGAGCTCGTCGATCACGGCGGCGGTGCCCTGGTGCATCAGGCGCTCCACGTCGGCCGCCAGCAGTTCGGTCCAGCGCGGCTCGGCCTCCTTGCCCGGGGCTTCCGCCCCGGCTTCGGAGGCCAGGGCCGCTGGAGTTCTCGCAGAGGCGGCCGAGACGGGCGGCGAGGTCCCGGTTGCGGCCGGCTGCAGTTCGCCCGGAAGATCGGAGACCTGCACCAGCTGGGCCGGCGCCAGCACCGTGAGCCAGTGGCACAGGTTCTCGAGCTGGCGAACGTTGCCGGGGAACGGCAGCTGCGCGATCCGTTCGGCCGCTTCGGGCGCCAGGCGTTTGGGCTCGACACCGAGCTCGCGCGCGCTGCGCAGCAGGAAATGGCGCGCCAGCATCGGAATGTCCTCGCGCCGTTCGCGCAGCGGCGGCAGCCGCAGCTGGATCACGTTCAGCCGGTGGTACAGATCCTCGCGGAACAGTCCCTGCTTGACGCGCTCCTCCAGGTCCTGATGGGTGGCAGCGATCACCCGCACGTCGGCGCGCAGCGGCTGGTGCCCGCCGACCCGGTAGAAGCATCCGTCCGACAGCACGCGCAACAGACGCGTCTGCAGCTCGGCCGGCATGTCGCCGATCTCGTCCAGGAAGAGCGTGCCGCCCTCGGCCTGCTCGAAGCGGCCGCGCCGCATCGCCTGCGCGCCGGTGAAGGCGCCCCGCTCGTGGCCGAACAGCTCCGACTCGAGCAGGTCGCGCGGGATCGCCGCCATGTTCAGCGCGATGAACGGCTTTTCGCCCCGCGCGCTGTGCCGATGCAGCGCGCGCGCCACCACCTCCTTGCCGCTGCCCGATTCGCCGGTGATCAGCACCGTGACCGAAGACTGCGACAGGCGCCCGATGGCCCGGAATACCTCGTGCATCGCCGGCGCCTGGCCCAGGATCTCGGGCACCTCGCCGGCCGGTTCGTCCGGGCCGCTGTCGCGCAGGCTTTCGTCGACCGCGCGCCGGATCAGCGCGACCGCCTTGTCCACGTCGAACGGCTTGGGCAGGTACTCGAAGGCGCCGCCCTGGAACGCCGACACCGCGCTGTCCAGGTCGGAAAACGCGGTCATGATGATCACCGGCAGCGAGGGGTGGCGCTGCTTGACCGTCTGCAACAGTCCGATGCCGCTCACGCCCGGCATCCGGATATCGGAGACCAGCACCTGCGGGGTTTCCGCCTCCAGCGCGGAGAGCACCTCCTGAGCCTGCGCGAAAGCACGGCAGGGCAGGCTCGCTTTGGCCAGGGCGCGCTCGAGCACCCAGCGGATCGAGCGGTCGTCGTCGACGATCCAGATCGGTTTCATAGAGGCCTCAGCCTTCATCGCAGCGGCAACAGGATCCGAAAGTCGGTCCGGCCAGGGACGCTTTCGAAATCGATCGTGCCGCCGTTCTGGTGAATGAACTCCTGCGCCAGCGACAGTCCCAGTCCGCTGCCGCCCTCCCGCCCTGACACCAGCGGGTCGAACACGCGCTCCTTCAGCTCCTCCGGAATGCCCGGACCGTTGTCGATTACACGCAAATCCAGTGCCAGCTTGCAGGGTCGGCGCAGCATCGTGACCTGCTGCGCCACCCGGGTGCGCAGCGCCACGCAGGCATCGCCCATCGCGATCCGGGCGCGCAGCGCCTGGGCCGCGTTGCGCACCACGTTCAGCAGCGCCTGGATCAGCTGCTCGCGGTCGCCCCGGAACTCGGGAACCGAGGCGTCATAGTCCCGGTCGATCAGCAGCCCGTTCGGGTACTCGGCCAGGATGACGGAGCGGACCCGCTCGCACACCTCGTGGATGTTCAGCTCGGCCACCACGCGCGGGGCGCGGTGCGAGGCCAGCACGCGGTCGACCAGACCTTGCAGCCGGTCGGCCTCGGCGATGATGACCCCGGTGTATTCGCGCTCCTCGTGCGTGCGCAGCTCCGTTTCCAGCAACTGGGCCGCTCCGCGGATGCCACCGAGGGGATTTTTGATCTCGTGCGCCAGGTTGCGCATCAGGCGCCGGCTGGCTTCGCTCATGTCGAGCTGGCGCTCCTCCCGGTTGACCTTCAGCTGCTGCTCGATCGGCAACAGCTCCAGCATCAGCGGCGTATCTTCGATGTGCAGCGTGGTGGCGACCACGTGCACCGGCAACGGTTCGCGCAACGGCCGCCGCAGCGACATCGCCTGCCGCCGCGTCTCGGACACGCCCGAGGTCGAGTCGTCCAGCAGACGGTCGATCGGCAGCGGGTCGTTGAAAAGTCCGCGCGCCAGCTGTCCGTGCAGGATCCGGCGCGAAACATCCACCATGGCCTCGGCCGACTGGTTGACCCAGCGCACCCGGCCTTCGACGTCGATCACCAGCACGGCCGTGGACAGCAGCTCCAGGCCCGCATACGCGGCTGCGGCGTCGGGCGCGAAGGAGCTTGGGTCGGCGCGGAGCTTCATTCCGGACCTCACCCCCCTGCTTCGCCGGGCGTAGCCCGGCTTCGCAGGGCGAGCTCTCCCCTCTCCCGCTGCGCGGGCGAGGGGCGATCAAGCGTCGCCAAGCTGTGCGTTGACGCTGAATGGGTTGGGCTTAATCGCCCCTCGCCCGCGCAGCGGGAGAGGGGAGGGGGTGAGGGAGTTAGTACCGCTGCGGCGCGAGCTCGCGCTTGAGCGAGGCGATCGAGCCCTCGGAGCGCTCGATATTGTCCAGCAGGTGCTGGGTGCGCTCCCGGTAGCCGGGGGAGCCGACGATCTCGCCGGGAGCCGGGTGCGGGGTGCCGTTGTTGAAGTCCTCGCGCAGGCGCGTCAGGCGCTCCTGTTCGATCCGCAGCTCTTCTTCCAGGATCCGGCGCCGGTCCACATCGCGCATCCTCTGGGTGTCGCGGTCGACGCGGGGAAAGTTGGCCGGCGATACGCCCCGCGTCGCGGCACTCGGGACCGGGACCGGCCGCAGGGCCGGCGCCGAGGTCCCGGGGATCGTCGAGACCACTCCGTCGATCCGGTGGCAATCGTGCCCGGTGATCACATTCGAGAAGGTCTTGTGCCCCTGGTCGTCCACGCAGGCCCAGATCGGCTCGGGCTGCTGCGCCGCCGCAGGAAGGGCCAACAGGGGCCAAAGCAACGGCCACCACAGCGCGCCAGCAGGTCGGAGCAAGGGACGCATCGATTCGGAGCAAATGGTCAATCGCGCAGTCAGTGTACGCGCGGGCTCGTGGCCGAAGCATACCGATTGTGCGCTCATCCGACAGCATTTCCAGCCTTTTGGCCCAGGTGCGGGCCCGCATCTTGCCGCGATGCAAAAAAGGGCGGTCGCCCGCCCCTCAGCGCTTCCACCAACCTTAACGGCCGGGCCAGCAGCTCGCGCCAGTTCACAGCCCGTAGTACATGTCGAATTCGACCGGGTGCGTGGTCATCCGGAAGCGCGTGACCTCTTCCATCTTCAGCGCGATGTACGCGTCGAGCACGTCGTTGGTGAACACGCCCCCGCGCGTGAGGAACTCGCGCTCCTTGTCCAGGATCCCCAGCGCCTGATCCAGGCTGTGGCACACGGTCGGGACCTTGGCCGCCTCTTCGGGCTCCAGGTCGTACAGGTTCTTGTCGACCGGGTCGCCCGGGTGGATCTTGTTCTGGACGCCGTCCAGTCCGGCCATCAGCATCGCGGAAAAAGCGAAGTACGGATTGGTGGTCGGATCGGGAAAGCGCACCTCGACCCGGCGCGCCTTGGGGCTGGAAACGTACGGGATGCGGCAGGCGGCCGAACGGTTGCGCGCCGAATAGGCCAGGTTGATCGGCGCCTCGAACCCCGGGACCAGCCGCTTGTACGAGTTGGTGCCCGGATTGGTGATCGCATTGAGCGCGCGCGCGTGGCGGATGATGCCGCCGATGTAATAGAGCGCGAAATCCGACAGGCCGCCGTAGCCGTTGCCGGCGAACAGATTCTGGCCTTCCTTCCACACCGACTGGTGCACGTGCATGCCGGAGCCGTTGTCGCCCACCACCGGCTTGGGCATGAAGGTGGCGGTCTTGCCGTACGAGGCGGCCACGTTCCACACGGTGTACTTCAGGATCTGCATCCAGTCGGCGCGCTTGACCAGGCTCGCGAACTTGGTGCCGATCTCGTTCTGGCCGGGCGCGGCCACTTCATGGTGGTGCACCTCGACGTCGACGCCCTGCTGCTCCAGCAGCAGGCAGATCTCGGAGCGGATGTCCTGCAGCGAATCGGTCGGCGGCACCGGGAAGTAGCCGCCCTTCACCGGCGGCCGGTGCGCCAGGTTGCCGGCGTCATAGTCGATGCCGGACGACCACGGCGCTTCCTCCGACTTGATCTTCACGAAGGAGCCCGACATGTCGATGCTCCACGTGACCGAATCGAAAATGAAAAACTCGGGCTCCGGACCGAAGTAGGCCGTATCGCCCAGTCCACTGGCCTTCAGATACGCCTCGGCGCGCTTGGCGAGCGAGCGCGGATCGCGCTCATAGCCCTTGCCGGTGGTTGGCTCGATCACGTCGCACGTCAGTATCAGCGTGTTTTCTTCGCGGAACGGATCCATCCGGGCCGAGCTCGGGTCCGGCATCAGCAGCATGTCCGATGCCTCGATCCCTTTCCACCCGGCAATCGACGAACCGTCGAACGCGTGCCCATCGGTGAACTTGTCGTCCCCGAACGCCTTGGTGGGCACCGAGACGTGCTGCTCCTTGCCCCGGGTGTCGGTAAAGCGCAGATCAACGAATTTGACTTCGTTGTCCGCGATCATTTTCATTACGTCTTTGGCCGACGTCATCGATCACTCTCCTCGACAAAGTGGAATGAATGCGCAGCGCCGGCTCGGTGGCCGGCCCAGCAAGCAGGCTACGGGAAGCACGAAGCATGCCCCACGCACCCGAACCGGATTCGTGGCCACCACCCGCACGCCCCCGCGCCGGCGAGCGTAGCAAACGGATTTTTCCGGCCCCGCCACTGACAAGTCTGGCACCAGTATAGTGCATGCTGCACCAGACAGGTGCAGATCAGCGGCCGGCGGGCGCGGGCAGGAAGAGCGCCTGCAGATCGTTCAGAAACCGCAGCCCCAACGGGCTGGCGGCGATCCGTGTCGGATCGGCCACCAGTAACCCGCGCGCCTCGGCCGCAGCGAGTGTGCGCGAAACCGCCGCAGGCGGCAGCCCGGTGCGCTCGGCAAACAAGGCCGCCGGCACGCCGTCGGTCAGCCGCAAGGCGTTCAACATGAATTCGAACGGCAGCTCGCTCGCCGGTACCTGGATCTGGCGGCTGACGAAGCGGCGCTCGCCGGCCTTCTGCAGATACGACTCGGGGCGGCTGAAGCGCTCCTGGCGCACGATGCCGTCCGGCAGCGTGAGCTTGCTGTGGGCGCCGGCGCCGATTCCCAGGTAGTCGCCGAACGTCCAGTAGTTCACGTTGTGCACGCAGCGCTGCCCGGGCTGCGCGAACGCCGACACCTCGTAGTGCTGATAGCCGGCGCCGTGCGCGAGCTCCTGCAACCGCTCCTGGATCCGGAACGCCAGGTCCTCGTCCGGCAGCTGCGGAGGAAAGCGGGCGAACACGGTGTTCGGTTCGATCGTCAGCTGGTACAGCGACAGGTGCGGCGCAGAAAAGCCGAGCGCGCGGCGCACATCGTCCACCGCCTGGTCAACCGTCTGGCCGGGCAGCGCCCACATCAGGTCCAGGTTGAACCGCTCGAAGTGCTGCCCGGCCAGCTCGGCCGCGCGCAGCGCCTGGCGCCCGTCGTGGATGCGCCCGAGCTTTGCGAGCTGTTGATCATCGAACGACTGGATGCCCAGCGACAGCCGGTTCACGCCGGCGCGGCGGAACTCGCCGAAACGCTGCGCCTCCATCGTGCCGGGATTGGCCTCCAGCGTTATCTCGCAGTCGCCCGCCAGCGGCAGCAGCATCCGGATGTCGCTCAGCAGCCGGTCGACCTCGGCGCCCGTCATCAGGCTGGGCGTGCCGCCGCCGATGAACACGCTGTGCACGGTGCGTCCCCACACGGCGGGCAACGACGCCTCCAGGTCCTCGCGCAAGGCCTGCAGGTAGCGCGACCGCAGTTGCGCGGCGTCGGTTGCACGGTCGGCCTGCGCATGCGAATTGAAGTCGCAGTACGGGCACTTGCGCGCGCACCACGGAAAATGCACGTACAGCGACAGCGGCGGCGGCGCCTGCGGCGCGCGGTAGGCGGATTTGTCGAGTGGGCGGATGTCGATGGGTAGCATTGCTGTGACCCTCACCCCCCTGCTTCGCCGGGCATAGCCCGGCTTCGCAGGGCGAGCCCTCCCCTCTCCCGCTGCGCGGGCGAGGGGCGATCGGGCGCCTCTATTCTGACCGTTTGCGTGAAGGACAGGCGACCGGACAGGGCGAGGGCTCTCTTACCACAGCCAGCGCGCTGCCAGTGCGCCACGCAGATGGTGCATCGCCAGCGCGCGGTGGCTGAGTGCGTTTTTCAGTTCCGGCGCAAGCTCCGCTGCGGTCGCTCCCAGTTCGTCCAGCCAGAAGTGCGGGTCGTAGCCGAAGCCATTGACGCCGCGCGGCTGCTCCACGATCTGTCCATGCCAGCGGCCTTCAGCGACGATCGGCTCCGGGTCCTGCGGCCCGCACACCGCAACCAGCAGGCACACGTAGTGGGCCGAGCGGTCCTCGACGCCGGCCAGCCGCGCGATCAGGGCCGCGTTGTTCTGCGCGTCGGTTGCGTTCTCGCCGGCGAAACGGGCCGAACGCACGCCGGGGGCGCCGCCCAGCGCCGCGCAGCACAGGCCGGAGTCGTCGGCCAGCGCCGGCAGCCCGGTCGCCTGCGCCGCGTGGCGCGCCTTGGCCAGCGCATTTTCCAGGAAAGTCGGATGCGGTTCGGGCGCGCCGCTGACGCCGAAGGCGCGCTGAGGCAGAACGTCGATCTTCAGGGGCTGCAGCAGTGCCTGCAGCTCGGCCAGCTTGCCGGCGTTGTCCGAGGCAAGCACCAGACGCCGCGAACGGGCGCCGGTCATGGTCCGGTCAGCGCTGCTTTCTGTGCTTCGAGCAGGCGCGCGATGCCCGAGCGCGCCAGCGCCAGCAAGGCCTGCAACTGCGCCTCGCTAAAGGGCGCGCCTTCGGCCGTGCCCTGGATCTCGACCAGCCCGCCGGAGGCCGTCATCACGACATTCATGTCGGTATCGCAGGCGCTGTCCTCCTCGTAGTCCAGGTCCAGCAATGGCACGCCCCGCACGATTCCGACCGACACCGCGGCCACGGCCTCGCGCACCGGGTCGGCCGCCAGCATCGAGCGGGCGCGCATCCACGCGACCGCGTCGCACAGCGCCACGAAGCTGCCGGTGATCGCGGCCGTGCGCGTGCCGCCGTCGGCCTGGATCACGTCGCAGTCGAGCTGGATCGTGCGCTCTCCCAGCGCCGGCAGGTCCACCACCGCGCGCAGCGCCCGCCCGATCAGCCGCTGGATCTCCAGCGTGCGGCCGCCCTGCCGGCCGCGGCTGGCCTCGCGCTCACCGCGCGAGTGGGTCGCGCGCGGCAGCATGCCGTACTCGGCGGTCACCCATCCGCGCCCCTGCCCCTTCAGGAACGGCGGCACCCGTGCCTCCACGCTGGCCGTGCACAGCACGCGCGTGTCGCCGAACTGCGCCAGCACCGAGCCTTCCGGGTGCCGCGTGTACTGGCGCGACAGCGTCACAGGGCGCATGTCGCCCGCGCCCCGCCCCAAACGCCGCGTCATGGCTCGCCGATCAGTTTCGAGGCGCGTTGAATGGCGCGCTGGATCTCGCTGACCGCTTCGTCGATCTGGTCGTCGGTGAGCTCCGCGCCCAGTTCCTCGCCCGGGCGGCGGAACTGGATCGTCGTGGCCACCGCCCCGTCCGGAACCACCAACGTGGACACCGGGGCGTCGGTCGGCGGCACCATGTCGACCGCCTCGGCGCCAGCCCAGGCCATCGCCACCGCGGTGCAGTTGTCCGCTTCGGGCCCGGCCGACTCCAGCGCCGCGCTGACCAGGTCCGGCACCGCCCGCATCACGGTGCGGTCGGAAAACACATCGATGATCTGTCGATCGTTCAACGCGCCCCACAGGCCGTCGCTGCACAGCAGGATCACGTCGCCGCTGTGCAGCGCGGTCGAATGGCTGACCTCGACCGTCGGAGCCACGTAGGCACCCACGCAGTTGTAGATCCGGTTGCGCTCCGGATGATCCTTGGCGTCCTCGTCGCTGATCAATCCGGACGACACCAGGTGGTGCACGCGCGAGTGGTCGACCGTGCGGGCCGCGATGCGCGGGCCGCGGATCAGGTACAGGCGCGAGTCGCCTGCGTGGGCCCAGGTCACCAGCCCCTGCTGGATCACGCAGGCCACCACGGTCGTGCGGGGCGCCTCGGGCAGGGAGTTTTCGGCGCGGTACCGGTGCAGCTCCCGGTGAGCGGCCAGCACCGATTCTTCCAGGAAAGCGGCCGGGTCGGGCAGCATCGGTTTGGCCAGGCGCTGGAACATGCTGGCCAGCGTCTGCAGCCCGACCTCGGCGGCGATCTCGCCGCGCGCGTGCCCGCCCATGCCGTCGCACACCACCATCAACAGCGAGTCGCGCGTGTACAGGTAGCCCATCCGGTCCTGGTTGACCTTGCGCCCACCCTTCTTGCTGTCCTGATAGATCGAGAAACGCACCTACCGAGCCTCCGGGAACGCTCGCCGACTAGAACCAGGTGATGTTGTGTTCCCTCATGAAGCGCGTCACCCGCTCCTGCAAGTGCCGGATCCGGGCCCCGGTGCGCTCCGTGAACGAGAACTCGGGCCGGTCGGGCACGTTGTTCAGCAGTTCCTTCTGAACGGCGAACACGGTCTGTGGCCTCTCGAGTGAATTCAGCCGCAGGCAGCGCTCAACCATCGAGATCAGCTGGTTCGAGTAAAGGCCGCGGAAGGCCCTCAGCACCTGCGGCATCTTGTCGTCCTTGAGGCGATGGTCCGACTCCTGCGGCGGAAGCCCCGACATGCAGGCGTAGATGCAGGCCCCGACGCTGTACACATCGGTCCACGGGCCCAGCTCGGCATCGCGCTTGTACAGCTCCGGGGCGGCGAAGCCGGGCGTGTACATCGGGTAGGTCTTGCTGATGTCCCGCTGCAGCGTCTGGCGGGCGGCGCCGAAGTCGAGCAGGATCGGCGTGCCGTCCATCCGCAGGTAGATGTTGGCCGGCTTCACGTCCAGGTGCAGCAGCCGGTTGCTGTGGACCTCGCGCAGTCCGTTCATCACCTGCGAGAACACGCGCCGGATGAAGCGCTCCGACAGCACGTCCTTCTGCTCCTTGCTGCGGTTGCGAAGCACGTGCTCCTGCAGCGAGCGGCCCGACTCGTAGTGCATCACCATGTACACGGTCTCGTTGGCGCGAAAAAAATTCAGCACGCGCACGATGTTCGGGTGATAGATCGAAGCCAGCGCCCGGCCTTCCTCGAAGAAGCATTTCAGGCCGATCCGGTAGGTATTCAGGTTCTCGGCCGCCACGTAGGGACAGAATTCACCGGGTTTGCGCTGAGCCAGCGCCGCCGGCATGTACTCCTTGATGGCGACCGACTGGCCGTTCTCGTCCTGGGCCAGGTAGACGATCGAGAAGCCGCCGCTCGATATCTTCTTTACAATTCGGTAATTGCCGAGCTGCATGCTCTCGGGCAGTGAGGCGTTGGTCTGCGCCGCCATTTCGATGCGAGTCCGCCGATACGAGAGGGAAAGACCTCAGATGAAGCGCGCCGATTCTAACTAAATCGGCCCAATTGGAACGACCGCTGAGGCATCCTAATCGGCCGAAATGGCGTCGCATTCGATGAAAGAGGGCACGATCCGAGCGCGTTTTCACGTTCAGTACCCCGCATGGCCGCGATCGCCAGCATGACCGGCTTCGCGGCCGCTACCGCCGCGACGCCCCTGGGCACTTTGAGCGTCGAGCTCAAATCGGTTAACGCACGGTTCCTGGAGCTCGGAATGCGGCTGCCGGACGAGCTGCGCGCGCTGGAAGCGAGCGCGCGCGAGCAGCTTGGCGCCCGCTTGAGCCGCGGCAAGGTCGAGCTGCGGGTTACCGTGACGCGGGAGCCCACCGCGCTGGAGGCTCGGCTGAGCCGGCCGGCGCTGACCCGGCTGGCAGCGATCGCTGACGAGGCGCACGCGGCCATTCCCGGCGCCTCTGCGCTGGGCCTGGCCGACATCCTGCGCTGGCCGGGCGTGATCGAATCGACCGATGAGGCACCCGAGCAGCTGCGCGAGCCCTTCGCGCGGGCGCTCGAGCAGGCGGTGCAGCTGCTGGGCCAGGCCCGGCTGCGGGAGGGGGCGGCGCTGGCGGCCGCGCTGCTGGAGCGCTGCGACGGCATCGACCGGATACTGGCCGATCTGCGCGCCCAGGTGCCGGCGATCCTGGCGATGCTGACGCGCAAGCTGCAGGAGCGCCTGACCCAGGCGCTGGTTCCGGCCCTGTCGGGCTCCAATCACCTGTCCAAGGAGGAGCTGAACGACCGGATCCGCCAGGAAGTGACGCTGTACGGGATGCGCGCCGATGTCGACGAGGAGTTGCAGCGGCTGGCCACCCACGTGGCCGAGGTGCGCCGCGTACTCGGCGCCGGCGGAGCGGTCGGTCGGCGCCTGGATTTCCTGATGCAGGAACTCAATCGCGAGGCCAACACCCTCGGGTCCAAGGCGTCCGCGATCGAGATGACCAACGCCGCGGTCGAACTGAAGCTGCTGATCGAGCAGATGCGCGAGCAGATCCAGAACCTGGAATGAGCCAACCGACGCACGCGGCGACCCGATCCGGCTCCAACTTGCCCGGACCTGCGGGCCCGGGTCAGGTGTTCCTGGTGGCCGCCCCTTCCGGGGCCGGCAAATCCAGCCTGGTGAACGCCTTGCTGGAGCAGGACCCGTCGATCCGGCTGTCGGTGTCATTCACGACGCGGGCCCCGCGCCCCGGCGAGGTGGACGGGCGCGAGTACCACTTCGTCAGTGCCGAGGAGTTTGCCCAGCGCCGCTCGCGCGGCGAGTTCCTGGAAACGGCCGAGGTGCACGGCAACTGGTACGGCACCTCGCGGCGCTGGATCGAGCAGGAGCTCAGCCAGGGGGCCGATGTGCTGCTGGAGATCGACTGGCAGGGCGCCCGGCAGATCAAGCAGCTGTTCGCGCAGGCCGTGGGCGTGTTCATCCTGCCGCCGTCGCTGGAGGCGCTGCGGGCCCGCCTCGAGCAGCGGGGTCAGGATCCGCCCGCCGTGATCGCGCGGCGGCTGGCCGCAGCGCGCAGCGAGATCGAGCACGTGTCCGAATTCGACTTCGTGATCATCAATGAACACTTCGAGCGGGCGCTGGCCGAGCTGGCAGCGGTCGTCACGGCGGCGCGACGGCGTTATGCCTCGCAAGCGGCCCGCGCGGCCGACGTGTTCGAGCGGCTGGGCATTGGCCGCGCGCGCCCGGGGCAACCGCCCGGTACTCCGGTAAAATAGGTTCCGATCCCAAATTCCCGGACAAAAACCCCCATGGCACGAATCACCGTCGAAGATTGCCTCCGACACATCCCGAACCGTTTCCAGCTGGTGCTGGCGGCCGCCTATCGCGCCCGTCAGCTCACTCAGGGACACGCGCCCAAGGTGGACACCAAGGACAAGCCGGCGGTGGCCGCGCTGCGCGAGATCGCCGCCCAGAAAGTCGGTATTGAAATGCTGCGCAAGGTACCGACCTAGCGTTTAGTGAGCCGAGTTTTCCCCGCAATCGGACCGGGAGAGTTCCCGGACCTCGGGTCAAAGTCGGCCAGCCGGGGTAATGTCTAGCCCTATGGCCGCTTCCGAACCTGCATCGAGCGATCTGTCTGCGCGCCGCGCCAAGGCGCCGTCCGGTTTCGCCCGACGCGCCGCCCAGGCGTTGCGCAAGGCCGGTCAGGTCGTCTGGCGTTCCGAGCCGGAAAAACCCGGCGCGCCCAAACCCGCATCGACCTTCGCCGAGCTGACCGAACGGCTCAAGGTCTACCTGCCGTCGGGCGAAATCCAGCGCATCCGCGACGCCTTCAGGTTCTCCGACGAGGCGCACCTGGGCCAGTTCCGCAAGAGCGGGGAGCCCTATATCACCCACCCGATCGCGGTGGCCGGAACGCTGGCCGAGTGGCACCTGGACTCGGCCGCGATCCAGGCCGCTTTGCTGCACGATGTGATGGAGGATTCGGGCATCGGCAAGCAGCAGCTGGCCCAGCGCTTCGGCCCGACCGTGGCCGAGCTGGTCGACGGCGTGTCCAAGCTGGACCGGCTCAGTTTCGACTCGAGCATCCAGGCCCAGGCCGAGAGCTTCCGCAAGATGCTGCTGGCGATGGCGCGCGATGTGCGCGTGATCCTGATCAAGCTGGCCGACCGGTTGCACAACGTGCGCACGCTCGACGCCGTCGATGCGGAACGCCAGCGGCGCATCGCACGCGAGACGATGGAGATCTACGCGCCGATCGCGCACCGCCTCGGCCTGAACGAGATCTACCGCGAGCTGCAGGATCAGAGCCTGTCGTACCTGTATCCGATGCGCTATCGGGTCCTGAAGAAGGCGGTCAGCACGGCGCGCGGCAGCCGGCGCGAGCTGCTGGGGCGGATCCATGACACCGTTCAAAAACAGCTGGCCAGCTCGCGCGTGAAAGCCGAGATCGTCGGCCGCGAAAAAACGATGTACGGGATCTACCGCAAGATGGTCGAAAAGCGCCTGTCGTTCTCGGAGGTGCTGGACATCTACGGCTTCCGCGTGATCGTCAATTCGGCCCAGGACTGCTACCTGGCACTGGGCTCGCTGCATGGCCTTTACAAGCCGGTGCCGGGCAAGTTCAAGGACTACATCGCCATTCCGAAGGTCAACGGTTACCAGTCGCTGCATACCACGCTGATCGGACCGTATGGAACGCCGGTGGAGTTCCAGATCCGCACGCACGAGATGAATCGCGTGGCCGAATCGGGCGTGGCCGCGCACTGGCTGTACAAGGAGGACGGGGCGAGCCTGTCGGAGCTGCAGTCGCGCACCCACCAGTGGCTGCAGTCGCTGATCGAGATCCAGAAGCAGACCGGGGACTCGACCGAGTTTCTCGAGAACATCAAGGTGGACCTGTTTCCCGAGAAGGTCTACGTGTTCACGCCCAAGGGCAAGATCGTTTCGCTGCCGCGCCGCGCCACCCCGGTGGATTTCGCCTACGCGATCCATACCGACATCGGCAACAAGTGCGTGGCGGCCCGCGTCAACGGCGAGATCCAGCCGCTGCGCACCGAGCTGCTCAACGGCGACGTGGTGGAGATCGTCACCGGTCCGGTGGCGCGCCCGAACCCGCTCTGGGTCGGTTTCGTGCGCACCGGCAAGGCGCGCGCCGAGGTGCGGCACTTCCTGCGCACCACCAAGCGGCAGGAATCGGTCGAGCTGGGAGCGCGCCTGTTCGCGCAGGCCGCCACCCAGCTCGCGCTGGCGCCGCAGGACGTGACGGCCGAGCGGTGGGATGCGCTGGCGCGCGAGGCCCATGCGAAAGATCGCGACGAGCTGCTGGCCGACATCGGCCTGGGGCGCCGCCTGGCGGCGGTGGTGGCCCGCCAGATGGCGCTGCTGGCGGCGCGCGATGCCCCAGCGGTCGAAGGCGAGGCGGCGCGCCCCGCCACGATCACCTCGGCCACCCCGGTCGTGGTGCGCGGCACCGAGGGCATGGCGCTGCAGATCGCCAACTGCTGCAATCCGATTCCCGGCGACGCCATCGTCGGACACATGCGGCGCGACCTGGGACTGCTGGTGCACCAGCTCGAGTGCCGACACGCGCAGCGCGCGCGGCGGGCCGATCCGGAGCGCTGGATCGATCTGCAGTGGGCCGAGGACCTGACCGGGATGTACGACGTGAACCTGGACGTGCGGGTCCTGAACGAGCGCGGGGTGCTGGGCCGCACGGCAGCGGCGATCTCCGAGGCCGAATCGAACATCCTGAACGTGCACATCGAGGACGAGGGCGCCAACGCCACCGCGATCCACTTCAAGATCCAGGTTCAGGACCGCCGCCACCTGGCGCGCGTGGTGCGTTCGATCCGTCGCATCAAGCAGGTGGCGCGGGTGACGCGCGTGAAGTCCGGCCGCAGTCAGGCGGCCGAGGACTCGTAGAGTCGCTTCTTTACGAAAGTTCGACCGACCCCAGGTGCCGTTTGACGCTGGCCAGAACGACGGCTGCGTTAAAGGGCTTGGCGATGAAGCCGTTGCCGAGGCCGGCGACCTCGAACGCGGCCTCGCCATGGCTGGTCACGAATATCACGGGCACGTCGGCCAACTCGCGATCGGCCCGCAGCGTCTCGCAGACCTGGAACCCGGTCAGATCCGGCATTTCCGCATCGAGCAGAATCAGATCCGGTGCCACCTCGCGTGCGAGGCGCAAGGCGTCGTGACCGTTGGTTGCGACGCGAAGGTCGCCCACGTCGCGCAGAATTTTCCCCAGGACTTTGACCGTGCCTGGGTCGTCATCCACAATAAGAATCGTCCGGTGCGTCACGTTTCGCCCGTCTGAGAGGTCGCCGATACGTGGTCTTACGGTTTGACTCGGTTGGGCCTTGATACCGGACTGGGGGGATGGCCGAGGACCGAGCCGTCGTTGCGGGACCGTCTTCGAGGCGGCAGGGCTTCCTCCCCGGCAAGGAAAAAATAACATTCAATTCAAAGGCCTATGGCGCGGCTGAGGCGGCCAGCCGCGCATTCGGAGCGACTTTGTCGCATTGACGCGAACGCGGGTGTCCTTCGAAACGACGGACGCCTCCCGCCGCCTTCGACACCGACGCCCAGCCAGGGCGTCGGTGTCGGTGAACACTAATTGACTTCGCCTTCCCTTCGATCATCTCGACGAACGGCTACATGGGACGGCGCCTCGCCGGCCCGGGGTGCCGCGTCCCAGCGGTCGAAATCGGCCTGCTGGACGTAGTCGTAGAAGTACAGCCCGTAAATGGAGCGGGTGGCCTCGATGAATATGCGCAGCGCGGCCGGGCCTTGCTTGACCAGTTCGCAGGCCCGCTTTTCCTCGGGCAATGCTTGCGCGTTGCAGCGGTATTCGGCTTGCGCTTTGGCCGAAATCACCGCAGCCAGGGCGGCGATTGCGAACGCGATCGAGCTCGATTGTGTGGACGTTCCCATGTTGACCTCCATCGGATGGGCAGTGCGTTCCTTCCCAACGGTCCCTGCCGTGACAGGGCTCGGCGCTCACTGCAATCGCCGATGACTGGCAGTGTCTTCGCGCAGGGGCGTATTCGTACTTGAGCCGTCTTAAAGGCGCCTTAAATCTTCTTAGGGCATCGGCCCTGGGAGTCCGGGCCGGGCTCGGGCGCTTGCCCGGCCGCTGGTACAATGGTACATTGGTACCAACCTCGCTGGAGTCACGATGCCCGCTTCGCCCCCGCACGTGGAAGTCGAGCGCGTCCAGACCGGGGTGCGCATGGAGCGGCGCATCCTGAAGGTGCTCAAGGCGCTGGCCGAGTACAAGAACATGACGCTGGGCGACTTGCTGGAGGGCATCGTCCTGCACGCCTTCGACGGAAAGGCGCCGTTCAGCGCCGACACGCTCAGGAAGATTGCCGAGCTCAAGCGCATATACGAACTGGACCTCGACGCCCGCGCCAGTCACCGCCTGAAGGAGAAGCCTTGACCGATCACGAATTTCTTTGCGCACTGGAGGCGTGCGAGCTGCCGCAGAGCGATTTCGGGCACGCCGCTCACGTGCGCGCCGCTTACCTGTATCTGCAGTCGGACGATTTCGCCGCCAGCCTGGGGCGGATTCGACGCACGATCCGCAACTACGCCGCCTCCCTGGGCAAAGCGGATCGCTACCACGAGACGATCACGGTGGCCTACCTCGCGCTGATCCAGCAACATATCTGTGAGCGGGGCGACAGCGGCGGGTGGACGGCGTTCGCGCGGGACAATCCCGAACTGTTCGAGCCGGGCCTGCTGCTGCACTTCTATCCGAAAGCGCAGCTGCAATCGGAGCTGGCCCGCAGGGTGTTCCTGCTGCCGCGCGCGCTGCCGAATCGGACCGACGCATGCGCGTCATCCTAGGCAGCTGGCGCGGCATCCTGAGCGGCTGGTTGATCGCCGCCACGGTTCCGCTGCTGGCCAATCCGCGATCGATCGCCGCGTGGACCGCGGCCGGTCTTGACGATCGATCCCGCATCGGTCTTGCCACGGTCGAGCTGCTCGGCGCCGCGCTGTTCGCTTTCGAACGCACCGCGGCCGCGGGCTTTGTGCTGCTGCTGGCAGCCTTCGTCGCCGTCGCAGTCGTCCACCTGCACCATCGCGAGATGCCGTGGTGGCTGGCCGCTTATTCGCTTGCGGGGATGGGGCTGCTGTATCTGACGCGGCGAGCGCGGGGGCGCGTCATTGGACCGTCCGCCTGACTGATCGAGGCGCGCTCACCAGTAGTGAACCGCCATCCGCGTGGCCAGCACGTACAGCAGAACCGCGAAGATGCGTTTGAGCACCGTAACGGGCAGGCGGTGCGCCAGGCGCGCACCCACCGCGGCCATCGGGGTGCTGGCCACCACCAGTGCAACCAGGGCAGGCAGATAGACGAAGCCGAACGCGTAAGGCGGCAGACCCTGGGCGTGCCACCCGGTTGCCACGTAGCCGATGGTGCCGACGAATACGACGGGAACGGCGATCGCCGCGCCGGTGCCGATCGCAGTGAGCATCGGCACGCCGCAGTACGTCATCCACGGAACCGTCAGAAAGGCGCCTCCGGCGGAGACCAGCCCGCAAATAATGCCGATTGCCAGACCGACCAGCCACGTGGCGGCACGGCCCGGCAGCGCGACAGCAGCGCTGGTGCGCCGACCCAGCAGAAGTTGCGTTGCGCCCGCGTATACGATCAAAGCGAAGGCCAGCGCGAGGTGGCGCTGCGGGACCCAGCCGCTGGCCGCCGAAGACAGCATCGAGCCCAGCACCATGCCCGGGGCCAGCTGCACAGCGATGCGCCAGTCCACAGCCCCGCGCACGTGATGCGCGCGTACGCTGGCGGCGGCCGTCACGACCGCCGACGCCATGGCGGTGCCGAGCGCCAGATGAACGCCGTAGCTGGGTGCCAGGGATTGGGCCTCGAACAGGGCCGCCAGGATCGGCACCAGCGTCATGCCGCCGCCGATGCCCAGCATGCCGGCCAGCAGGCCGACAAAAGCGCCCGCGGCCGCGTAGGCAAGGAACCAGATCACGGGCCGGAATCAGCCGGCCGAGGCGTCGTAGCGCACTTCGAGCACCTCGACCGTCTCGGGGCCGCTCGGAGTGATGAACTGCACCGAGTCGCCTTCGCGCGCTTTGAGTAGCGCGCGTGCGATCGGAGAGACCCAGCTCACATGCCGGTGCGCCGGGTCGACCTCGTCGACTCCGACGATCGTGATCTGCTGCCGCTCACCGCGGCTCGTCTCGTAGGTGACGGTGGCCCCGAAGAACACCTGGTCGGTGGCCTCTCGCGCGGCAACGTCGACCACCTCGGCGACATCCAGCCGGCGCGTCAGGAAGCGGATGCGGCGGTCGATCTCGCGCAGGCGCTTCTTGCCGTAGATATAGTCGCCGTTTTCCGAGCGGTCGCCGTTGGAGGCGGCCCACGAAACGGTCCGCACGACCTCGGGCCGCTCCACGTCCAGCAGCTGCATCAGCTCGGCCTTCATGCGGCGATAGCCGCTCGCCGTCATGTAGTTCTTGGTGCCGGCCGGCAGCGTCGGCGCCTCGAACTC
>DATKFG010000032.1:0-27858 GCA_035511515.1 Burkholderiaceae bacterium | reverse complement strand
CGATCCTCGCCCTGCTTCGCCGGGCGTAGCCCGGCTACGCAGGGCGAGGATCGGGGGTGAGGGCAGTGAGAGCTAGAGCAACTCGAGCGCGGGGCGGTTGGTGACCACCGTGCCGAGCGAAGCCAGCGTGGGGGTGCCGGTGTGATCGGTGTACTCGCGCCGGATCGCCTTCCAGTCGTCGCGGCGCATCTCGAACAGGCTGGTCGTGCGCGGCTTGTGCGTGTCCTGGTCCAGGCTGCCGGCCGGAATCGCTTCGATGAAGCCGGCGTCGTTCAGCATTTGCTCGAAGGGCTCGTGGCCGGCCGGGCAGCCCGCATACAGCTTCTGCGCGCCCAGCGCCGCGAACGTCAGGTCGCCCGTGGCCGTGATCGCTTCGACCGCGAGCGGCGAGCCCAGGAAGTTCGGATGCGTGAACCAGTCGATGGTCCATACGCTGCGCGTCGCTCCCACCGCGCGCATCCGGACGAAGCCGACGAACTCGTGAGTCTGGCGTTTGACCACGGCCATCGAATAGCCCGTTCCTTGCAGCCACTCGACCAGCGCCTGACGCACCAGCTCCTTGACGTCACGTTCGCTGCCGGGGGCCCGCTCGGCCCAGCATTCGACGAAGGCTGGCTGCACGACGGCGCGCCAGATACGCGGCACGTCGGCCCCGTCGAGCTGGCGCAGCACGCAATGCTCGGTGAACCAGCGGAAATACCGGGGCAGCTGCCCGTAAACGCGCACGTCTGCCGAAGTTGGAGTTGAGGTCGCGCCCATGGCCGTCTCCTAAACGAATGCTTTCTCTCGATCCCCGCGAACTTGGTACGAGTAGGTGTTCGCTGGAACGTATTGTGGGGATCAACTGGACGGACTACTCCTTGAAATGCGCACCGATACAGGAGAACGGGGCGCGAGTTTGTCAGGGCAATTCGTACAGCCCTGTGAGGGTTTGGAGCGCCGGATCGGCCTGCGCCGGCAAGTGGCGGGCAATTGCGGTCTATTTGAGCGCTTCGGACAGGAACCGCGCCAGGTCCTGGATCTCTTCTTCCGATACGGAGTGCGGGATCGCGTATTCGTGCCATTGAACACGGCAACCGAGCGCCAGCAGCGCATCCCGCGCCGCCCGTCCGTGGGCGATCGGAACGACGGTGTCGTCGCGCCCGTGCCCCATGAAAATCGGCATCAAGCGCGCTGCCAGGGTCGCCTCGGCGCTCGCGCTGGCTGCGAGCGGCAGGTAGGCCGACAGCACCACCAGGGCCGACAGCGGCTCGGGCTGCCGCAGCCCGGCCTGCAGGGTGATGGCGCCGCCCTGGGAGAACCCCGCCAGCACGATCCGCGAGCGGGGCATGCCGCGTTGCACTTCGCGCTCGATCAGCGCCTGGACCTGGCCCTGCGACTGCCGGAAGCCCGCCTCGTCTTCCTGCTGGTCGATCTGCGCGCCGCGGATGTCAAACCAGGCCCGCATCACGTAGCCACCATTGATCGTGACCGGCCGCAGCGGAGCGTGCGGAAACACGTACCGCGCCGCCGGCGCACCCAGCGCCTGCAGCTCGCGCACGACCGGCACGAAGTCGAAGCCGTCGGCACCCAGGCCGTGCAGCCAGATGATCGAAGCAGTCGGATCGGGCTGGGTCTGAAGCTCGACGCATTCGAGCGCCGGCGCGCCATTGGTCGCCTGTGCGAGTGGGTTCACCGGCGCTCGCCCTTCGAAGCGCCGGGCCCGCCCGGCGCGAAGGAGGGCTCCCGGACGGCCGACTTCGGCCGAAACGCCACCACCACCTGATCGTGTGTCTCTACATACGGGCCGCCGATCAGCTGGATGCAATAGGGGACGGAGGCGAAAATGCCGTGCACGATGCGTCCCGTTTGGGCATCGCGCAGTCCACCGAGCGTTTCGGTGATCGACTTGGGCTGGCCGGGCAGGTTCAGGATCAGCGCGCTGTGGCCGGCCGTCTCGCGCAGCACGCCGACCTGGCGCGACAGCACCGCGGTGGGCACGAATTCGAGCGAGATGCGGCGCATCTGCTCGCCGTAGCCGGGCAGTTCGCGCGTGGCCACTGCCCGCGTCGCCTCCGGGGTCACATCCCGGCGCGACGGCCCGGTGCCGCCGGTGGTCAGTACCAGGTCGCAGCCGACCTGATCGACCAGCTCAATCAGCGTGGCCTCGATGCGCGCGCGCTCGTCGGCGATCAGCCGTTCGTGCGCCTGCCAGGACGACTTCAGCGCCGCCCCGAGCCAGCTGCGCAGCGCGGGCAAGCCCTCGTCGGCGTACTGGCCGGCCGAGGCCCGATCGGAGATCGACACCAGCCCGATCAGCAGCTCATCGGCGTGGGTGAGCACCGCGCGGCTCACGGGGCGGCCCCCGGCTTGCCGGTGACGGCGGCCAGCCGTGCGCGGATCGCCTCGGTGTCGGCCGTGCGCATCAGGCGCCCGATGTATTGCAGCTGGCGGCGCAGCCCCTCGCGTGCGGTGATGCGGCGCGCCAGCTCGATCTGCTCCTGCAGGCGCTCGGGCAGATCCATTCTTTGCAGCTGCGCCGGGGGCAGGTCCGTGAGCTGCCGGCCCAGATGCTGCAGCTCGTGCATCTGGCGCTTCAGCTGCGTCTTGCTGGGGCGCGGCTGCTGCTCGGCAGTCGCCCCGGCCGGGTCGTCGTCGTTGCGGATCGGTTTTCGCATGGTCGGCCGCTTCGCGCCGGGCCGGGCGGGCCGTTCGGACGGGCGATGTGCGTTGCTCGCTATCATAGCCACCCCCGGCTGCAATCCCAGCGGATGGCATCGGCCCGTGCCCTGAACCAACAACAAGCGCAGGCGCCCCATGAACGTTCGGCTCTCAATCCCGCAGGAACAATTGCGCGATATCGCGCTGCAGACGCTGCAGATCGCCAAGGACCTGGGCGCGACCTCGGCCGCGTGCGAAGCGAGCGAATCGAGCGGGCTGTCGGTGACGACCCGCAAGACGGTGGTCGAGACCATCGAGAACACGCGCGACAAGGGCGTGGCGGTCACCGTGTACCTGGGCAAGCGGCGCGGGCACGCCTCCACGTCGGACTTCGCCGCGCGCGCGCTGCGCGAGGCGGTGCAGGCCGCCTATGACATCGCCCGCTTCACCGCCGAGGACGAGGCAGCGGGGCTGCCCGACGAGGACGCGCTGGAGCGCGCCCCGGCCGAGCTGGACCTTTATCACCCGTGGACCATCGAGACCGACGATGCGATCGGGATCGCCCAGCGGGCCGAGCAGGCCGCGTTCGACGTGAGCTCCGGCGTCGTCAACTCCGAGGGTGCCAACGTGTACGCCTCGGGCGGGCATTTCGTGCTGGCCAACTCGCTCGGCTTTGCCGCCGGGTATCCGTACTCGCGCCACTCGATCTCGGTGGCGCCGATCGCGCGCGACGGCAGCGGCATGCAGCGCGACGACTGGTACTCGGCCGCGCGCGCGCCCGCGGAGCTGGCCGAGCCCGAAGCCATCGGGCAGTACGCGGCGCAGCGGGCGCTCGCCCGGCTGGGCGCGCGCAAGCTGCGCACCCGGCAATGCCCGGTGCTGTTCGAGGCGCCGGTGGCCTGCGGGCTGCTGGGCAATTTCGTTCAGGCTGCCAGCGGCGGGGCGCTGTATCGGAAGGCCTCGTTCCTGATCGATGCGCTGGGCAAGCCGCTGTTCGCCGACCACATTGCCGTGCACGAGGACCCGTTCCTGCGGCGCGGCCTGGGCTCCAGCCCGTTCGACGAGGAGGGCGTGCGCGGCCTGCGGCGCGACGTCGTAGCGGCAGGCGTACTGACCGGATACTTCCTGTCGACCTACTCGGCGCGCAAGCTCGCCATGAAGACCACCGGCAACGCGGGCGGCGCCCATAACCTGGAGCTGCGCTCGACGCTGACGCAGCCGGGCGACGACTTCGTGCAGATGCTGCGCAAGCTCGACCGCGGCCTGCTGGTCACCGAGCTGATCGGGCAGGGCGTCAACGTGGTCACGGGCGACTATTCGCGCGGCGCCACCGGGTTCTGGGTCGAAGGCGGCCGGATCCGCTACCCGGTCGAGGAGATCACGGTGGCGGGCAACCTGCGCGACATGCTTGGGGGCATCGTCGCGGTCGGGGCCGACAAGGTGATCCGGGGCGGCCGCGTCAGCGGCTAGGTGCTGATACAGAACATGACCGTCGGCGGAAGCTGATCGCGCCTTACTCGCCTTTGCCGCTTGCGGCAGAGGGGGCCAGGGCCGCGCGCGCATCGAGCACGGCCTGCCAGCGCGCCACCTGGGCCGCGACCTGCGACGGCGCGGTGCCGCCCACGTGGTTGCGCGCCGCCACCGACCCTTCGAGCGTGAGCACCTCGAGCACGTCGGCGCCGATCTGCGGGGCCAGCGCCTGCAGCTCCGCCAGCGGCAGCTGCGGCAGGGTGCAGCCGCGCTCATCGGCCCGCCGCACCGCGCGCGCCACCGCCTCGTGCGCGTCGCGAAACGGCACGCCCCGGCGCACCAGGTAGTCGGCCAGGTCCGTTGCGGTGGCGTGTCCCTGCAGCGCCGCTTTGCGCATCGCTTCGCGGTCCACTTCGATGCCCGGCATCATCCAGGCAAAGGCGCGCAGCGTTGCGTGCAGCGTGTCGACCGTGTCGAACAGCGGCTCCTTGTCTTCCTGGTTGTCCTTGTTGTATGCGAGGGGCTGACCCTTGATCATGGTGAGCAGCGCGACGAGGTGCCCGGTGACGCGTCCGCTCTTGGCACGCGCGAGCTCGGCCACGTCCGGGTTGCGCTTTTGCGGCATGATCGAGGAGCCGGTCGTGAAGCGGTCCGGCAGCCGGATGAAGCCGAAGCCGGGGCTCAGCCACAGCACCAGCTCCTCGGCCAGCCGCGACAGGTGCGCCATCAACAGTGCGCCGGCCGCGCACAGCTCGACCGCGAAATCGCGGTCCGACACCGCATCGATCGAGTTCTGGCACACGGCCTCGAAGTTCAGATCGCGCGCGACCCGCTCCCGGTCAATCGGGAACGTGGTGCCGGCCAGCGCCGCCGCGCCGAGCGGCAACCGGTTCATCCGTGCGCGCGCATCGAGCAGGCGCTCGCGATCGCGCTGCAGCATCTCGACGTACGCCAGCAGGTGGTGTCCGAACGTGATGGGCTGGGCCACCTGCAGATGGGTGTAGCCCGGCATGATCGTGTCGGTGTGGCTGGCGGCCAGGTCCACCAGCGAGCGCTGCAGCGCGTCGATCCCTTCGGCCAGCCGGTCGACCTCGCCGCGCAGGTACAGGCGCAGGTCGGTTGCGACCTGGTCGTTGCGCGAGCGCCCCGTGTGCAGGCGCTTGCCCGCTTCTCCGGCGATCTCGGTCAGGCGCCGTTCCACGTTCAGGTGCACATCTTCCAGCTGCAGTTGCCACTGAAACGTGCCAGCGTCGATCTCCGAGAGCACCTGCGCCAGCCCCTGCTGGATCCGCGTCAGGTCCTCGGCGCTGAGCACGCCCGCGGCGGCCAGCATCGAGGCGTGCGCCAGCGAGGCTTGTATATCGGCCCGGGCCAGCCGCTGGTCGAAGCCGACGCTGGCCGTGTATTCGAGCACGAACTGCGCCACCGGCTCGGAAAACCGCCCGGACCAGGCGCGGTCCTTGGCATGCAGCGGTGAAGGCTCGATCTGGCCCGCAGGCCGGGCGGTTTTCTTGTCTGTCATTTCGGCGCGGCCTATGCAAGACTTCCGTGCGGGCGGCCCGTTCCGTGCGGCGGCCGCCGCGCAATGCAGGTCCAAGTGCAAGTGTAACGACGTGCCCCACACCCTCGCCGCCGCCCCTGGGCCCTCTTGCCGGCCTTGCGCCGCTTCATCGAATCCGGTCCGGCCATGCGAGGACTCTCGGCCCTGAAGCCGGGCCCGCCGCTGGGCCCGGCCGAAGCGGTGCGCGCGCGCGCGCCGGTCGAACCGCCTGCGCTGGTGATACCGGACGGCTGCAACCTGGGCACGCTGCTGCGCGTGAGCGTCGGCGTCAACGTGGCCGCGTTGATCGGCACCCTGGCCTCCACCTCCGACGTGGGCCAGTTCAGCGCCGCGTTCCTGTCCAGTGCCGCGGTGGTCGAACCGGTCACGCTGCTCACGCTGCTGGCCTGGTGCGCGTTGCGCCGCTTGCTGCCGCCGGCGCAGCCGACCGCCCAGCGGGCGCTCGCCTGGGCCGTACCGGCGGCGATCGCACTGGCCGTGCTCAGGCTGCTGCTGGGTCCGGGCCAGCCGTCCAGCACCACGGTGCTGGTGGGCGCGCTGGTGGCGCTGGCCGGCGGCATGGCGGTGCAGCACTACCTGGAGCTGCGCGCGCGCGCCTTTTCGCCGGCGGTGTCCGAGGCCAAGCTGCAGGCGCTGCAGTCCAGGATCCGCCCGCATTTCCTGTTCAATAGCCTGAACGCGGTGCTGGCCGTCGTCCAGTCGGACCCGGCGCGGGCCGAGCGCATGCTGGAAAATCTGGCGGAGCTGTTTCGCGCCGTGATGGGGGACGTGCGCGAGCTGGTGTCGCTGGAGCACGAGTTGGACCTGTGCCGCCGCTATGTGGAGATCGAGCAGACCCGGCTGGGCGAGCGACTGCAGGTGAACTGGCAGGTCTCGGCGGTGCATCCGCGCGCGCGCGTGCCGCAGCTGCTGCTGCAGCCGATCATCGAGAACGCGGTGCGCTACGGCGCCGAACGGCTGGCCGGACATTGTGACATCGACGTGAAGGTGCGTCAGCGCGGCTTTCAGCTCGAAATCGGCGTGAGCAACCCGATCGCGCGCGAGCCGGTGCAGCGCGAGGGCAATCAGATCGGGCTGAAAAACATACGCGGCCGGCTGGCCCTGATTTACGATCTGGAGGCGCGCCTGGAAACCCGGGTGCGGCGCGGACGGTTCGAGTTGACGATGACGATACCGGTGGAGCACAAAGCGGGCTGAGCATGCTGTCGGTCCTGATCGTCGACGACGAGCCGCTGGCGCGCTCCCGCCTGAGCCAGCAGCTGGCCGAGTGCGGCCGCCAGATCGATCTGCAGCTGGTCGGAACCGTGGAAGGGGGGCTGGCAGCGCTGGAAGCGGTCGATCAGCTGCATCCGGACGCGGTGCTGCTCGACATCATGATGCCGGACATGGGCGGAATCGAGGTGGCGCGCCACCTGGTCGCGCGCGAAACGCCGCCCGCGATCATATTCGTAACCGCGTTCGACGAGCACGCGCTGCCGGCCTTCGAGGTGCAGGCTCTCGACTACCTGCTCAAGCCGGTGCGCACCGAGCGACTGCTCGATGCGCTGCAGCGGGCGCACCGCCTCAAGCGCAACGAGCCGCGCATCGAGGAGCTGGCGCGGGCGCTCGGCTCCATGCGCAACCACCTGACCGTATCGGAGCGCGGGCGGATGGTGCTGGTGCCGATCGAAGAGATCATCTACCTGCGCGCCGAACTGAAGTACGTGACGATCCGCACCGGGCAAAAGGAGCACCTGACCGAGGAGTCCCTGACCGCGCTGGAGCAGGAGTTCGGCGCGCGCTTCGTGCGCATTCACCGCAACGCGCTGGTGGCGCGCGCGGCGATCCAGGGCTTCCAGCGCGTCAAGGCGCGCACCGATGGCGACGGCGAGGCCGGCGAAGGCCACTGGGAAGTCGTGCTGAAAGCGATTGCCGAGCGCCTGCCGATCAGCCGGCGTCAGTGGCCGACCGTGAAGTCGGCCACCGGCGTCTGACGGGCCGTCTGTCACGCTGCTGCGCGGGCCCATGGGCGAGGCTTTGCGGCGCTTTCGTGCCCGGGGGCGGCCGGACCGGGGCGGGTTAGACTGCCCCGAGTATGCAGCGTGCAGTCATCGCCACCCGCGCCAGCCCGCTTGCCCTGTGGCAGGCCGAACACGTCCAGCACATGCTGCAGCGCGCGCATCCGCAGCTCGCGGTGGAGCTGTTGCGGCTGTCCACGCGGGGCGACCAGTTGCTGGACCGCTCGCTCGCCAAGATCGGCGGCAAGGGTCTTTTCATCAAGGAGCTGGAGCTGGCGCTGATGGACGAGCGCGCCGACCTGGCGGTGCATTCGTTCAAGGACGTGCCGATGCTGCTGGAGCCGCACTTCGAGATCGGCGCGGTGCTGCAGCGCGAGGATCCGCGCGACTGCCTGGTGAGCGCGGGCGCCGGCGGCCTGGAAGAGCTGCCGGCGGGCGCGCGCGTGGGCACCTCCAGCCTGCGGCGCGAGCTGGCGGTGCGGATCCAGTTTCCGCAGCTCGAAATCGACGCGATCCGCGGCAATGTGGGCACGCGGCTGGCCAAGCTGGACCGCGGCGAATTCGATGCTCTGATCATGGCGGCGGCGGGGCTGAAGCGGCTCGGACTGGCCCAACGGATCGGCCGCGTGCTGCCCACCGCTCAGTTCCTGCCGGCGCCGGCGCAGGGTGCGCTGGCGATCGAGATCCGCGCGGGCGATACGCGCACGCGCGAGCTGATCGCGCACCTGGAGCATCCGGCAACGCGCGCGGCGACGCTGGCCGAGCGGATGGTGTCGCGCGCGCTGGGAGGAAGCTGTCAGGTGCCGCTGGCTGCGTACGCCGAGGCCGACCACGGCGAGCTTCATCTGCGTGCCTGGGCCGGCAGCCTGAGGCGGGCGCAGGCCGTGCAGGCGCAGGCATCGGGCCCCTTTGAGCAGGCCGAGGCTCTGGGCCGGGCGGTGGTCGACCGGATGAAGGCGCAGGGCGTGCAGGAACTGCTGGCTGCCGATGCGGAGGGCGGCTGATGCCGCTGCTCGCGCGCCGGTTGGGCTCGGCGGTGCTGGTGACGCGCCCCGGCGAGGCGGGCCAGCGCCTGAGCGGCGCGTTGCGCGACCGCGGCCAGCGCGCGCTGTGGTGGCCTGCGTTCGATCTGCTGGCGCCCGAGGAGCTCGGGCCGCTGCAGACGCTGCTGGCGGAGCTGGCCCAGTTCGACCTGGCCGTGTTCGTCAGCCCGGCCGCGGTGCGGGGCTTGGCGGCGCTGGATCTTTGCGGCAACTGGCCGGCCGCCACCGCGATCGCGGCGGCCGGCGCCAGCACGCTGGCGCTCGTGTGCAGCCTGCTGCCCGGAGCGGGGGCCGCCCGCAACGCCGGGCTGCCCGCCGGGGCGCGGCAGGCCGGCTCGGAAGCCCTGTGGGAAGCGTTGCAACTCCACAGGCCAGTGCCGCGCCGGGTGCTGATCGTGCGGGCCGAGTCGGGCCGCGAGTGGCTGGGCGAGCGGCTGCGCGAGGCCGGCTGCCAGGTCGAGTACGCCAGCGTGTACCGCCGCGTGGTGCACGCGCCCGGGCACGCGCGGCTGGCCGCGCTGGCCGCGTGCCGGGGAGCGGGTGATGGCGCCGTGTGCGTCCTGACCAGCTCCGAGTCGGTGGCCGCGCTGGATCGGCAGCTCGAGCGCGCGGCGGAGGCTCGAAGCTGGCTGCGCCAGGGGCTGGCGTTGTGCTCGCATGCGCGCATCACGCAGGCGGCGCGGGCGGCCGGTTACGCCCATGTGGTCGAATGCGAGCCCTCGCCGGGCAGCGTGCTCGATGCGATCGCCGGCGCGGCGCTCAACACACCCGGTCCGGCGCGGGCCGAAGCGGGGGCGCGGTGAGCGAGACCCTGCCCCAGAACGCAACGGCGCCGTTCGAGCAGCCGCCGGTGGCGCCGGCTGCGGCGCGGCCCGCATCGAGCGTGTGGATCTGGGTGCTGTCGATCGCGGCTCTGGCAGCGGCCGGCGCCCTGATCGCGTTGCGCCTGGCCGCGCTGCAGCGCGATCTGCGCAGCGTGCAGCAGCGCAACGAGCAGTTATCGGCGCTGCACGTGAACGACCGGGTCGAGCGGCAGACGCTGCAGGATCGGATCGAGGCGGCGGCGCAGCGCACCGAGCAGCTCGAGCAACAGCTCACCGTGCTGGCGGGCCGCGATACCACGGCCGACGCCGAGCTGCGCCGGCTGCGCGAAGAGCATGTGCTGGCCGAGGTCGACGAGCTGCTGACGCTGGCCGGCAGCCAGTTGCAGGTCTCGCACGATCCGGGCGCCGCGATCTCGGCACTCGCCAGCGCCGATGCGCGCCTGGCGCGCGTGCCGCGGCCGCAGTTTTTCCCGCTGCGCGAGGCGCTGGCGCGCGACATCGACCGGCTGCGCAAGGCGCCCACCACGGATGTCGCCGGCGTGGCGATCCGCCTGGACCGCCTGGTGCAGGGAGTGGACTCCTGGCACATGCTGGCCGATCCGACCCGCCACCTGGGCGCGCTGCCGCCCCGGCCACACACCGACAACGCCACGCCAAACCGCCTGGGCTGGATCGGCCGCGAGCTGGCCGACACGCTGCGCGACCTGGTGCGGATCCGCACCGTCGATGCGCCCGATTCGCTGCTGCTGCCGCCCGACCAGCAGCCGATGGTGCGCGAGCACCTGCGCGTGCGGCTGCTGATGGCGCGCCAGGCGATGATGATGCGCAACCAGGTGCTGTTCCGCTCCGACCTGACCGACAGCCTGGTGCTGATCAATCGTTATTTCGATCCGACCGATCCGCTGGTCAGCGCCGCGCTCGCGCAGATCAAGGCGCTGGCGGCCGCCGCGATCGATGTGGCGATGCCGACGCTCGATGACAGCCTGGGAGCGCTGCGCGCGGCGCGGCCCATCACGCCATGAAATCGCTGATCGCACTGGTGCTGCTGGCGCTGCTGGCCGTGCTGGCCGCGATGCTGCTCAAGGAGAGCGTGGGCACCGTCGTGTTCCTGGTGCCGCCGGCCCGGATCGACCTGTCGGTGGGCTTTTTCATGCTGGTGAGCCTGGCGGCGTTGTGGCTGTGCTTCTGGTTCGGGCGCGTGCTGCAGCGGCTTTCGGCCTTTCCTGAGCGGGTGCGGATGTACCGGGAACGGCGCACCGAGCTGGGGGCCCACCGCGGCCTGTACGAGGCGCTGCGGGCGCTGCTGGAGGGCCGCTTCGTGCGGGCCGAGCGCGCCGCGCAGGATGCGCAGAGCGCGCCCGAGGTGGCCGCGATGGCGGCGCTCATCGGGGCGCGCGCCGCGCACCGGATGCAGGAATACGACCGGCGCGATCGCTGGCTGCAGCAGGCCGAAGCCGACCCGGAGCTGTCGACCGCACGCCGCGTGGTCAGCGCCGAGCTGTGGGCCGAGCAGCGCGACACGGCGCGCGCGCTGCGGGCGATCGACGCGCTGCAGTCCTCGGGGGCGCGCCATCTGCACGCGATGCGCATCGCGCTGAGCGCTCACGTGCAGGCCGGCCACTGGCGCGAGGTGATGCGGCTGGTGCGCACGCTGGAAAAGCGCCGCGCGCTGCCGGCCGAGGCCGCCGCGCGGGTGCGCAAGATCGCCGTGCGCGGACTGCTGGTGGACGCCTCCGACGATCCGGATGCGCTGGAGCGCACCTGGGTCGCGGTGGACACTTCGGACCGGCAGACGCCCGACATCGCGCTGGATGCGGCGCGCCGTTTGAACGGCGCTGGTCGCGGCAAGGCGGCCGCGCTGGCGCTGGAAGCGGTGCTGGAGCGCCAGTGGGACGAGCGGCTGCTGGACGAGTACGCCCGCTGCGAGGTGCCCGGCTCGCGCGCCACCATCGAGCGGGCCGAAGCCTGGCTGAAGGAGCACCCGCGCAGCCAGCCGTTGCTGCGCTGCCTGGCGCGCATCTGCCTGCGCGAAAATCTGTGGGGCAAGGCGCGCGCGTACCTGCAGGAGTGCCGGGGCCTGGGCGATGATGCCGAAACGTCGCTCGCGCTGGCCGAGCTGGCCGAGGCGGTGGGCGATGCGGAGGCGGCCGCGCGCCACTATCGCGAGGCCGCGCTGGGCCTGGCGCAGCGGCCCCCGGAGGAGCCCGTTCCCCGCTCCGCACGCCCGCGCACGATCCGGCGCGAGGCGACCTGGTAGCAAGCCCAGCCAGAACTGAGCCTGAGCCGATGGGCCTGGATCGAGTCAATTCCGGACGGGCGCTGCCCGACGACTTCAATGTCGTGATCGAGATCCCGATGAACGCCGACCCGGTCAAGTACGAGGTCGATAAGGAGTCGGGAGCGATTTTCGTGGATCGCTTCATCGGCACCGCGATGCACTACCCGTGCAACTACGGCTACGTGCCGCACACGCTGTCGGACGATGGCGACCCGATCGACGTGCTGGTGATCACGCCGTTTCCATTGCAGCCGGGCGTGGTGGTGCGCTGCCGTCCTCTGGGCGTGCTGGACATGCGCGACGAGGCCGGCGGCGACCAGAAGCTGCTGGCTGTTCCGATCGACAAGATCCTGCCCTGGTACAAGCACTGGCGCTCGGCGCAGGACATCGCGCCGGAGCGGCTGGCCCAGATCCAGCACTTTTTCGAGCACTACAAGGACCTGGAGCCCGGCAAGTGGGTGAAGATCGTGGGCTGGGAGGGCCCGGAGCGCGCCCGCGCGCTGCTCACCGAAGCGGTGGCGAGCTACCAGGCCGCGAAGGACAAGCCGGCGTTTTAAGTTTTAAGGGGGAGCAATAACCATCCCGAATCAGCGTGCCGGCATGGGCGATTGTCTGGCAAGCTAGCTGCTATGCGCCGGCCACGCTACCGCCCGCTCGTCGCATCGCTGCTGGCGGCTGCGGTCGTCGCTTGCGATGGGCCCGGCCTTGGCGGCGGCAACTCAGGTTTGCCGCCAGGTCCGTTTTACATCAGCGGCAAGGCCAACGTTGCGGGCGCCAGCTCCGGGCAGATCGGCTTTTTCTCGGGCGCCGCGGCCGACTCTTTCGACCTGGTCGTGGTGGACCCGTCCGGCACCAGCGTCAACCGGGTCGCCGCGGCTGGCACCTGGGCGCCGATGGCCACCGTCTCGCAGTGGACCACCGTGAGCGGCAGCGGCCTGGCGAGCAAGTGGGGGCCGCGCTACCTGATCTATGCGCAACTGGCCACCCCCAGCGCCAGTTCCAACGCGCCCCTGTTTGTCCTCGATCTGGCCCGCACCTCCACCAGCAAGCTGCCCACCGCGGGCACGCTCTTTTCGACGGCAACCACGGTCACGTCCGCGCTGTGCTCCTCCGGCCAGGGTTCGGGGCTGGTGCTGAACGACTACGTGACGCCGCCGAACTCGTGGGTCACATTGCGCGTCGCCGGCGCCGACAACAGCTGTGACACGCTCGACAACCACACGGTTGCGATCCCGCTGACGGCCGGGCCCAGTACGGCGCCGCTCGCGCTCGGGCTGAGCGAGCCGGTCGAAGCGATCCACGACATCAACGGCGCGCTGACCGGCGCCATCGAGCTCGTGCACATTCTGCCGTCCGACGTGGGCACAAAATCGCCGACCCTGCAGCGGACCGATGCGAAGCTGAGCGTCGTCGGCCCGATCGGCACCTCGCAGGCCATGCAGGGAACCGGCAACACCAGTGCCGTCGCCGGGGCAGCTGATTTTCAGAGCCTGGGCATGGCGGTGGCCAGCGGTGTGTGGTTGTACCGCGACGCCTTGGCCGTCAGGGCGATCAGCCTGGCCTCGCCCGCGACCACCAGCCTGGTGTTCACGCTGGGCACGTCCACCTCGGGCCCCTCCGACGTTCTGCAGACCGGCAAGGCGCTCTTCGACAGCGATGGCGCCACGGCCTACGTCGCGGTCAACAACGCGAGCGGCGCCTCCCGCATCGTCAGGATCAACACCAGCGCGGTGGCGCCGACCGCAACGACGGTCGTGACGGAAACCGCTGCCACCAGCATCCAGCTGGTGGGCCTGACCGCCAGCACCGGATACCTGGTCTATGCGGTAGCTGGCCAGCCTGGCATCAAGGCGACTCCCAAAAGCGCCAGCAACAGCACATCGCCCCTGAGCGTGGTGAGCCTGAACGCCTCGCAACAGCTCGATACCGTGCCGCCCGCGGTGGTGGGCGAGTCGGTGTACTACACGCTCGATGACAGCAGCGGCGGCGCCACTGCGCCCCGCCAGGTGTACTCGGCCACGTTCAGCAGCGGCGGCGTATCGGCCCCGGTGGCGTTCTCCGCCGCCACCGGAAGCTGCGCCGTGATGATCCGTCCGATCTATCCAAGCGCCGTTTCGACCACGGCGACGCCGGCCTACGGATCGGTGCTCCTGGCCAGCAGCGCGAGTTTCTGCCAGGCCGCCGATCAGGCGCTCGCCTACGCCCATGCGATGCTGATCAGCGTGGACAGCAAAGGCAGCGTTGCGCAAGCCGGCCAGTTGCCGCAGCTGCAGGCGCAATTGAGCAATCCTCCGGCCAACAGCGCCACGGCCCTGCAGTGGGTCGATTTCGGCTATTTCTTTGGCGAACCTGGCATTGCGGCCCCGGTCGACGCCCCGCTGCAAAGCGGCCTGCCGGTGCTGCTCGAGCTGGACGGCAGCACCGCGCAATCGGCGGGCGCGGCGGACATCGAATCGTTCCTGCCGGGGTCGACCATCGGCCCGATCCGGCTGACGCAGAATCTGCAGTAGCCCGCGCTGTTAATCCGGTGTGTCACGGAGACAATCGCTGCTCCGTCGAATGACGCCGCAGTCTTCGGCCGACGTTTCCCATTGCGGAATTGGTCGAACGGCACGATCGCTGTAGGAAAAATCCTATTTTTCGATCCCGAAAAAAAGTGGTTTATTAAAGCGCATTAACATTGGCTCCATATACTTTTCTTCGAAAAATCGGGAGGGAATCGGACCTTGGTTGGTGCGGTCGACGGCAACGGCTACGAGCGCTTCCGCGCATTTGAAGCCGACACAAATGCGAGCTTGGCCGGCACCGCGGGCGCCAGTGCGGCGTGCCTGTGGATGACGGGTTTTTCGGGATCGGGCAAGTCGACGATCTCCGGCGCGCTATCCATGCGCCTGCACGCCCAGGGGCTGCTCTGCTACAGCCTGGACGGGGACCTGCTGCGGCGGGGCTTGAACCGCGACCTGGGCTTCACCGATGCCGATCGGTCCGAGAACCTGCGGCGCACGGCCGAGGTGGCCCGCCTGATGGTGGACGCGGGCTTGATCGCGATCGTGTCGCTGATCAGTCCGTTTCGCATCGACCGTGCATTTGCACGCTCGCGCTTCGAGCCGAGGCGCTTCTGCGAAGTATTCGTCGATGCGCCGCTCGCCGTGTGCGAGGGGCGCGACCCGAAGGGGCTGTACGCAAAGGCGCGGCGCGGCGAGCTCACGGGGATGACCGGGATCGACAGCCCTTACGAGCCCCCCGACAAGCCGGACCTGCACCTGCGCACGGACACCGCCGACGTGGACGCGTGCGCCGAGCAGATCCTGAGCTGGCTGACCGGCGCCGGGAGGATATCCGGCCAGGGCAACGCTCAGCGGCGCTCGGCCTGTGCGCGTTGAAGGCTGGCCAGCGACGTCTGCTCGGCCTTGAACGCCGTGCGCTCGCTGAGCTCGTCGATCGCGCGGTTCACGTGATGTGACTGGCGCAGCAGTGCGGCGGCGATCGCGCGCCGCAGCGCCGGATCAGCGATCCAGTGCGCCGAATGCGTCGGCACCGGATCCAATCCGCGCGCCACCTTGTGCGCGCCCTGCGCGCCGCCTTCGAACACCGCGAGCCCCCGTTCGATCGCGAACTCGATCATCTGGTAGTAGCAGCACTCGAAGTGCAGGCACGAGACGAATTCGGTCGCGCCCCAGTAGCGCCCGTACAGCGTGCTGGAGCCGGCGCGCGGATCGAACAACCCGAACGCGCTCGCAACCGGCGCGCCGTCCCGGTGCGCCAGCACCAGCAGCAGGTTGTCCGGCATCGCGCGGGCCAGCTGCAGGAAGAAGGCCAGGCTCAGGTACGGGGTCGATTGATGCTGCGCGTAGGTCAGCCGGTAGCAGCGGTGGAAAAAGCGCCAGTCGTCCTCGCGAATCTCGGCACCGACGCGGCGTTCCAGTTCGATTCCGGCCTCGCGCACCTTGCGGCGCTCGGCCCGGATCTTCTTGCGCTTGTCCTGGCTCAGCGCGGCCAGGAACTGCTCGAAATCGCGATAGCCGGCGTTGCACCAGTGAAACTGCACACCGCGCTGAACCAGCAGGCCGGCAGCGGCGAGCGCCTCGATCTGCGCGGGCGGCGCCAGTAGCACGTGCAGCGAGCTCAGATTGGAGTCCCGCACCAGCTCGAGCAGGCATCCGGTGAGCTCGGCCCGCGCCTGTGCGTCGCGCGCGAGCAGCCGGCTGCCGGGGGCCGGCGTGAACGGCACCGCCGCCAGCCACTTCGGGTAGTACGCCAGCCCGCGCTCTTCATGAGCCTGGGCCCAGGCCCAGTCGAACACGTATTCGCCGAACGAGTGGTCCTTGCGGTACAGCGGCACGGCCGCGGCCAGGCCCTGCGCATCGGACAGCGCCAGAAACGACGGCGTCCAGCCGGTGCGCGGGCTGGCACAACCGCTTGCGTGCAGCGCGTGCAGGAATTCATAGCGCAGGAACGGCGTCGCATCCGCGTCGGCCGCGTGCAGCGCGTTCCAGGCAGCGCCGCCGATCCGGGTCAGATCGTCGATCAGCTGCGTGCGATAATGAAGATGCCGCTTCAACGGTCCGATCGAATGATTTCGCACGTTCGAGTCGCGGTCGCTCAGATTAATTGCACCGTGGGCGATCTGCAGGGCAATGTCCGCAGGATCGTCGAGTTCGCCGGCCGCGCGGCCGGCGCCGGCGTAGACGTGCTCGTCACTCCCGAACTGGCGCTGTCGGGCTATCCGCCAGAGGACCTGCTGCTGCGCCGCTCATTCTACGAGGCTTGCGACAGCGCGTTGATGCGCCTGGCGGCCGAGCTGGCGCACTTGCGCGACCTGCACGTGCTGGTGGGCCATCCGCTGGCGCGCGAGGGCCAGCGCTTCAACGCGGCCTCGCTGCTGCGGCAGGGAGTGGTGCTGGGCACCTACTACAAGCACGACCTGCCCAATTACGACGTGTTCGACGAACAGCGCTACTTCACGCCGGACAACCGGCCGTTCGTGTTCGAAGTGCGGGGCACCCACTTCGGCGTGAACATCTGCGAGGACACCTGGTTTTCCTACGCGCCGGAATGCGCGCGGGCCTCGGGGGCCGAGGTGCTGCTGGTGCCCAACGCGTCGCCGTTTCACGTGAGCAAGCAGGACGCGCGCCTGCAGGTGACGCGCACGCACGTGTGCGGCAACGGCCTGGCGCTGGTGTACGCCAACCTGGTGGGCGGCCAGGACGAACTGGTGTTCGACGGGGCCTCGTTCGTGCTGGATGCGAGCGGCAACCTGGCGTGCTGCGCCCCGCAGTTCGAAGAGCACCTGCTGCTGGTCGACTTCGACGGAGCCGTGCCCCGAGCGCAGACCTGCCCGGCGTTGGCGCCGATCGAGGCGCAGGCGTACTCGGCGCTGAAGGTGGGCGTGCGCGACTACGTGGGCAAGAACGACTTTCCCGGCGCCATCATCGGGGTGAGCGGGGGCGTGGACTCGGCGCTGACTCTGGCCGTGGCGTGCGATGCGCTGGGCCCCGAAAAGGTGCGCGCGGTGATGATGCCGTCGCAGTTCACGGCCGATATGTCGCAGCAGGACGCCCGCCAGCTCGCGCGCAACCTGGGGGTGGCCTACGAAGAGCTGCCGATCAAGCCGATCTTCGACGAGGTGCTGGCGGTGCTGGCGCGGCCGTTCCGGGGCCTTGCGTGGGACGCGACCGAAGAGAACATCCAGGCCCGGATCCGCGGCATGCTGCTGATGGCCCTGTCCAACAAGAGCGGATCGATCGTGCTGACCACCGGCAACAAGAGCGAGATCGCGGTGGGCTACTGCACACTGTACGGCGACATGGCGGGCGGCTTCGCCGTCATCAAGGACCTGCTCAAGACGCTCGTTTACTCGGTCGCGCGCTATCGCAACACCCTCTCGCCCGTGATTCCCGAGCGCATCCTGTTGCGCCCGCCCAGCGCCGAGCTGCGGGCCAACCAGACCGACCAGGACACGCTTCCGCCATACGAAACGCTCGACGCGATCATCGAGTTGTACATGGAGGAGGGCGCCACCATCGAGCAGATGCTGCAGGCCGGGCTGCCCGAACCCGAGGTGCGCCGGGTGGTGGCGATGATCCACGCCAGCGAGTACAAGCGGCGCCAGTCGCCGGTGGGTATCCGCATCACGCATCGCGCGTTCGGGCGCGACTGGCGTTACCCGATCACGAACCGCTTCCTGGAACCGGAGATGAATTCTTGTCCGGCTCAACCGCAGGACAGTAGAATCGCCGCATTGGCCGGGAGAGCAACGTGAAACAGATCACCGCGATCATCAAGCCGTTCAAACTGGACGAGGTCCGGGAGGCACTGGCCGATGTGGGTGTCACCGGCCTGACCGTCACCGACGTCAAGGGCTTCGGACGCCAGAAGGGTCACACGGAGCTGTATCGCGGCGCCGAGTACGTGGTCGACTTCCTGCCCAAGATCAAGATCGAGGCCGTGGTGCCGGACGCGCTCGTTGAACGCTCGATCGACGCGATCACGCGCGCGGCGCGCACCGGCAAGATCGGTGACGGCAAGATTTTCGTGCGTCCGGTCGAGCACGTCGTGCGGATCCGCACGGGCGAGACGGACGAAGCGGCGGTTTAGTACCCTCACCCCGCCCCTCTCCCGCAAGCGGCAGAGGGAGAACATCTCAGTCGGTCGACGGTTTCAGCAGCACCAGCAGCGCACCGGCGCCGCCGTCGGGCGGGCGTGCCTGGCAGAACGCGATCACGTCGTTGCGCCGGGCCAGCCAGCCGCGCACCTTGCCTTTGAGCACCGGGACGCCGTCGCGCGAGCCGCGTCCCTTGCCGTGCACGATCCGCACGCAGCGGCGCCCTTGATGCATCGCGTCGCGCAGAAACGCGCTGAGCGCGTGATGCGCCTCGGTGACGCGGTGGCCATGCAGGTCGAGCTCGGCCTGCACCACCCAGAAGCCGCGCCGCAGCTTGCGCAGCGTGTCGGCGCTGATGCCGGTGCGGCGGTACGACAGCGACTCGTCGGTATCGAGCAGGCTTTCGATGCCGATCGCATCGGCGAGCGACTCGTCCAACACGGCCCGGTTGTCGCGCTCGCGCTGCACCGGCTGCGGCCGCACGCGCGCCAGGACCGGAACCGGGCGCGGCCGGGCAAGGGGCGTGACGTCTCGCACCGCCTCGAGGAATTCTGCGGCCGGCTGCCGCGGCGGCTGCTCGGCCGGGCTGCGGCGCGGCGCCGCGTTGCCGCGCGCCTGCGCGATCCGCACCGAGCGCAGCTCGGCCAGGCTCTTCAGGGGCCCGGCGCGCGGCGGCGCCGCCCGCTTCATCGGAGCTATCCGGCCGCCAGCGCGGCGGGTCTGAACGCGTGGGCCGGCGCTTCGGCCTCGAGCCAGCGCTGCGCATCCAGCGCCGCCATGCAGCCGCTGCCGGCCGAGGTGACTGCCTGCCGGTAAATGGAGTCCTGCACATCGCCGGCGGCGAACACCCCGGGCACGCTGGTCATCGTCGCCATGCCGGCCGAGCCGCCACGCGTGCGGATGTAGCCGCCTTCCATGTCGAGTTGACCGGCGAAGATCTCCGTATTGGGCTGGTGGCCGATCGCGATGAAGCAACCCTGCACGTCGATGCGAGCGGCCTCGCCGCTGTGGGCGTTGCGGATGCGCACACCCGTGACGCCGTTGTCGTCGCCCAGCACCTCGTCCAGCACGTGCCACAGGTGCAGCATCACTTTGCCTTCGGCCGCGCGCGCCATCAGCTTGTCGAGCAGGATCGGCTCGGCGCGGAAGCGGTCGCGCCGGTGAATCACGTGTACCCGGTTGGCGATATTGGTCAGGTACAGCGCCTCCTCCACGGCGGTGTTGCCGCCCCCAACGACGCACACGTCCTGCCCGCGGAAGAAGAACCCGTCGCAGGTGGCGCAGCCCGACACGCCGCGCCCCATGAACGCCTGCTCCGACGCCAGCCCCAGGTACTTGGCCGAAGCGCCGGTGGCGATGATCAGCGCATCGCTCGTGTACGCGCCGATATCGCCGATCAGGTGGAACGGGCGCCGGTGCAGCTCGACTTCGTGGATCTGGTCCACCACGACGTCGGTCTGGAAGCGCAGCGCGTGCCTCAGGAACCGCTCCATCAGCTCCGGGCCCTGTACCCCGTCGGCATCGGCGGGCCAGTTATCCACGTCGGTCGTGGTCGTCAGCTGCCCGCCCTGCGCCAGCCCGGTGATCAGGCGGGGGGCGAGGTTGGCGCGCGCGGCGTAAACGGCCGCCGTATAGCCGGCCGGACCGGAGCCCAGGATCAGCACGCGCGAGTGCTTGGCGGAAGTCTTAACGTGGGTCATCGTCAGCAGGCCTCGTTAGAGCCAATATGGGGGCGCGGGAAAGGTCGCGCACCTGCCGCGATTATGGGGTTTTTGGGATATTTGGTGCAAAAACGGAAGCGGGCCCGAAGGCCCGCCCCGTTTTCCTAAGGACTCTTCGGTGCTGAATAGGAACATCCGGGCACGTGACGGATCATCGTCGGATGATCGCTTTCGGCGCCGCACAACGCACACGACAACACGCGCGATTCCGGATCGCGCAGCAGCACCTGCAGGCCTTCGTTTTCGGCCCGCACCACCGCTTGTTCGAGCAGTTGTAATTCCCTTTCCCGGGTCAGCGTAATCGCTGCTTGCATTTTTGGTTCCACCTCCTTCACCATCGGCGCTTAACTTTAGCTTAAGCGGCCGCTCTGAGTGAGGTCACTTTCGCGGATTGCCATTACCTGAGCAATAACCGCGATGCGTCATGGGAAGCTGGGTCGTCGCCGGCAGGGCGCTAGGCCCTGTCACCCTTGCCCAGACGCAGGATTTTCAGAATTCATCAAGCGGAAATTTGCGGCCGTTGCGCGCCCGAATTCGGGCGCGCGGCGCACCGGATGCGGTCGCTGCGAGCCCGGGCGGTCGGTCCATATAATGCCTTCATGTCGATTCGCAGGGATTCGCGCAGCATGGACGGCGAGTCGCCCAAGGGCCGCAACCCGGAGACGCCGCGCGGTCGAAGCGCGCGCGGCGGTGCCGGGCGTTCGCCCTCGGCCGGCGGCCGCGGAGCGCGCCTGCTGGCCGAGGCGGGCTGGATCGCCGGCACGCTGATCGCGGTTGCGCTGGCGGTCGCACTGGTTTCTTACCAGCAGGACGACCCGGGCTTTTCCAATTCGGTGACAACCTTCCAGGTTCGCAACCTCGCCGGTCGGGTCGGCGCCTGGGCCGCGGACGCGATGCTGGTCGGGTTTGGCGTTTCGGCCTACCTGTGGGTGCTGGCGGCGCTGGCCTGGTCGGCGCGGTCGTGGCGGCGGCTGTTCATGCAGCGCTCGGCGGGGGCTTCGGCTTTGCGCGAGCACGATGCGGTGGCGCGCTGGCTGCGGGCGCTGGCATTGCTGGTGCTGGTGGCTGCGTTTGCCGCGCTGGCAACGCTGCGGCTGCACAGCCGCGAAGCAACGTTGCCGGGATCGGCCGGCGGCGCGTTGGGCGACCTGATCGCGCCGTACGCCACGCACGCGTTTGGATTTACGGGGGCCACCGTCGTTCTGCTGGCGCTGACCGCGGTGGCCGCGAGCCTGCATTTCGGCTTCTCGTGGCTCGGGGTGTCCGAGGCGATCGGCGCCGCGTTCGAAGGAGTGGCCGCTCGCGTGCGTAGGATGCGCGAAGCCAAGATCGACCGATCGATCGGCGAGGTGGCGGTGGCGGAGCGGGAGGCCAGCCTGGCGCAGGAGCGCGAGCGAATGGACGAGGCCGCGCCCGTGCACATCGAGCGGCAAACCGCGCACCCGGCCCCGTCCGAGCGGCGCCAGAGGGAGCGGCAGGTGCCGCTGTTTTCGGACATGTCCACCAGCAAGCTGCCGCCCCTGGACCTGCTCGACGAGCACGACGCCGACATTGAAGCGATCTCGGCCGACACGCTCGAGTTCAATTCGCGGCTGATCGAGCGGAAGCTCAAGGATTTCGGCGTCGATGCCGGGGTCGTGGCCGCCTATCCGGGTCCGGTCATCACTCGCTACGAGATCGAGCCGGCCACCGGGGTCAAGGGCAGCCAGATCGTCAATCTCGCCAAGGATCTGGCGCGCGCGCTGTCGCTGGTGTCGATCCGGGTGGTGGAGACCATTCCCGGCAAGAACCTGATGGGGCTGGAACTGCCCAACCCGCGTCGCCAGGTGGTACGCCTGTCGGAGATCCTGGGCTCGGCGGTGTACGGCGAGAGTCACTCGCCGATCACGCTCGGGCTGGGCAAGGACATCTCGGGCAAGCCGGTCGTGGTCGACCTGGCCCGGATGCCGCACCTGCTGGTGGCCGGAACCACCGGATCGGGCAAATCGGTCGGCATCAACGCGATGATCCTGTCGATCCTGTACAAGTCGGACCCGTCGCAGGTGCGGCTGCTGATGATCGACCCGAAGATGCTGGAGCTGTCGACCTACGGCGACATTCCGCACCTGATCGCGCCGGTGGTGACCGACATGCGCGAAGCCGGCCACGCGCTGAACTGGTGCGTGGGCGAGATGGACCGGCGCTATCGGCTGATGAGCCGGCTCGGCGTGCGAAGCCTGAGCGGCTACAACCAGAAAATCGCCGAGGCGCGCCATCGCGGCCAGCCGGTGGTCGATCCGTTCGCGCTCGATCCGTTCACGGCCGCGCCGCTGGAGCAGCTGCCGGTGGTCGTGGTCGTGATCGACGAGCTGGCCGACCTGATGATGGTGACCGGCAAGAAGGTCGAAGAGCTGATTGCGCGCATCGCGCAGAAGGCGCGCGCGGCCGGAATGCACCTGATCCTGGCCACGCAGCGGCCGTCGGTGGACGTGATCACCGGCCTGATCAAGGCCAACATTCCGACGCGCATTTCGTTCCAGGTATCCAGCCGCGTCGATTCGCGCACGATCCTGGATCAGATGGGCGCCGAGGCGCTGCTGGGGCAGGGCGACATGTTGTACATGCCGGCCGGAGCCGGCTTTCCGACGCGCATACACGGCGCCTTCGTGTCGGATGCCGAAGTGCACCGCGTGGTCGAGTGGCTCAAGTCGCTCGGAACGCCCAACTATGTGGACGGCGTGCTGGATGCGCCCGATGAGCTGCCCGGCAACGGCGACCCGGGCGCGCCCGCCGGCGAGGTCGATCCGCTGTACGACCAGGCCGTCGAAATCGTGGTGCGCAACCGGCGCGCTTCCATTTCGCTGGTGCAGCGGCATCTGCGGATCGGCTACAACCGCGCCGCGCGGCTGCTCGAGGACATGGAACGGGCGGGCCTGGTGTCCGCGATGCAGTCCAACGGGAACCGCGAGATCCTGGTGCCGGCCCGGGGCGAGGCGTGACCCGCCCCTCCTTCGCCCTTCGGGCTACGGAGGGCTTGCGCTTCTTCGCCCTTCGTGCGACGGTGAGTTCGCTGCTGGCTTTCAGTTTGCCCGCCTTTGCGGCCGGCGCTTCGCCAGACGTGCCCTCCGAAGCGCAGCGCGCGAAGGAGGGTTCGCTGCAGCAGCTGCGCGAATTCCTGTCGCACACGGCCAGCGCGCGGGGCGAGTTTTCGCAGACTTCCAGCAAGGGACCGGGCTCACGCGGCTCGCAGCCGAGCAGCGGGTATTTCGAGTTCGCGCGACCCGGGCGCTTTCGCTGGGAGACGAAAAGGCCGTACCAGCAAGTGATCGTCAGCGACGGCGCGCACCTTTACGTGTACGACCCGGACTTGAACCAGGTGACCATCAAGCAGGTCAAGGGCGCCATTCCCGCTTCGCCGGCCTCGATCCTGTTCGGTTCCAACGACTTCGAGCGCGACTTCCAGGTCAAGAGCGACGGCGCCCGCGACGGCATCGAATGGGTGCTTGCGACTCCGCGGTCGCAGGATTCCTCGTTCGACCGGATCCGGATCGGATTCCGCGACGGCCTGCCGGCTGCGATGGAGCTGGCCGACAGCTTCGGCCAGACCACCGAGCTGCGCTTTTCCGGCGTTCAGCGCAACCCGAAGCTCGACCCGGGCCAGTTTCACTTCGATCCGCCCAAAGGGGCGGACGTGCTGGAAGACCGGTGAACGATCTGTTCGAAAGCGCACCCTCCGTAGCGCCGTCAGGCGCAAAGGAGGGCAACCCCGCCGCCCCGCTGGCCGAGCGGATGCGGCCGCGCCGCTTCGAGGAGGTGATCGGCCAGTCGCATCTGCTGGGGCCGGGTAAACCGCTGCGGATCGCGTTCGAGTCGCGCCATCCCCACTCGATGATCCTGTGGGGGCCGCCCGGCGTAGGAAAGACCACGCTGGCACGGCTGATGGCCGACGCCTTCGGGCTCGAATTCATCGCGATCTCGGCCGTGCTGGGCGGCGTGAAAGACATTCGCGACGCGGTCGAGCGCGCCCAGGCGACGCTGGCGCGCACCGGGCGGCCGACCGTGGTGTTCGTCGACGAAGTGCACCGCTTCAACAAGGCGCAGCAGGACGCGTTCCTGCCGCACGTGGAGTCGGGCTTGTTCGTGTTCGTCGGAGCGACCACCGAGAACCCGTCTTTCGAAGTCGTGGGGGCGCTGCTGTCGCGCGCCTCGGTGTATGTGTTGGAGCCGCTGACGCCGCAGGAGCTGGGCGAGCTGCTCGAGCGCGCGCGGCGCGATCACCTGGGCGCACCCACGATCGAGGAGGGCGCCCGCCGCATGCTGATCGAGCTGGCCGACGGCGATGCGCGCCGTCTGCTCAACGCGCTCGAAGTGGTGTCGGATGCGGCGCGGCGGTCGGACAAGGCGATCGACGTGGAGTTCCTGCGCGCCACGCTGCCGGCGACGCTGCGCCGCTTCGACAAGGGCGGGGAGAACTTCTATGACCAGATCTCGGCGCTGCACAAGGCCGTGCGCGGCTCGGACCCGGATGCAGCGCTGTACTGGATGGTGCGGATGCTCGACGGCGGTACCGATCCGCTGTACATCGCGCGGCGCGCTATCCGGATGGCCTCCGAGGACATCGGGCTGGCCGACCCGCGCGCGCTGACGGTGGCGCTGGAAGCCGCGCAGGCCTACGAGCGGTTGGGCACGCCCGAGGGCGAGCTCGCGCTGGCGCAGGCGATCGTGTACCTGGCGGTGGCGCCCAAGTCCAACGCGCTGTACGTCGCATTCGGGCAGGTGCGCCAATTCGTCGAGCACGACGGCACCCGGCCGGTTCCGATCCACCTGCGCAACGCGCCCACGCGGCTGATGAAGGAGCTCGGCTACGGGCGCACCTACCGCTACGCGCACGATGAGCCCGGTGCATTTGCGGCTGGCGAAAGCTACCTGCCCGAGGGCGTGCAGTCTCCCGGCTGGTATCGTCCGACCGACCGCGGGCTGGAGGCGAGGATCGCGCAGCGGCTGCAAGAGCTGCACCGGCTGAACGAAACGAGCCCGAAAGACGATGCTTGATATCGCGCTGCTGAGGAAGGATCTGCCGGCTGTCGCCGCGCGCCTGCGGCAGCGCGGCTACGAACTGGACGTGGCGGCCTTCGAGGACCTGGAAGCGGAGCGCAAGTCGGTGCAGACCCGCACCGAGGAGTTGCAGGCACGCCGCAACGCGCTGTCGCGGCAGATCGGCCAGGTCAAGTCGCGCGGCGAGGATGCCGCGGCGCTGATGGCGCAGGGCGCGCAGATTCCCGATCAGCTCAAGCAGCTCGAACAGGACCTGGCCGATGTGCAGGCGCGGCAGCTGCGGATCCTGATGGAGGCGCCCAACCTTCCGCACGAGTCGGTGCCGGCGGGCCGCTCCTCGGACGACAACGTGGAGCTGCGCCGCTGGGGCGATCCGCCGCGCTTCGATTTCGCAGTCAAGGATCACGTCGACCTGGGCGCCGCGCTGGGGATGGATTTCGAGACCGCGGCGAAGCTGTCCGGGGCGCGCTTTGTCGTGCTCAAAGGGGCGCTGGCCCGGCTGCACCGGGCCCTGGCCCAGTTCATGCTGGATGTGCAGACGGCCGAACATGGCTACACCGAGTGTTACACGCCGTACGTTGTCAACGCGGCCACCTTGACCGGGACCGGGCAGCTGCCGAAGTTCGAGCAGGACCTGTTTGCCGCGCGCAAGGGCGGGCAGGAGGGCGAGGGCGAGCCGATGTACCTGATCCCGACCTCTGAGGTGTCGTTGACCAACTTCGTGCGGGATCAGATCCTGCGCGACGCGGATCTGCCGTTGCGGCTGACGGCGCACACGCCGTGCTTCCGGTCGGAGGCTGGCTCATACGGCAAGGACACGCGCGGAATGATCCGGCAGCACCAGTTCGACAAAGTCGAGATGGTGCAGATCGCCCATCCGGCGCATTCGTACGAGGCGCTCGAGCAGATGGTCGGCCACGCGGAAAACATTCTGCGCAGGCTCGAGTTGCCGTACCGCGTGGTGGCGCTGTGCGGCGGCGATCTGGGATTTGCTTCCGCCAAGACCTACGACCTGGAAGTGTGGCTGCCGGCACAGCGGGCCTACCGCGAAATCTCCTCCTGCTCGAACTGCGAGGCGTTCCAGGCGCGCAGGATGCAGGCGCGCTTGCGCAACGCGCAGGGCCGCACCGAGCTCGTGCACACGCTGAACGGCTCCGGCCTGGCGGTGGGCCGGGCGCTGGTCGCGCTGCTGGAGAACAACCAGCGCGCCGACGGCTCGGTCGCCATTGCGGCCGTGCTGCGGCCGTACATGGCGGGCATGACGGAGCTGCGGCCGGGCTAGCCGCGAGGACCCAAAATGGACACAGAGTCGAAGCCGAACTGGCGCGATCACGGGGTCAAGGTGATCCCGGGATCACAGCTCGATCCGAATACGGCTCAGACGCCCGGAATGACCCGAGCGGCGGCGATCACGCATGCGCGCACCGGGGCGAGCAAACTGTGGGCCGGAACGGTCGCGATCGACGCCAACGCGAAGACAGGCGCTCACCATCACGGCGAGCTGGAAAGCGTCATTTACGTCGTCAGCGGCCGGGCGCGCATGCGATGGGGAGAGCGGCTGGAGTTCTGCGCAGAGGCAGGTCCTGGCGACTTCATCTACGTGCCTCCGTTCGTGCCCCATCAGGAGATCAACGCGAGCCGAACCGAAGTGCTGACCTGCGTGCTGGTCCGAAGCGGCCAGGACCCGGTCGTCGTCAATCTCGATATCGCACCGGCCGAGCCGCCAGAAGAGGTCTACTGGGTCGATCCGATTCACCCGCCTCCGCGCTGAGGCGCTACGGCACCGTGCCCCCGCCGCGGTCGGTCGCCCCTCGCCCGCGCAGCGGGAGAGGGGAGGGGGTGAGGGCCTGCTAAACTTCGCGCCCGCCGCGGAGAGGTGGCAGAGTGGTCGAATGCGCCGGATTCGAAATCCGGTGTACGGTTTTACCGTACCGTGGGTTCGAATCCCACCCTCTCCGCCACCTTGGGTAAGGTCCGACCTTGAGACATGGGTTACAGGTCGTACCTAAGACATAGGTAACAACCTCGAGCCGAACGGGTTGTCGAGGGGTTGCAATGTCTTTTGTTCCAGGTCGATGAATCCCAGATCGTAGTGCATGAAGCTGACGATCCAGATACCGTCGTCGACTTCCTTGATTCCGACACGCTGTCCAGCAAGGACGGTCGAGAGGTTGATTCGTTTGCGATGCATGCAGATGCGGCCGCAGGCGGTGACGAGGACTTCGCGGTCGTGGAGCGGGTAGGAGAGCGGCGGCAGGCCCTGATAGGAGCGAGGCGAGGGCGTGTAGACCTCGGAAGGGGTCTTCATGTGCAGGGCTTCGTGGGGCCGCTCGGAGTTGAACTCGCTCACGAAGGCGTCGAACTTGGCCTGCTGCTGCAGGCTGTTGGCGCCAGGCGGGCGCGTGGTTTCCTTCTTCAGGGTCAGGTGCATACGCTCGTGGCGGCCATTTTGCTGGGGGTTGCCGGGCTTGATGCGCTCGACGTTGATCCCTAAGCGCAGCCACCAGACGGAGAGCTTGGAGAGGCCAAAGAGGGAACTGCGGCTGGCAAAGGGCACGCCGTTGTCCGAGCGCATGGCGCCCGGCAGGCCGCGCTGGCGAAAGAGCTGCTCGAAGGCGGTGATGGCTGTTTCTTCGCGCACGGAGTCGAGCGCTTCGCACAGCAGCACGAAGCGCGAGGCGTGGTC
>DATKFG010000031.1:0-9096 GCA_035511515.1 Burkholderiaceae bacterium | reverse complement strand
GCCACAATGCAGTTGCTGGTGGAAAGTGACTTCCGACCGGCCGGTGGCTTCATCGGCGCCGGCTTCGACGAGTTCCGCTGGCCCCGTCCGGTCCGGCCGGGCGATGAGCTGCGGGTCGAAAGCGAGGTGTTGGAGGTGCGGCCTTCCAGGTCCCGGCCGGGTCAGGGGGTCATCAAGGTGAGGACGACCACGCTGAACCAGAATGGCGAGCCGGTCCAGATCTCGGTGGGCAATCTGATCGTGCGCTCTCGCCCTAAGTGAATCGGAATTCCAGCCTAATCGCTCTGCCACGCGCAGTGTTCCAGCCACTGCGCGGTGAGCTTTTCCTGCAGCGCGTTCTGCTTCAGGCGTTCGTTGAGCGACCCGAAGTCGACCGCATCGAGCGGCTGGTCCTGGTTGAAGCAGGAAAACACGACCGAGCTCTTGCCGGTGCGCGGATCGCGGTGAACCTGCAGGCACTGGGCGCAGATCTCTTTCATCATGCACTGCATCGGCGAGTTGATCGATCCGATCGCGCAGTGGCTCGGTTTCAGGTGCCGCTTGAGCGCGTCGTGGCGCGCCTTGGCCACGCCCGCCATCATCCGGTCCGAGCCGATCGCGATGATCCGGTCGGCCTCTTCGGTGCGGATCGTGACCGTGCCCAGACGCCCGGTCGCGTACGCCTCCATCGCCTGCACGATGTTGCCCACGAAGGCACAGTCCTGCCGGCGGCGCGGCGCAAAGCCCGGTGCCTCGTCGCAGCACCACACGATCACATCGGCGGCCGCCTCGATCTCGTCGATCTTGTAGCGGTCGATCACTTTCTTGTATCCGGCGAAGTACAGCACGCGCGAGCCGTGCGCCCGGAACGCCTGCCCGATCGAAAACAGCACCGCGTTGCCCAGGCCGCCGCCGGCCAGGATCACTGTTTCGCCCGTCCCGATGTGCGTGGGCGTGCCGGTCGGCCCCATCAGGATCACCGGCTCGCCCGGTGCCAGCGCCGCCACCAGGTTGGACGAGCCCCCCATTTCCAGCACGATGCACGACACCAGCCCCTGGGCCGGATCGACCCAGGCGCCGGTCAGCGCCAGGCCCTCGGTGTGCAGCCGAGTGCGGCCGATCTGCCGGGATGAGGACTCGAGGTTTTGCAGCCGGTAAAACTGGCCCGGACGGAACTTGCGCGCCGCCGCGGGCGCCTTGACGACGACCTCGACGATGTCGGGCGTCAGGCGCTGCACCAGGTGGACCGTGGCCAGCAGCTCGCGCGAAAGCTGATCGAAAAACGCCCCGGTGCTCTGGGACGAGGCGGGCGGTGCCTCGTTCATCAGGCGCGAAATCCTCGGATAGCCCTGGCGCGCCGAGGCCATCGCCTTGACGACGTTGCCGAAGTAGGACGGATGCAGGTCCCCGAAAAAGCTGATGAAACGGCCATCGGCCAGGCGCGACAGCAACACGTCGGCGCTGGGCGGCTTGGGCAGGCCATAGGCCGGCTTGACCGGCCGGCCCTGCTCGTCACAGGCGGTGAAGTACTTGCCGTCGAGCTGGAAGTGGGCCGCGTCCTCGCGCGCCAGCACCGTGTTGGGCGAGGTGCCAGCCGCCACCAGCACCGTGTGCGCCGACATCCACTGCTCGCCCTGCGGGCTCCATTGGCCGTCCTCGGCGGGCATCTGGCGGTTGAAGCGGATTCCCTTGACGGCTCCGAAGTTGTCGACCTCGATGCCGGCCGGTGCCAGGCACTCGATAAACGAGACGCCTTCTTCCAGCGCCTTTTCCACCTCCTCGTGGTTCAGCGTGTAAGACGGGCTGTCGATCAGCCGGCGCCGGTACACGATGCGGGCGCCGCCCCACTCGCGCAGCAGGTCGGTCACGCGGGCGGGACGGTTTTGGCGGCGCGCCAGCGCGCGCTCGTCGCGCACGGTGCGCGCGTGGGCCAGGAACTCCTCGGCGATTTCGCGGTCCAGGTCGTCCCAGCGGTCGCGGATCGCGTCCTCCCCGATGTCGGAGGCCAGCTCGTCGTAACGCTGCAGGAATTTTTCGATCTGCACCACGTAGTAGGCCAGCGACTCGGTGGCCGCGTCGATGGCGGTAAGTCCCCCGCCGATCACCACCACGGGCAGCCGCAGCTGCAGATTTGCGATCGAGTCGCGCTTGGCAGCGCCCGTGAGCTGCAGCGCCATCAGGAAATCGGACGCCGAGCGCACCCCGCGCGCCAGCCCGTTGGGCACATCCAGCGTGGTCGGCTTGCCGGCACCCATGCACAGGGCGATATGGTCGAAGCCGAGCGCCATCGCGTCGTCCACGTCCAGGGTGCCGCCGAAGCGCACGCCGCCGTACATCGCGAACTGCTCGCGCCGGGCCAGCAGCAGCCGGATCAGCTTCAGGTTGTTCTTGTCCCAGCGCACCGTGATGCCGTACTCGGCCACACCCCCGAAGCCGGCCAGCACGCGCTCGTCGAGCGGCTCGTAGATCGACTGCACGTCGCGCAGCGCTTCGAAGGCGGTGCGGCTGCCGTCGGCGCGCACGCCCGCGAGCGTCTCGGGCAGCGGCTCGATCTTCAGCCCGTCGATGCCGACCACCGTGTGGCCGTCGTTCATCAGGTGATGCGCCAGCGTGTAGCCGGCCGGCCCCAGTCCCACCACCAGCGCCTTGCGGCCGGTGGCCGGCCGCGGAACGGGGCGCGCCAGGTTCAGCGGATTCCAGCGCGTGAGCAGGCTGTAGATCTCGAAACCGAACGGCAGCTCCAGCACGTCCTTGAGCGTGCGCGTCTCCGCCTGCGGAATGTTCACCGGTTCCTGCTTCTGGAAGATGCACGCCTTCATGCAGTCGTTGCAGATCCGGTGTCCCGTGCCGGCCACCATCGGGTTGTCCACCGCGATCACCGCCAGCGCTCCGATCGGAAAGCCCTGCGTCTTGAGCATGTGGAATTCCGAGATGCGCTCCTCCAGGGGGCAGCCCGACAGCGCCACGCCGAAGGCGCTTTTCTTGTAGACCACTGCCTGCGGGGCGTCCTTCGGCGCCCGTTCCTTCAGGCCGTCCGAGCAGGAGTCCTTCTTCTGAGGGTGGCACTGGATGCAGTAGTGGGCCTGGTCCAGCGCGCCGGCCAGGTCGAAGCCCGCATCGGTGAGCGCGAAGCCGTCGCGGTGGCGGATGTGATCCGGCCGGATCCGCACCTCGGCGACGCCATCTTCCTGCTGCCGCTGCGCCGGGCGGATCAGGTTCATGGGATCCACGGCCGCCGGTATCTTGAACAGCAGCCCCTCGCGATGGCGCTGCTGACCGGCCGGCGTGTGCACGGCCCAGGCCGCGTACTGCTGCGCCAGCGCCAGCGCCTCGGCGTGGACGGCCTCGTCCAGCAGCCACCGCTGCACCGCGCGGGCGAACCCCAGCTCGTCGAAATCGCCCCCGAGCAGCGCCTGCAGCCGGGCTCGCAGCGCATCGCCGTCGAGCCCGGCCGCCTCCGGCGGCTTGATCTTCTTGGCGGCCTGGCGCTGGACGAATTCGCGCTTGATCCGGAACAGCGGGTCGAGCTGGCCGTGGCGCGCCTTCAGCGCTTCAAGCTCGGTCGTGACCCCGAACAGCTCGCCGATGAATGCTTCCAGCTCCGGGGCGATCCGGATCGCCAGGTCGGATGCGGCGCTGCGGGACACATCGCCGGGCTGGCCGCGGGCCTGCAGCAGCTCGTGATGCAGCGCCGGATCGGCCGTGGCCAGCCGCGCCAGGAAGATCTCGTCCAGGCGGACCAGCCCGTCGCGGCGATACAAGTCCGCAATCGAGAAGCCGTGCGCGAAAGCCGGTATTTCTGTGCGATTCATGCCGGAAGGGGTCTGAGGGACGGGCTGGTGAGGCGCTTTTTGGGCAACGCCGGATCCCGTGCCGGGCGACTTGCGGTAAGCGGCAAACAACGGATGATACTGGCAACTGCGTGGCAATTGAGCGGCAACCGCGGCGCGCCCACGGGGCGGCGCCATATTCAATGAGGATATTTGACTATGAGCAAGGGTTCGAACGGTTTCCAGTGGAGCGACCCGCTGCTGCTGGAAGATGAACTGTCGCAGGAGGAGCGCATGGTGCGCGATGCGGCGCGGGCCTACTGCCACGACAAGCTGGCCCCGCGCGTGATCCAGGCCAACCGTGAGGAGCGCTTCGACCGCGGCATCCTGAACGAGATGGGCGAGCTGGGGCTGCTGGGTTCGACGATCCGCGGCTACGGCTGCGCCGGCGTCAATCACGTGTGCTACGGGTTGATCGCGCGCGAGGTCGAGCGGATCGACTCGGCCTACCGGTCGGCGATGAGCGTGCAATCGTCGCTCGTGATGCACCCGATCGAAGCGTACGGCAGCCAGCCGCAGCGCGACCGCTACCTGCCCAAGCTCGCCACCGGCGAATCGGTCGGCTGCTTCGGCCTGACCGAGCCCGATCACGGTTCGGACCCGGGCGGCATGAAAACGCGCGCGGTCAAGGTCGCCGGCGGCTACCGGCTCACGGGAACCAAGACGTGGATCACCAACGCGCCCATCGCGGACCTGTTCGTGGTGTGGGCCAAGACCGAGGACGGCGTGATCCGGGGTTTTCTGCTGGACAAGGGCGTAAAGGGCCTGTCGGCGCCGCGGATCGAGGGCAAGATGTCGCTGCGAGCCTCGGCCACCGGCCAGGTCGTGATGGACGACGTGCTGGTGGCCGATGAGCAGCTGCTGCCGGGCGCGACCGGGCTGGCCGGACCGTTCGGCTGCCTGAACAAGGCCCGCTACGGAATCGCCTGGGGCGCGCTGGGGGCGGCCGAGGACTGCTGGCATCGGGCGCGCCAGTACACGCTGGAGCGCACCCAGTTCGGCCGGCCGCTGGCGGCCAACCAGCTGATCCAGCTCAAGCTCGCCAACATGATGACGGAGATCACGCTGGGCCTGCAGGCCTGCCTGCGCGTGGGGCGCCTGATGGACGAGGGCCGGGCCGCACCCGAGATGGTGTCGCTGATCAAGCGCAATTCATGCGGCAAGGCGCTGGACATTGCCCGGGCCGCGCGCGACATGCACGGCGGCAATGGGATTGCCGACGAGTTCCACGTGATCCGCCACATGGTCAACCTGGAAACGGTGAACACCTACGAGGGAACGCACGACATCCACGCGCTGATCCTGGGGCGCGCGCAGACCGGCATTCAGGCGTTTTCAAGCTGAGTCGCGCACGCGGGCCTGAACGGCGCGGCTTGACATGCAGGTAATTACTTGCATATAGTCGCGCCTCGTGATGGTCTCTGCATGAATGACACGGACGTCGTCTTCAAGGCGCTGGCCGATCCGAGCCGCAGAAAGCTGCTGGACGCCTTGAACGAACGCAACGGCCAGACCCTGAGCGAGCTGTGCGAGCACCTGGACATGACCCGGCAAGCGGTGACCCAGCACCTGGGCCTTCTGGAAAGCGCCAATCTGGTGGCCACGGCGTGGCGCGGCCGCGAAAAGCTGCACTTTCTCAATGCGGTGCCGTTGCAGGAGATCTACGACCGCTGGATCAGGAAATTCGAACGCTCGCGCATCCGCGCGATGAACGACCTGAAGAAACGACTCGAAGGAACGAACGATGGGTAAGTCGACATTCGTCTACGTGATCTACATCGCCTCGCAGCCGCAGGCCGTGTGGAACGGGCTGCTGGACGGCCAGTTCACGCGCCAGTACTGGGACCACGACAACGTGTCCGACTGGAAGGCCGGCTCGGCCTGGGAGCACCGGCGCACCGACGCCGCGCGGACGGTGGATATCCTGGGCGAAGTGATCGAGGCGAAGGCTCCGCACCACCTCGTGATCAGTTGGGCCCAGCCCAGCGACAAGGCCCGCAAGGACCGCTACAGCCGCGTCACCTTCGACATCGAGGCGGTGGCCGACATGGTGCGGCTGACGGTGACCCACGACGAGCTGGAGGCAGGCTCCGAAATGCAGCGCAAGATCAGCGAGGGCTGGCCGCGCGTGCTGTCGAGCCTGAAGTCGCTGCTCGAAACGGGCCGGCCGCTGCAAACCTGGGCCGGCCGTTGAGCCGGCAGCAGCCTGCGGTCGAAGCGCCCATCCTTCACCACCCACAGAAAGGGACCCGACGATGCCCGACATCCTTCACCGAGTGGGCATCGACGCCCCCGCGCAACGCGTCTATCAGGCGCTCACGACGATCGAGGGCCTGCGCCGCTGGTGGATCGAGGAAACGAGCGGCGAGGCCCGCGTGGGCGGAACGATCAATTTCGGGTTCTGCGACATGCAAGTGCTCGAATCCGTGCCCGACCGGCTGGTGCGCTGGCGCTGTGTGCGGGGACCGCAGGAGTGGGTGTCGACCGAGGTGACGTTCGAGCTGACGCGCAAGGACGACCAGACCTTCGTGCTGTTCAAGCACGCCGGCTGGAAGGACCCGGTCGAGTTCATGCACCACTGCAGCACCAAGTGGGCGACCTTCCTGCTGAGCCTGCGGGACCTGCTGCAGGCCTCGAAAGGGCGTCCGTATCCGCACGACGTCAAAATCCACGTCGGCGATTGAGTCCGCGGTCGAGCAACATCGATAAACTGTCCGTCCCGCTAGGCCTGTACCCACCTGAAAGGGACGAACCATGCCGCTCGTTCGGATCGATCTATCCCAGCAGGCGCCCGACACACTCGGCCGCGACATCGGCGAGCTGATCTACCGGGCCATGATCGAGGTCATCAACGTGCCGCGCGACGACAAGTTCCAGATCATCACCCGGCACAGCCTGGGCGAGCTCGTATATCCCGCCCAGTACCTGGGCATCGAGTACTCGCCCGGGATCGTCTTCATCCAGATCACCCTGAACCAAGGGCGCTCGGTGGAACTGAAAAAGGCCTTCTATCGGCGCGTCGCGGACGACCTGCACACCAGCCTCGGAGTGCGCCTGCAGGACGTTTTTATCAACCTGGTCGAGGTGGTGAAGGAAAACTGGTCGTTCGGCAACGGCGAGATGCAGTACGCTTGAGGCGCGCACCACAAGCTCAGAAGTTTTCGTCCCAGGTCACGTGGCCGTCGCGGTCGATCAGCGCGACGCGCACCTTGTCCTGCGGTTTGAACTGGAATCCCGGAAGCAGGCGGGCGGTCGCGTCGCGCATCACCTCGAACGCGATCGCGGCCTGCTTGCGCTTCCACAGCTCGCGGGCATCGATGGTCGCCTGCACGAACGACTTCAAGGGGCACACCGCGAACACGCCGATCACGGCGTGCCTCCTTTGCAGCGCAGTTGCGAGCGGCGCCGGCCCGGTTTGCTCGACGGCCGCGCTGGTGGACGCTTCGGCGTAGTCGCGCAGCGCGGCCAGCTCGTTGTACAGGTACAGCATCTTGAACTCGCTGCGCTCCAGCACGCCCTGGCGCACGTCCATGATCCGCAGCAGCCTCATCAGGATCGACGTGGTGTTCGGCTTGTCTTCGAAGTCGGAGTTCAGCGGAAGCACGAAGATCAGGTCGCAGTTTTCCTCGCGGGCGGCCGCAAAAGTGATCGGCACGTTGTTGATCACGCCGCCGTCTTCGTACAGATTGCCGCCGCGCTTGACGTAGGGAAACAGCGGCGGCAGGTCCATCGACGCGAAAACGGCCGCCTTCAGGCCCGACAGGTATCTGCCGGGATCGTGGGGGTCGAGGTGTTCGTACGCAACATGACCAACCGCCGGGGGAGCGGGATTGTTGGTCGCGCACTCCAGCTCGCCCGAACGCACGTTGGACCGGGTCAGGTAGAAGTGGACGCCGGTCTGCAGCAACTCCTTGCTGACATCGGCTCGCCCGAAGATCCGATCGAACACCTGTTGCCACGGCAGGGTGGACAGCAGGGCGTTGCGCAAGGATGGCAGATACCAGATCGGCGCCGTCAGCGACTTGGCGCTGATGCAGCGCCACCAGCGCTCGTGGATGGCCTGGCCGTCCCAGTTGCCCTCGGGCTTGATCAGGCTGGCCAGCCAGAACAGGGCATTCCATGACCCGATCGAGGTGCCTGAAATCACCTTGACCTTGCGCAGCGCATCGTGTTCGGCCAGGAAGCGGTAGATGGCCTTCATGGCGCCGGCTTGATGCGCGCCCTTGGCACCGCCGCCGGCAAGAACCAGGCCGATTCGATTCACATGGGCCAGGGGGTTGTTGGCGGCGGCTGCCCCCGGCTTGGGAACCTGGGGAGGGCCGTGCGCGTAGCGCTGCGGTTTCAGATTCAGTGCAACCAGCATCCAGTTGGCGAGCGCGGCCGCGTTGTAAGCGACCAGCAATCCGACGAAGAAAAACGCAATGACCAGCGCCGCGTGACAAAACGCGCCCAGGCCCGCAACCAGCGGTTCGCGGGTAGCTCCCGGCAGCTGCGATTCCACCAGCAGGACGGCGCGCGCCGCCGCGGGCTCTACCAGGGCTTCATTCAGAAGCCGGAAGCCATCGAACACCCACCACAGGACGATCGATGCGAACGGGATCGAGAAGGCCAGCGGCAAGCGGACGAACAGCCAGCTCAGCGCGCCGGCCACTGTCCTCATGCGCTCCTCACTGCGCGGTCGCGCCGCCGCACGACGATCCAGCCCCGGCGGTGCAGCCGTAGCAGTGATTGGCCATCACGATGCGCCGGTGGTTCAGCTGCGCCGGGTCGAAATCCCTCACGTGGCGCGGCGCCGGGGCTCGCACCGGAAGATCCAGCATCTGGTTGAAGTCGCAGTCGTACAGCGTGCCGTCCCACCCGATCGAGATCGTGTGGCGGCACATCAGGGCGGCGGCCGCGGCGGGATTGAACGCGTTGGCCAGGCGCTGCATGTAGGTCTCGTAGTTGCCGCTGTCGATCAAAAAGTCCAGGAACCGGCTGATCGGCATGTTGGTGATGGTATACAGGTGGTTGAACACGATCTGATGCTGACGCCACAACTCGCGCCGGAACTGCGCCTCCAGCGCCTCCTGGCGCGGCGGCAGGAAGGCTCCGACCGGGTTGTGAACCAGGTTCAGCACCAAGTGGCTGCCTTCGCGCCCGTAGCCGAGCCGGTTCAGCAGCTGCAATGCCTCGATCGACTTGGCGAAGGTCTTGTCGCCGCGCTGGGCGTCGGTCTGCGTTGACCGGAAGTAAGGCAGCGAGGCCACGATCTCGACCTGGTGCTGCGCCAGGAAATCGGCCAGGT
>DATKFG010000030.1:0-76310 GCA_035511515.1 Burkholderiaceae bacterium | reverse complement strand
GTCGCCCAGGTCGTAGTAGTACATGTACGGGGACGGGTTCAGCGTCCGCAGCGCGCGATACAGCGACAGCGGCGCATCGGCGAATTGTTTGCTGATGCGCTGGCCGATCTGGACCTGAAATACGTCGCCCGCTTCGATGTACTGCTTGGCGCGCCCGACTGCGGCCAGATAGGCGTCGCGAGTGAATTCGCGCTGCTCGGGGCGGCGCACGCTGGCCCGCGTATGCGGCGGCTCCACGTGGCGCGCCAGGCGCGTGCGCAGGTCGCGCAGCCGTTCGCGCGCGCGCGAATAGCCTTCCGGCTGCGAAGCATCGGCATACACGATCAGGTAGGCGCGGCCGGACAGGTTGTCGATGACCGCCAGCTCCTCGGTCAGGATCAGGTGGATGTCCGGCAGGCCCAGGTCGTCGGGCTTGGTCCGCGCCAGCGTTTTTTCGATCAGCCGCACCGTGTCGTAGCCGAAATATCCGGCCAGGCCGCCGCAGAAGCGGGGCAAACCGGGCCGCAGCGCGACCTTGAAGCGGTTCAAGTAGCGCTCGATGAACGCCAGCGGATCGCCGCGATCCTCCTCCGCCACCCGGCCGTCCGTGACGACCTCGGTCCGGTGCCGGCCGGCATCGCCCACGCCGTCGCCGATCGTTGCCCGCACCACGGTGCGCGCCGGCAGGCCGATGAACGAATAGCGCCCGAAGCGTTCGCCGCCGACCACCGATTCGAGCAGGAACGAATTGGCGCTGGAACCGTGGCTGCGCGCGAGCTTCAGGTACAGCGACAGCGGCGTGTCCAGATCCGCGAAGCTTTCCGCCAGCAGCGGGATCCGGTTGTAGCCCTCCTTGGCGAGGGCGCGGAATTCGAGTTCGGTCATGACCGTGGACTTGTCCCGTCACACGTGGGTGGGTCCAGCCAGCAGGCCGCCTCGACCAGGCCGGGCACTATAGCATCGACCCCCGGTTGATCCGACAGCGAGGCCACCGATTCGCCCTCGTTGTATCCGCTTTCCACCAGTATGACGCGCAGGCCTGCGCCGCGCGCTGCCATCACATCGTTGATCGAGTCCCCGATCATCACGGCCTGGTCCGGCGCGACGCCCAGGCGGCTGCACGCCTGCAGCAGGCCGTCCGGGTGGGGTTTGCGGCGCTCGACTTCGTCGCCGCACACGACCGCGTCCAGCAGCGGTGCCAGCCGAGCCCGCTGCAGCAACGGCAACGTGAACTCGCGCGGCTTGTTGGTGACGCAGGCCAGGCGCCAGCCGCGTGTGCGCAGCCGCATCAGGGCCTGCGGCACGCCCTCGAACACGACCGAGGCCTGGCCGTTGACCGCGTGGTAGTGGCGCAAGAAGGAGGCACGCGCGGGCACGAACCGTTCCGGTCCGACCTGCCCGTCCAACCGATCGGTCAGGCTGCGGTGCACCAGCACATCGGCGCCCTTGCCGACGTACTGCGCGACGCGCGAAACCGGCAGCGACGGCAGGGCAAAATCGGCCCTCATCCGGTTGGCTGCCTCGGCCAGATCGGGCGCGGTATCCATCAGCGTGCCGTCCAGGTCGATCAGCACGGCACGCAACCCATCACGCCCCGGCATCGCGCAGCGGCTCCTCAGACGCTGTGCCGGCGCATCGCCTTGCGGCGCGCTTCGGCGATTGCGTTGCGCATCGCCCCGATGGTGGCTTTGTAGTCCGACGAGCCGAAAATCGCCGATCCGGCGACAAACGTATCGGCGCCGGCCGCCGCGACCGCTCCGATGTTGTCGACCTTCACGCCGCCGTCGATCTCCAGAAGGATGGTGCGCCCCGTGGCCTGGCTCCAGGCGTCGATGCGGGCCCTGGCGTCGGCCAGCTTGTTGAGCGCCTCGGTGATGAAGGACTGGCCGCCGAAGCCCGGATTGACCGACATCACCAGCACGATGTCGAGCTTCTCCATCACGTGATCCATCCAGCCCAGCGGCGTGGCCGGGTTGAATACGAGCCCGGCCTTGCAACCGTGGTCGCGGATCAGCGCCAGCGTGCGATCCACGTGCTGGGAGGCTTCCGGGTGAAACGTGATGATGTTGGCGCCCGCCTTGGCGAACATCGGCACCAGCGAGTCCACCGGCGTCACCATCAGGTGCACGTCGATCGGAACCTGTACGTGCGGCCGGATCGCCTCGCACACCAGCGGCCCGATCGTCAGGTTCGGAACAAAATGGTTGTCCATCACGTCAAAGTGAATCCAGTCAGCGCCGGCGTCGACCACGTCGCGGACCTGCTCGCCCAGGCGGGCAAAATCCGCCGACAGGATCGAAGGCGCGATTCGGAAGCTAGAATCCATTCCCGGTCTCCCCAGTCATCCGCTGCGATTCTATTGGCGCGGCACCCGACCGCAACCGATGGCCAAATACGAATTCACTGTCAGCGTCTCCCCGCGCTTCCTGCCCGAGCAGTCGGATCCTGAAGGCGACAAGTACCTTTTCGCCTACAAGGTCCGGATCGTCAACAGCGGCGAGGTGGCGGCCCAGCTGCTGTCGCGCCACTGGATCATCACCGACGCCAATCAGCACGTCGAGGAGGTCCGCGGTCCGGGCGTCGTCGGCGAGCAGCCGCGGCTCGCCCCGGGCGAGGCGTTCGAATACACCAGCGGCTGCCCGCTGCCGACGCCGTTCGGATCGATGCGGGGCAGCTATCAGTGCGTCGCCGAGGATGGTACCGCCTTCGAGGTGGCGATCCCCGAGTTCCTGCTGTCGGTGCCGCGCACGCTGCATTGAGCTTCACCCGAGCTGCAGCTCCATGAAAAGGCTCAGCCGATCCTCGCGGTAGGCGCCGAACGGGGCGCGGCGCCGAAACCCGAACCGCTCGTAAAGCCGCAGCGCCTCGGGCTGAGCAATGCCGGTCTCCAGGCGCACAAGGCGCAGCCCGCGCGCGCGCGCCTGCGCCACCAGGGCGGCCAGCAGCGCCGCGCCCACGCCCATCCCGCGGCTGGACGGCCGCACGTACATGCGCTTGACCTCTCCGTATTCGCCGCACGGGTCGACCAGCGCAGCGCAGCCGACGACTTCGGTGTGAAGGCGCGCGACCAGGAAGACGACGTCGGCCCGGCGCAGCGCATCGACCGGCACCAGGTGGTTGCTCTCGGGTGGGTACAACGCCTGCTGGTATGCGTCCAGTTCAGCGATCAGCGCGCGCACCGCCGCGCTGGCGGGATCGCCGGGCTCTATGCGAAGGTCCGTGCCGGTATCTCGGGTCAGTTGGGCATCGCCTGCGGGCGCGCTGCCGAGTTCATCATCTGCTCGATCCGGTCCAGCGGAACCATCCCCGGCGCGCGCCGGCCGTCGGCGAATACCAACGTGGGCGTTCCGGTTACGCTGAGGCGATGGCCCAGCTGCAGCACGTCCTGGATCGGCGTCTTGCAACCGTCGGCCGCCTTGTCGAGCTGCGCCCCGTCGAGCATCAATTTGGCCCAGGCCGCCGACGGATCCTTCGAACACCAGACCTGCGTGGACTTGGCGACCGAGTCGTCGGACAGAATCGGGTACAGGAATATGTAGATCGTCGTATTGTTCAGCGTGCGGATATCGCGCTCCAGCTTCTTGCAGTACGGGCAGTTCGGATCCTCGAAGATTGCGACCGGGCGCGATCCGTCGCCCCGGACGACCTTGAACGCCAGGTCCAGCGGCAGCGTGCCGAAATCGACCCGCAGCACTTCCTCGCTGCGCTGGGCCGTCAGGTCCTCGTGGGTGCGGGTGTCGAACAAGTGGCCGGTGATCAGGTAATTGGCGCTCTCGTCCACGTAAACGATCTCGCTGTCGATCACCACCTCGTACATGCCGAAGGGCAGCTTGCGGATCGCGTTGACCTTGCCGGGAATCTTCTTCGTCACCCGCTCGCGAACCAGGTCCTCGACCGACTTGGCCGCCGGCGCGGGTCCGGACGGAGCCAGCGCAGGGGCCGGTTGAACGGCCGCGGATGCCGGCTGTGCCACAGCGGGCGATTCTTCGGCCCAGCCTGTGCCGGCCGACAGCACCAGTGCCAGTGCGGCAATGACGATGGGCTTCATTTTCGATTCCAATTTGGCCTCAGGCGCCGAGGCAACACGTCAGTCTAACCGGGTCCGGTGAGCCGGCGCCTGTGAACAGACCGCCTGTCGGGTGCGAAATCAGCCAATTGCCCGACGCACCAGCAGGTTCTTCAGGAACGGCACGGCTTGAACCCAGTCCAGGCCCTGGTTGCGCAGCCAGCGCACGGCCGGGTCGCGCGTTTCGAACAGGCGAGCCAGCGAGTTGACGGTCAGCCGCATCAGGCCCACCGGTTCGGCGCGGGCACGCTCGTGACGCCGCAACAGCGCCAGTTCGCCCAGGTCGCGCCAGGCCTCGCGCTCCGACAGCACCTTGCACACTTGCGCGACATCCTGCAGCCCCAGGTTCAGCCCCTGCCCGGCGAGCGGATGCACCACATGGGCCGCGTCGCCGAGCAGCACCAGCCGGTCCGTCACGACGTGGTCGACGCGCAGATCGCACAGCGCAAAGCCATGCGCCTGCCCCAGCTGCGCGAGCTCGCCGAGCCGGCCTTCGGTGCGGGCCTTGACGCGCAAAGCCAGCTCGCCGGCCGGCAGGGCGAGCAGCTGCGCGGCCAGCTCCTGCGGGGCCGACCAGACCAGCGATGCGTGCCGGCCCGCAAGCGGCAGCAGCGCAACGACTCCTTCGGCGGTGAACCACTGGTGGGCCACGCCGCGATGCGGCTCGGCGCACCCGAAGTTGGCCACCACCGCGGTCTGCCGGAACGGCGTTTCGACCGTGTTGAGTCCGGCCGCAGCGCGCACCGGCGAGTTCCTGCCGTCCGCGCCCAGCACCAGCCGGGTTTCGATCCAGCGCCCGCCGGCCAGGCGCACGCGCGCAACGTCGGCGCGCGCATCGAGCGCCTCGAACGAGTCTTCCAGGTGCGACACCGCCGGTGCAAAGCCGCACGCGATCCAGAGCGCCCGCAGCAGCTCGCACTCCTCGACGATCGTGGCCAGGCGATCGACGGTGGCGGCGTAGGCATCGAAGCTGAGCGAGCCTCCGGCGTCGCCTTCGATCTGCATTCGCACCACCGGCTGGATGCGGCCCGGATCGACCTGTGACCAGGCGCGAACGTCCTCGAGCAAACGGATCGAGGCGCCTGCCAGCGCGTAGATTCGGGGATCGAACGGCGCCTCGGCCGTCGGAACGTGCGGTCGCGGAAGCGGGCCGATCAGCGCGACCCTCAGACCCTGGTGCGCGCACCCCAGCGCGGCAGCCAGGCCGACGACGCCCGTGCCGACGACGGCGACGTCGAACAAGCTCGGAGCAGCAGCCACGGGTTCCGGATCTGAGAGGACAGGCGATTATATTTTGATCAAGAATACGGCGCTTGGGACGCCCGCCGATGCACGGCCTGTTCGAACCCCATCTGGTCAACGACGCTTTTGGCGATCCGGGCCTGTACGTCGACTTTCGCGACGAGCGCCGCGCGTTGCTGTTCGACCTGGGCGACATCTCGGCGCTGCCGCCCCGCAAGCTGATGCGGCTGTCGCACGTGTTCGTCACCCATACGCACATGGACCATTTCTCCGGGTTCGATCATCTGCTGCGTGTCGTGCTCGGACGCAAGGGGCTGATCGTGCTGGTCGGAGGCCCGGGTTTCATCGAGAGCGTCGAACACAAGCTGCGCGCGTACACGTGGAACGTGGTGCACCGCTACGAAGTCGCACTGATGCTCGACGTGCGCGAGATCGGGCTCGACCGCAAGGGGCTGCGTGCACGATTCTCGAGCAGCACGGCATTCGCGCGCGAGGCGTGCGCGCCGTTCGAGCCGGTCGACGACGTGCTGCATGAGGAGGCGACCTTCCGGGTGCGCGGCCGCTTCGTCGATCACGACATTGCCTGCCTGGCGTTCGCAATCGAGGAAAAGGCGCGGCTCAGGGTCGACAAGGTTCGCCTGGCGGGGCTCGGCCTTGGAACGGGTCCGTGGCTGCGCGAGCTCAAGCGCGCCGTTCTGACGGATGCGCCAGGTGCAACGCCGATCGAGGTGCAGTGGACCGATGCCGCGGGCTCGCATGTCGTGTCGCGGCGCGTGGGCGAACTGCGCGACGTCATTCTCGATGTCGTTCCCGGCCAGCGCATCGGCTACGTGACCGACCTGCGCTACACCGAAGCCAATGTCCAGGTGCTCGCCGGCCTGTTGAGGGCGGTGGACCTGCTGTTCATCGAGAGCGTGTTTCTCGACGAGGACCGGGAGCAGGCAGCCTACAAGAACCACCTGACCGCACGCCAGGCCGGCCAGATCGCCGGCCACGTCGGTGCCAGGGCGGTGGTGCCGTTCCACTTCTCGCCGCGCTACGAAGGGCGGGCGGGCGACCTAGCCGCGCAGGTGCAGGCGGCGTGGTCCGGCTAGGCGCAGCGGCGCGCGAACTCCTGCAGTGCGGTGAGGGCCGGAACGTGCAGTTCCCTGCGGCCGCCATCGCCGAATCGGATGACGTCCTCTCTGACCATCCGCGAGATTGCGCGCGTGACGGACTCGTGGGTCAGGCCCAGGTGGCTGCCGATCTCGGCCCGGCTCACGGGCAGCCTGATCGGGTCGGTGCCGAGGCCGCTGCGGGCCAGGTTGTGGGCCAGGTGGTGCAGGAAGTTGGCCACCTTCGCATCGGCCGACCACGCGGCATGCAACAGCGTCGCGTCGCGCTCGCGTGCGATCTCGCGGCTCATCGCGGCATGCAGCAACGCGAGCAGGGCCGGGGTTCGGGTGCCCGCGAGCAGCAACTCGTCGTAGCGGATGGCCCACACTTCACCGGCGTCCACGGCTTCGGCGTCGCACCCGTACACGCCGCCGTCGATGCCATCGAAGCCCAGCCAGTCGCCCTTGAACGCCAGCGATACGAGCTGGCCGCCGCCGTCGGAGGTCGTCTTGGTGAGCTTGCACACGCCACAGCGGATCACGTGGATTTCGCAAAAGCGGTCGCCGGCACGGAACACCTTGTGACCGGCACGCGCCGCGCGACGATGCACCGGAACGTTCCGCTCCAGCGTCCGCAGCATGTCCTCGCCCTCGTACGTCCTGATCGCGGGCGTATCGGCGCGAACGGCGCCACCCGCAGCGTCGCCCTCGTCGGTCATGTAGAACGCGTTTCCGCCGCCTTGTTTGGCGCGATACATCGCCAGGTCGGCCGCACGCATCAAGGCGCCAGCGTCCTTGCCGTCGCCCGGACACAGGCAGGCGCCGGCGCTGATCGTCAGCTTGATCGCCGCCCCGTTTTCAACGCGAACCGGCACCGCAAAGGCCTCGACCATTTTGCGCAGCACCTGACGGGCCGCGGAGGCGTCCGCGGGCCCCGGCAGCAGAACCGCGAACTCGTCTCCGCCCAGTCGCGCGACCGTGTCGATTTCGCGTACGCACAGCCGCAGACGCAATGCCGCCGCGCGCAGCACGGCATCGCCCGCGGCGTGCCCGAGCAGGTCGTTGATCGCCTTGAATCGGTCCACATCCACCATCGCGACCGCGAAGCAAGCTCCGGTGCGCCTGGCATTGGAAAGAGCGTGCCGCAGGCGATCCGCAAACAGCGTGCGATTGGGCAATTCCGTCAGGTCATCGTGCAGCGCATCGTGCCGGAGTTTCTCGATCGCCGCGAGGCGTTCGCTGACGTCATGTCCGCAGGACAGAAAGTGCGTGATCCCGCCGTCGGGGCCCAGCAACGGGCGGATCGTTTTTTCCTCGTGGTAAATCTCGCCGCTCTTTCGACGATTGATCAGCACGCCGCGAAACTCGCGTCCCTCGAGCAGGGTGCGCCACAGGCGTTGGTAGAACTCGAGCGGCAGCAGGCCCGATTTCAGGATCGCGGGCGTGCTTCCGATCGCCTCCGCGGACCCGAACCCGGTCATGTGCTCGAATGCCGGGTTGACGTACTGGATGATTCCAGCCGCGTCGGTGATGAGCGCCGCCTCGCCGGAGCGGTCCATCAACCAGGCAACCTGTTCCAGAGTATTCGAGACTGTCATGAACGCCGGAAACCCGAGCCAAGCCCTCTAAATTAGCCGTCGCTGGGATCTTGAGGAATCCACGCTCCCCGGCAATCGCCGCTACCGGTTACCCGGTAGGAATCGGTCAGAGCGAAGCGAGGCCTTCGCGAACCGCGTAGCGGGTCAGCTCGGCGACCGTGCGCAGGTCGAGTTTGCGCATGATGTTGCGCCGGTGCACTTCGACCGTTCCGACCGAGATGTGCAACTGCTCGGCAATCGCCGGGGAGCGCACGCCCTCGGCGATCAGCCGCAAGACTTCCCGTTCGCGCGGGCTCAGTCGCGGTAGCGGCTCCCCATCCGGGGCGTTCCGCACCGCTGAAACCAGCGACTCGGCCGCCTCGGGGCAGATGTAGGTCTGACCCGACGCGACGGCACGGATCGCGCGCACCAGCTCGGTGCCGGCGGACGATTTGGTCACGTAGGCCGAGGCGCCGGCCCGCAGCATCTCGGTGACGAAGCGGCGATCGGTATAGGCCGACAGCGCGACGATTCTGATGCCGCCGCCGGTTTGCTGCCTGAGCCGGCCGGCGGCCTCGATCCCGTTCAGATCGGGCAATCCGATGTCCAGCACGACGACATCGGGCGCCAGGCTGCGCGCACGCTCGAGCGCGGTGGCCGCGTCGCCGGCCTCGCCAATCACTTCGATATCCGTTTCATTGGCGAGCGTGTCGCGCAGCGCTTCGCGCACCAGCCGGTGGTCATCGATCAACAAAACCGAAGTCGTCATGCCGTGTCGCCCCGATCGAGTTCGATAGTATCGCGACGCTGGCCCCGGCAGAGATCACCTGATATCGGCAGCCGAGCAATACCGCCGACTTGATCATTGGATTGGAGGCACATCAGCGACGTCCTGGAGAGGGGAAACCTGACTCGGCAAAAGCCCCTACGGCCGAATAAAGAGCGGGTGCGGGATTTAAGAGCTCTCTTCTGTGCCGGGAAGTCTGAACCGACGGTGCGGGCGCGGATATGCGATCCGCTATTATTTAAGTTTCGCCCTGTACACGGACGCAACCTGCCGCGGATATGCGCGGGGCAGCATCCGCATCTTGCAACGGCCAAGTAGCTCAGTTGGTAGAGCAGAGGACTGAAAATCCTTGTGTCGGTGGTTCGATTCCGCCCTTGGCCACCAATCCCTCTTGGTCCGTTCCGCTCACATAGGTAACGGATTATTCTGGCCGGAACGCCTTTTGACCTATGTGCCCGAAAGCACACTTCCTCCGACCACTGGGGGATTCCTATCGCAGGTTCTCCCTTGTATATAACCTCAGCTCGCGAGCATCCGTTCGAGCGGCTGATCCTGTGGAATGCCGACGAAGTTCTTGAGCACCAGCTTCGGCATCTTGTTGCGCGCGGCGTAGACGAAATTGCGGTGACCGTTGTTGATGAGGACGAGGTTGCGCTCGGCATCGAAGCGCGAGCGTTCCACGCATCGTGTTCGGACCCCTGCGATTGACGTATGTCAGTTATGGTATTAACGTGACATACATGGAAAAGACCCAGGTCTATCTGCCGAAGGAAGAACTCGACGCGCTGCGCAAAGCAGCCACTCGCTCCGGCCGCAGCGTCGCAGAGCTCGTTCGGGAGGCGATCCGCAAAGTGATCTTAAAAGCCCCAGCCTCCGGGCCGGTCGCGATATGGGACGGCGAGCCGCGGCGACCGTCGATTGAGCACGACACCGTCCATGACGAGCCCTGATGCGGCACGGCGAAGCCGCCTTCGTCGACAGCGGGGCCTGGATCGCCCTCGCCCTTTCGCGTGACCCGCTTCACCCGCGAGCCCGGGAGCAGTGGGAAGTCCTGCATCGAGCTGGCGCCAAACTTCATACGTCCATTCCCGTCGTAATCGAAACGTTCACCTTCCTGGAGCGCAATGCCAACCGCGACGTGGCGCTGGCGTGGAGAGAGTCGATCTACAGGCCCGGCACGGTGAAGATCCTTCCCTGCGAGCTGCGCGATCTCGATCAGTCTTGGGAATATTTCCGGCGCTCGGACCTGCACAAGCTCTCTGCCGTCGACGCGACGAGCTTTACCATCATGAAGCGCTCGCGCATTCGCCTTGTGTTCGCGTTCGATCATCACTTTTCGATTGTCGGATTCAGGCTGGTTGCATAGGCGTCCGGTCGCACGTGAGATTTGTGCACAACTTGCAAGCATTGAAGAACCGCTACCGTGATACTCGACTGTAAGGACTACGGAACGGTCCGCCCCGGCGTGCTCGCGACTTCAAGCGTTGAGCGCCATGACGCGCTGCCCCGGACAACGGCACCGAGGAAAGACGTCGTTCATACCGGAAAGAGTTCCGTCACCGTCTTCATCGGCAGAAACAAGCGGCCCGGCCGCTGCTGAAGCTGTGTAAAACCAAAATGCTGGTAGAAGCTTGCCGCCGCGGCGTCCTTGGCGTCGACGACGACGGCCATCGCCGCGATGTCCGCGGCTGACTCGAGGCTGCGGCGGAGCGCATCCATAAGAAGAAACTGCCCGATTCCCCGTCCCTTGCAACTTTGGTCAACGGCCAGTCGGCCGAGCAGGATCACTGGCAACTGCGGGTAGCGCGGAAGCGTCTTCGCGAGCTTATCCGGCAATTCATCGGCCGTGATCACAGACGCCGACAGGGTGTAGTAGCCGAGGACGCGGTTTGCAGGCGGCTCGACGAGAACAAAAGGCGCGGCGACACGCTTTTCCGCGTCCTGGCGCGCTTGCTGCTGCAAATACCGATCCAGCGGCTCGCTGCCAGATGAAAACGCGCTGCGGTCGTGGCTCTTAAGAAGGGGCGCGATCCGATAGGGCGCGGCCGGCGTCGGCAATCAACGCCCCGTCTGCCGGCGGTACTTGGCGGCGGCCTTGCGCAGCCGTGCGTTGGGCGGCGGCGGATCAAGCAATGCACCGACGAAGGCGATCTGCTCCTCGCGCGTCAGCCGGATCGTCTCATGCGCTTCGATGACCTTGGCAGCCGCCTCCTGTGCGCTCGCCACCACGAACTCGCTCAACGTCCGACCCGAGAGAGCGGCCGCCTGCTGCAACATTTTCTTCTGATCGGTGGTCACGCGGGCTTCGAGGCGCGCTGCGCGGCCTTCGTCACGGATCTCGGTCTTTTCGGTGAGCCTCATCCGCATAAGTGTACGGCAAATGTCCGTACAGATCAAGATCCTTTCCACCAGACCCTACCGGGGACGGGCGGGTGCGAACCGAGTGCCCGTGCGGGACCTGAGCATAGAATTCACGGCCATGAGCAAGAACCCGTAGCCCTTGACCAACTCGAGGAAACTCAACCATGCGATACTCCCACGTCCCGTTGTCGATATTGCTGGGAATTGCCTGCGGATTCCTTGCAGGCCCATTCGGCGCGTCAAGTGCCGAACAACCGACGAGCCGAGCGACGGCCGACACCACGATGGATACCAAGACCGACTCCGGCCTCGAATTCAAGGATCTCGTCGTCGGCACCGGAGCGCAAGCCACTGCCGGACACCAGGTCAGCGTCCATTACACCGGATGGCTGCAGAATCCCGATGGCAGCGCCGGCAAGAAGTTCGATTCCAGCGTTGATCGCGGCCAGCCGTTCGACTTCCCACTGGGCGGCGGTCGCGTCATTCGCGGTTGGGACGAGGGCGTTGCCGGGATGAAGGTCGGCGGCAAGCGCAGACTCGTCATCCCCGCGGCGCTGGGCTATGGCGCGCGCGGGGCTGGAGGGGTCATTCCCCCCAATGCGACGCTGATTTTCGACGTCGAGCTGCTCGGCGTGCGCTAGCCGCTCGCAGTCGCCAGGGTCAATCGCTTTTCTGGCCGACGACCGTGACCCGTTGGGTCCGCTCGGTGTTCCACTTCTGCCAGCCCGCTAGCTTTTCGGAGAGGGACTTATTATTTTCTTTAAGTTGTTGATTTTCTCGTCCAAGGTCTTGAGCGATACCGGTAACTTCTCCGACGCTGTCGAAGACTCCGCTGAGGGCTTCGGAGATTCCATTAATTCGGGCGGTACAGGCTTCTCCTGAGCTTCGGGCGGCGGACAGGTCGGCCTCGAGAGCATGCCGCACGCCGGTAGCGTGGCCACTAAAAGCAGCCAGATGACGATCTTTTGATCGAATATCTTTTGCATGTTCTTCACGCTCCTTCGCCAGTGTGTCGGTCAACACCTGCTTGTCTTGCTCCGCTTTCTCCGCTTTCTCCGCGGCCTGGTTCAGTTCCTGTTTCAGTTGCTGTTCGTGCGCGAGCTTCACCGAGGCCGCTGTCTGCGCGGCCAGTTGCGACTCCAGCAGCATGCCCGCGCCGAAGGCCGTCACCGCGACTACAAAAAAGATCAAAACTTCGCGTACCCGGTTCTTCGGTGGTTCACGCGTAAACTGTTCATCGCTCATCTGCGCTTCCTTCCGTCTTGAATCTTTCCGGGTGTTCGGGCGGTGACCTTGCCGAGCGCTCGGCCCGACCATAGAAAGCGGGCGGGTCGGCCTATTTCTACATCATTCGGACGGGCGCGGTATCTAACAAGCGGGTCAGCCGTTCGGATGTAGCGCCGCTATGGTTGGGGTTCGTTCGGCGGCGTACCACTGAACCTGGTCGACCCTTCGCATCCAGGGCAAGGCCCTGCCGATGCCATGGCTCAACGCCGGCGGTTTCTCGACAACGAGATGCCCGCCTTCCTGAATCCGGGCACGAGCACGGGGTGCCCGAACACCTGACCGCGTTTGTCGCTCCCGTCGCTCGACCCAGGTCAGCGCTTGATGTGCGAAATCTTGGTGCCTTCGATGCTCAGACTGGCCATCAGTCCCTGCTGGTCGAAGATAAAGGCATAGGCGTCGTCCTGTAACGTCGTCGAGGACAGATTCTTGGCGACGCCTGCGTTGACCAATACCACCGTGGGCCCCACTCCAATTTCCCAGCCCCTCGATTTCTGCAGGTAGGACCTGGCCCTGTCGTTCATCAAGAACACGACATATCCATACGATTGCGCACCAGCCTGCAGGCCCCAGGACCCACTGACCGAGTTGTAGTAGTCGATGGCTTTGGAGCCCTGCATCAACACGCCTTCGCCGTAACCACCCCCGAATATGAGTCCTGCCCTGACGATGTTGGGGAACACCAGTGCCGCCTTGGCGATGTTGCCGATCTTGGCCGCCGTCTCGTTGGTTCTGTACAGCGTCCGCAGCGCTTGCTCAGCGCTGCGGTTCAGATCCTCCGCCGTTGCGGCGTACGCAGGCTTGCCGAGCAGGCCCGTCGAGCAAACTGTCGCTGAGGCGGCAGTGAAAGCAAGAAGGCGGCGTCGATTGGTATTCATTGGAGTCTCCTTCACGGTGCTGGAGCGATCTGGACAGCATGGAAACAACGATGGGTTGAAGCGATCGAAGCGGCGATGCAGCTGGCCTTCATTCGATCGACAGTCGCTCGGTCCGCGAAAGCGGTGCGAGCGATCTTGGTCTCTGCTGAACTCCAATATACGGTCGCCGCGAGGTCAGGACAACGCGATTGCGCCCGTGAATTTGGTAAGCCGGTAAGACGCCAGAGACCGCAACTGCCTTGGTGTGATCGGTGCTAAGGCGGCGGCAGGGGGCTACGAATTCTGGCGGGTTTCCGGAAAGAATCGGGTCACATGGGATGTCAGCGAATCCAGCCGCTTGGCCAGTTCGGTCAATTGTTCGGCTGGGATCAGTCGCTTCTGCAACAGCGGCACGCGGTACTTGGCGGAAGTGATCTCGGCCAGGATTGAAATCGCGATCTCCGGCGGTGTCTTAGCTCCGATGAAAAGGCCGATCGGACCTTTCAGCCGCTCGATTTCCTCCTGCTTCAGGTCGAACTGCCCCAGCCGCTGCTTGCGCTTGGCCGTATTGACGCGGCTGCCCAAGGCACCGACGTAGAACGCGGGCGACTTCAGCGCTTCCAGCAGCGCCATGTCATCGAGCCTGGGGTCGTGCGACAAGGTCACGATGGCCGTGTGACTGTCGATGCCCATTTCCACAATCACATCGTCGGGCATGCCGCGCTCGAAACGTACTCCGGCCACAGCAAAGCCGGCGGCAAACTCCTCGCGCGGATCGACCACGGTCACTTCGTAGTCGGCGCCGATCGCCAGCGTGGCCACGTATTGCGACAGCTGCCCCGCTCCCACCACCACCAGCCGCCAGCGCGGACCGTAGATGGCGCGCATGACGCGGCCGTCGAAACTGTGCGTGTCCGCCCGGCTCGCTTCCTCGAGGGTCGCGATGCCGGTTTGCAGGTCGAGCACGCGCGCGCAGATGCGTTTGGCGGCCACGCGATCGCGCAGTTCGCGCAACGTCGCAACCTGAGGATGCGGCTCGACCACCAGCCGCAAGGTGCCGCCGCAGGGCAATCCGAAGCGAGCCGCCTCATCCTTGGTGACGCCGTAGAGCACGATCTGCGGCAACGCAGCGGTCAGCACATCGGTTCGCACCCGGTCGATCAGATCGTCCTCGACACAGCCGCCCGAGACCGAACCGATCAGCTGGCCGTCTGCGCGGATCGCCAGCCACGCGCCCACCGGGCGTGGCGCCGAGCCCCAGGTCTCCACGACGGTTGCCAGCGCCACCCGATGGCCGTCTTCGATCCACTGGATGCACGTCTTCAGAACCGAGAGGTCGGTGCTTTCCATAGCGCCCTATACGTTATCAGAACGTGTAGGTAACCGAAGTTCGCCACCATCGAACCGGCGGTCAGCGTTCAGACAGCGCTCGCAAGGTCTCGGGCGTGTAAAAGTCGGACTTGAGCCAGGCCTGTTTGGCTTCTGGATCGGTTTCCTTGATCCACTTGATGTCTTTGCCGCCGCCAATCGACATGTAATCGAACACGTAGCGCCCGTTTTGCAGGTCCCACATTTCGGTCGGGCTGTAGACGCAGGTGCCGCCGATCTCCCAGGCCGGGATCAGGAAGGATTCGACGTTCTTCCAGACTTTCTCGTCCTTATCGTAGTCGGTAAGCGCCACCGCGCCCCAGCTGTCCTCGTCCACGTAATAGATGCGGTGCTGTGCGAGGTGGCGGTATCTGGGCTTGATGCGTGCGTCGACCACCCAGACCCGGTGCAGTTCATAGCGACGATAGTCCGGATTGACGTAGGACTCCTGGAAGATGACCTTCGGATCGGCCGAGTAGTCGTAAGTTTTGAACTGGTTGTAGCCGACGTACATCTCCTTCTTGCCCAGCAGCTTGTAGTCGAAGCGGTCCAGGGTCGACCACAGCATGATCTGCTCGTCGATCATGTATTGATTTTCATACCCGATCAGCGGCGTGTCGAAGATATAGCTGGGCAGTCGACGCACCCGGCGCTGCCCCGGAAAGTAGTAGTACGACTCCGGATCCTTGTTCATCCAGTTGGTCGCAACGAACCCCTGCCCGGCCAGCGCCGGGGGCTTCGAGAAGTTGTAATACACGAAGAATTCGACGTTGCCGTCGGCCTCGACCGAGGGCTTCTCGGGACGTTGGAACGGGTAATAGAAGTAAAGGATCCACTGGTACCAGGTGAACTCGTGGGTGCCGGAGCGCGGGCTGATGACGCTGGTGCCGTCGTTGTAGATGACGCCGACGTCGGCCGGCCGCATGCGTACGTTGTACATGACCTCGACCCCGGACTTCGGAATCGGGAACGGCACGCCCGCCGTCCTGGCGTGCTCCAGCGACCAGCCGTCGGGACCGATCCTGGCTTCGGTCGCGTTGGCCTTGGTCCGCTCGGCGTGCACCGGCGTGATGCCGCAGGTACGGTGCGATGGATACACGTCCATCCGGTACCCTTTGACCGTCTTCAGCGCCGTGATCTGGCCGTCGGGCAGCTGGCTGGCGTATTTGTCGACGTTGGAAGCGTCGATCGAAAACAGCGGCTTCTCGTCCTTGAACTTCGAATACTGGCTGCGCAGCTTGCCCCATTCCCACCCAGGCAGGGGCGTGTTGGCGCCTTCGAAGGCGGGGATCGTGCCATCCGCGTTGCCGGCCTTCTCGGCGCCGACCGCCGTCAGGTCCTTGCCGAGGTGGTCCGCTTCCTGCGCCGTTACCGCCGCCGGTGCGCGGGTCGCGATCAGTACGGCTGCCCAGCAAACCGTCAGTACCGCTAATTTTTTCATCCTGTGCCCTCCGACCCAGTGGTTGCAGACAAAAAAAGGCTGAACAAGTTGGTGTCGCCGCTGAACTTCTAACCGCTCTTGATTGCGAGCAAGCGCGCAACGACCGGATCGACCACCCCGCCGGCGCGGGCCACCACCGGATTTTCGAGGCGACCGAGGCCGGCGATTTCGATCGCCACGATATCGCCCTCTTTCAGATAGCGCGGTGGCTTGAAGCCGATGCCGACGCCGGCCGGCGTTCCAGTCGCAATGATGTCGCCGGGGTACAGCGTGATGCTGGCCGAAAGCACGGCGACAATGGTGGGCACGTCGAAAATGAGGTCGCAGGTGTTGGCGTTCTGGCGCAGCTCCCCGTTGACCCACGTCTTCAACTGTGTTTGTGCCAGGTTGATTTCGTCGGCGGTCACAGCCCATGGACCCATCGGGCAGAACGTATCGAACGACTTGCCGACGTGCCACTGTTTCAGGCGGCTCTGCACGTCGCGCGCGGTGACGTCGTTGATGATCGTGTAGCCCCAGACGTGATCCATCGCCGACGAGTGTGGAATCGCGCGGCCCCCTGTACCGATGATGACCGCGAGCTCGCCTTCGTAATCGAGCGCGGTCGACACGGCAGGGTCATAGCTGATCGGCTCGTGCGACCCCACGACGCACTCGGGGACCTTGGTGAAGAAGATCGGCGCATCGGGAATCTCCGTTGCGCCGGAACTCGCGTCGAAGCCGGAACGTTCGAACTCCCTGGCGTGATCTCGATAGTTCTTTCCGACGCAAAAGATGTTGCGGCGTGGCCGCTGGATCGGGGCCACCGGCGTTCCAGCGCCGTTAACCGGCTCCGCCGAAGCCCTGAGCAGCGCGGGATTGTCGATCACGTCGGAAACGTCTTCGACCGCTGGCGGCAGCCAGCGTGCCGGCCGATCGTTCTCTACGACGGCCACGCGCGTGCCGCCACCCACCCGCCATGCACCGAGCTTCATCGCTACTTCCTCTCCAATCGATACGAATTCACTCTCGAGGGCCCGCTCGCGGGCTCCCGTTCGTGCGGACTACCCGACGGCTCGGCTCGCGAGCATCGATACGATCGACTCGACCGGAAACTTCCGTGGCACCTGGGGCGTAATCACCCCCACGCCTTCGAACCCGGCCGGAACGTGTCGCGCCCCCAGGTTCAGCGAGTGGTCGAACCATTCGGTCTTGGACAGGGCCCGCAAGGCATCCGAGCGCAGCGCCAGCTGCTTCTCGGGCCATTTGCCCAAAACGAAGCCGTACAGGTACGACCACCACTGGACGTGATCGCTGATGGGGCGCTGTGCGACCTCCCACGTGCGCAACGCACCGGGAATATCGCGGTTGTCCTCCAGGATCATGGCGAGCGCCATGATGTTGATGAACGCGGTGTTGGCGGCCTGGCCCAGGTTCGGCGGCATCGCGTGGGCGGCGTCGCCGATCACGGCAACATGTCCATCGGACCAGTGGCGACAGCGCACGTTGACGAGCCGGTCCCAGCGGCTGGCCTCGGAAAAGCGGTCGATCAGACCGCCGGCATCCGGAAAATGCTCCTTCCACAGCGCGCGGTCGATCGGCAGCTTGCGGGCACGCTCATCGCCGACCGGCGCGCTCAGGAAAATGTAGTTCTCACCCGAAGTACAGGGGTTGAACAGCAAGCGCCAAGCGCCGTCCCAGTATTCGGTGATGATTTCGGTCGGGTCGCCCGGTTTCTGGTCAATGAGCATCCGGATGCCGGCCTCGATTCCGAAGTCCATCCAGGCGGTGGCGAGGATCTGCTCGCGCAGCACCGAGTAGGCGCCATTGGCGATCAGCACGAGGTCGGCGCGTCGTCGGGCGCCGCTCTGCAGGACGATTTCGCCCTCCGCGTTCACGTCGGTCACGGTCGACGACGTGAAAATCTCGACGTTGAGCGCGATCGCGCGGTCGATCAGGGCCTGGTACAGATCGGCACGGGGCGGAAGCAGCAGGCGATCGGTACGGGTCATGGGGCGGGACATCAGCGTATTGCCGTTACGGTCCGCAATGCGCCATTCCTGGATCGTGCGTGCGCGCGCCGTTGCCTGCTCGAACGCGCCCAGGACCGACAGCGTCTTGAGCCCGCTCTCCCACAACCAGATTCCGGCGCCAAACATGCGAAGCTCGTGGCTGCGCTCGTGAAGCGAAACGCGCCAGCCGAGCTGCGCAAACCGGCACGCCGCTGCAAGTCCGGCCAGTCCCGCCCCCACGATTTCCACGCTTCGACTCATTGTGGCTTCCTCCCTCAAGCAACCATGACCCCGCCGTTTCGCGATTCGTCGTAGTTGAACGTTCCATTCAGAAAGATCTTGTGCTTTTCGAAGTACCAGCGGCGCGGCGTCGGCGCCGGACGCAGGTCGACTTCGACGCCGCCCTTGAACACGAAGTCCAGCAAGGTCTTCTTCTGGAGCACCGTGATATCGCGTGTCGGATCCCCGTTGACGACGATGATGTCGGCCAGGCGCCCGACCTCGAGCTTTCCGACCTCGTGCCCGAAGCGCCGCAGGACCCGGGTGGCCGTCAAGGTCGCGCTGTTGATTGCCTGCAGCGGCGTCATCCCGAGCAGTTCGACGAACACCTGCAGCTCATGCGCGTGCCATTGCCCGTACGGAACGGGAGACCAGCCGGACTCCGAGCCGGCAATCAATGGAATCCCGGCACGCCAGGCCTTGGTCAGGCCGGCCTGCGCGGCCTCGACCTCGCGCTTGAACGCGTCCACGCCCGACACACCGGCCCGCCCGCGGTTCGCATTGATGATGTTGACCAGAAGCGTGAGTGTGGGCGTGATCACGATGTTGTTCTTCAAGCACAGCTCGATGCCTTCGTCGTCGATGTAGGACGCATGGAAGATGAGGTCAAACTTCGCCTTGGCCGCTCCCAGCACCGAATCGCGCGAACGCGCGTGCGTCGAACTCATGACTCCGAGCCTCCGCGCTTCGGTGGCCACAATGGTCAACTCCTCGACCGTCAGCGCGGAACCATCGAGCGAATCGGGCGTGATCAGCGAGTCGTTGGAGCCCGACACCTTGATGCAATCGACGCGATCCTTGACCTGGTAGCGAATCGCTTCGATCAGGTCGGACTGGGTCTTGATCAGGACGGCGGCCTGGCCCGGAGGAAATTGCATCTCGTTCGGAAACGAGTCCTCGAGGCCCTGGTGGGTCGTCAGCTGGCGCCCCGAGACGGCGAAGCGCGGACCTTCGAACATGCCGACATCGATCGCATCGCGCAGGCACGGGGCGATGTTGTAGGTCGTTGCGGCGTCAAACGCGCTCGTGACCCCGGCCTGGAGGACTTTTTTCGCATTCATCGCAGCCTTGAGCGTGCGGTACTCGACCGGTGTATAGAGCGCGAGTTCCTCCTCGGATCGCGCCTCCCCGAACGAGATGTGCGTATGTCCGTCGATCAGTCCCGGCAGGATGCTGCGGCCCGGCAGCTGAACCTGGCGGTACTCGGGTTTCGCGTAGGACGGCGGCATCCGGCTGCGCTCTCCCAGCCAGACAATCCGATCTCCGGAGAAAACGACCGCGCCGTCCTGAATGGGCGCGGTCAAGGTTCCGTCGATGACCCGCCCGTAGAGCGTGGTTCCGGTGCTCCCCTGGTCGCTCATGAAGGTCCTTTCCGGGACGCGCTCGACTCGTCGGGAAACAGCGAGCGCGCCGCCGACAGCAGTTTTTCCGGATATTCCATCGCAATCGAGTGCGAGCAGCGCCCGATCAGCGTGACGTCCGCCTGAGGCAGGTATCGCGCGATGTCCAGCGTGATCGCGGGTGGAAATGCAACGTCGTCACGGCCGTGCAGCATCGCGACCTTGCACGAGATCCGCGTCAGGTCGCCCGCGTACAGCACGGCCTGATCGGCAAAGGCCTGGCGGTCGCCCGAGAACATCGAAGCGAAATAAGGGCCGTAGCCGGGGTCTTTGTACAAAATGGCGACCCGAGCGTCCAGGTACGCGTCATCGATCAGGGATTTGTCATAGAGCAGAACTTCCGCCGTGCGGCGCAATTCGTCGCGGGTCGCCGGAAACGTCCAGACCCTGACCGTCGAATCGTTGACATCGAACTGCGCGCCCATGGCGCCCGTGGTCAATACCTGCGCGATGCGCGGCTCGGTTGCGGCGAGTTTCAACGCGAGCGAAGCCGAGAGCGAATGACCCACCACGCCGATCTGCGGTCCGGGCATCTGAGCAATCAGCGCACGGCATTGCCGAAGCCACAGTTCCAGATCGAAATAGGGCGGTTGCGGCTTGCGCCCGGATGAGCCGAATCCGATCAGGTCCATCGCGTACACATGGAAATGCTCGGCCAGGGGGTCGAGTACCCGGCGCCAGTTGCCGACGGTCGATGCGCCGGGACCCGACCCGTGGATCAGCAGCAACGGATGGCCACGGCCGCCCTGAATGTAATGGGCACGGATGCCGTCGACCGTGAGGTGATGATCGGAGTAGGTCACGGCGGAAAGTGTCCCGATCGGCGATCCGTTCGGTCCGCGGTTACAGCGCCGCGATCGTGTGCACTTCGAACAACAGCGACTCCTTGACGAGCCGATCGATCATCAGCAGCGTATTGGGCGGATAGACGCCGTTGGGAAACATCCTTGGAAACTCGCGCAGGCGGTAGTTCATGAACAGCGCAATGTCCTGCGAGTGCACCAGGTAGGTCGTGAACTGAACGACATTCGCCCAGGTCGCGCCGCAGGATTCGAGCGCAGTCTGCGTATTGGCAAACGCCTGAGCGCACTGCGCGTCGAATCCCTCGACAATGGTTCCGTCGGCACGCGCTCCGACCTGGCCTGCGATGAAGATGAATTCCGAGGCCTTCACGCGCGAGACCTGCGAGTACTGACCGAGCGGCGTGCCGAGCTGCGGTGGATTGAAGATCTTGATTTGTGCCACGTTCGCCATCCCGCTTTGGATTCGGGTCAGTCGGCGGCCCGCGCCGCCCCAGGGGTGAGTGACGCAGCCGAGCCTGTCGCGCCGAAGAGCCCCAGAATCCGATCGCGCTGACGGGTGATATGCACCCGGATCGATTCGGACAGCGCCCCCAGGTCCTTGCGCTCATAAGCATCGAGGATGCGCGCGTGCTCGGCGACCGTCTGCTCCGAAATATCGGGTGAGCGGTCGTAGAGCACCTCGAGCCATTTCAAGTACAGGTCACAGTCGCCGCCCACCTGGTTGACGTATTCGTTCGGGCAGCCGCGCCGGATCTTCTGGTGCCACTTGTCGCAGGCCGCCCGATAGCGCTTGACGTCGCGTCCTTTGACGGCGCGTGCCATCCGATCGAGGTAGCGGTGCAGCTCGGCCAGGTCCTGCTCGGTGGCGCGCAGGGCCGCCAGGTAGGTCCTGCCGATGTCGACGATCCACCAAAGCTCGTACTTGGCCGAGATCGTTTCCTGCGTCGGGATGGTGATCATCCGGTCGCGCGCTCCGACACGCTCGGCAAGGCCCGCCCGCTCCAGATCGAGCAGGGCCTCGCGCGCCGGCGATCGGCTCACCTGAAAAGTCTCCGCCACCGACTCCTCGGAAAGGCGGGTCCCGGGCGCCAGTTGGCCGCTGATCACTTTGCCCTCGAGGATCTCGTACAGCTGGGACGACAAGGTCCTTCGTTCAATCAATGGTTTGGAGCTGTTCCCGACGTCTGTCATGGGTTTTCCCGGTCCGTTTTATCAGCGCTTTGTCCTGATCCATTCGCAGGCACCGGATGCGGCAGGCGCCTGCCTGAGTGCGGTGCAGGATAGCATCGCCGCTCGGGGCCAGGGGCAAAATCACCATACCGTATACGGAGGACGGTACTCTGAGTGGTAAAAAAAGTGGATACACTGGGCGCTCGGCATGGGAATGCACCCGCGTGACGGGCCACAGGGGGAGCGGATGGGTGTGAGCGCACAAAGCGAAAGCGCCAGCGATCTGGAAGGGGCGGGCGACGACATCCGCCTGGTCGATGAAAAGGCCCTGAACTGGTTTGACGTCTCGGCGATCGGCACTGGTGAAATGCTGTTCACGGCCGGCTGGGCCTGGATCATGTATATCGCCAGCCTGTACGGCGTGAAATGGACGCTGATCGGATTCGGGGTGGGCGCGCTGATCATCAACTGCGCCTGGTGGCTGTACCGCGAAATGATCACGGCGGTACCGGAGCCCGGCTCGATCCAGTCGTACGGACGCGAGTCGCGCCTGTTCTCGCTCGGGACCGCCTACTTCGTCAGCTACACGCTGGTCTACGGCGCCTTCATGTGGCTGGAGCTGGTGGTGGGGCAGGGCTTGATGTCGCTGATGTTTCCCACCGTCCACAAGTGGATCTGGCCATTCGTGATCATCGGACCCGTCGTGGCGCTCAACCTGTACGGGACCCAGATCACCGGCAAGGTTCAGTCGGCCCTGGTGGTGGTGACGCTGGTGGGCGACGTGTTCCTCGCGATCGCCGTCTGGATGCTCGTTTCGGACGCCAAAGTGTGGGCGAGCAACTGGGAATCGCCGACGCCGATTACCTGGATTTCGCCGTTCCATGTCACCGCGCTGTGGATTGGAATCATGGCGGCCGTTCTGGAGGTTCAACAGGTGCTGGTCGACGAGTGGCACGATTTTCGCCGATCGCGCGACATCGGCCTGCTGTCGGCTGCCTGGCAGCTGTGGGCACGGCAAATTCCGTTCGCATTCGCCCTCCTCGCGACACTGCCGCTGGCCGCGCTGGCGCAGATGTCCGTTCCGACTGTCGAGACGGTGCAGGCCAAGCTGGGCACCGGAGCGCTGTACTACATCGCCCTGGGCTGCATGCTGGTCGCCACCTACACCACGCTGAGCGTCTTCTTCATGGCCGAAGGCAAGGTGCTGGCCCTGTACGCGCAACAGGGCGCGCTGCCGCAGGCGATCGGACGCTATTCCACGCGGTCGGTGCCCTGGGTGGCGATCGTCTTTCTGGCGGCTTTCACCATCGGCGGCACCTATATCACCGATGTCGACTTTGTCATCTCCGTGCTCGAGATGTGGGCCACGACGCTGTACCTGGTCATCGCCGTGTTCTTCTTGAGGATGCGGGCCAGCCAGACCTTGCAGAGGCCGCTCGAAGTCAGGTACGGTGTTCCGATTGCATGGTTTGTTACGATCCTGACGGCGATCATGACGGGCGTGTCGCTGTACATGAACTGGAAGGCCGGCCTCACCTGGGTTGCGGTCGTCGTTGCTTTCATCCTGTATGACCAGTACGTCGTCCCGCGAACCCAGCGCGGCGGCTTCTATCGTGAGCAGGTCACGCGCTTGCGCACGAGTGCGGAGCGAATGTAGCGACGTCGCATTCGCCTCGTTTCATCGCGCTTCTGATTGACAGGATCGGGTTGATGTCCGGACCTACGCAAAGCTACGAATACCTGCCCAAGCCGGACCAGGCCACGCCCGAGTTCATGCAGCAGGTGCTGGACCAGTACTACGTGCGCAAGTGGAACCCGAACAAGGACACGGTAACGGCGGTCAAATCGTGGCGGGATTGGCCGATGGTGGTCCGGATGCCGGACATCCAGACCGACTACACCGTGATGATCGACGAAGGACGGGTGCTGAGCGTCCGGATCGGGTTGCCGGAGCAGCCGCGCATCCTGTCGATCATGCTTGCGGAGACGATGCAGCGGATCTACTACGACGAGACCACGTCCGCCATCGAGCTGATCGCGGGCCGAATCAAGGTGCGAGGCAATGAAACCGAGCGGCGCCGGATGCTGGCCGCGATCTCGTACCTGACCTGGTAGCGGCGGTTGCAATGGCGGGGGGCTGAGGGCAATGGACAGAGACTCGAACCCCGAGGTCGCTCAGGGTCGCGGCGAACTGGTCGGCCAGTCGATTCCGCGCACCGAGGATCTTGCGCTGCTGACCGGAACGGCGCGCTTCATCGACGACATTCGCCTGCCCGGCATGTTGTACGCCAAGATCCTGCGCAGCACATCGGCGCACGCGCGGATCCACGTCGATGTGAGCAAGGTCGCCGGCATGCCCGGCGTTCGCGGCACGCTCACGGGCCCGGACCTGGTAGGAAAGGTCAAACCCTGGGGCGACCTGATGCAGGACCTGCTGGTCGGCGACCATTTCCCATTTGCGATCGACAAGGTGACGTTCGAGGGCCAGGAAGTCGCCGCGGTCGTGGCCGACACGAAGTACCAGGCGCTCGATGCACTGGAGGCGATCGCGGTCGAATACGACCCGCTGCCGGTCCTGGTGGACCCCGAGGCCGCCATCGCACCGGGTGCGCCACTGATCCAGGAAGGGATCAATTACGAATTCGGCGAAGGCAACATCTTCGACCGCTATCGCGTCCGCATCGGCGACATCGAGGCGGCCGAGGCAAACGCCGATCTGGTGGTGCGGCAGCGCTTCAGCACCAACCGCCAGGCCGGCGCCGCGCTCGACCCGCACGGGTGCGTGGCGACCTACGACTCGTTTTCCGGGATGCTCACCGTCTACTCATCCACGCAGTCGATCTTCATGGTCCGTGACTGCATCGCCGACGCCCTGCAGCTTCCACGCAACCGGGTGCGTGTGATCGCGCCGGCCGTGGGCGCCGGCTTCGGCTCGAAGGTGCAGATGTTCGCTCATGAGGTGATCGCGTCGATCTTCTCGATGCGGCTGGGGCGCCCGGTGCACCTGGTACTGGGGCGGGCCGAGATCTTCAAGTGCGGGACCGCACGCAACGGCCAGATCCGCCACGCGGAATTGTTTCTGAAGAAGGACGGGCGGATCATCGGCTATCGGGACTACGTCATCCAGAACTCCGGGGCTTCGTCTTACTGGGGCAACCAGGTCGTTCACATCGGGACCAACGTCGGCCTGCTGCCCTACCCGATTCCGAACCTTCATATCGACGGCGACATCGTTCATACCAACACGGCACCGGGCGGTGCACTGCGCGGCTTCGGCATCCCGCAGATCATCTGGGCCAAGGAGCAGCTGATCGACATGGCGGCCGATGCGCTCGGCCTGGACCCTCTGCAGGTGCGGCATGTCAATACGATCAAGCGCGACGAATGCCCGATGCGAACGCCGATCGGTCAGGTGGTCGACAGCACGTCGGTCGACGAGTGTCTGCAGCGGGCCGCCGAGGCGATCGGGTGGGCGCACAAGCGCGCAAATCCGGTGCCGTACGAGGGCGTCGGACTGGCCATCTCGATGAAGTACACCAGTTGTCGGCATCCGTCGTTCGACACCGATTTGTCGGCGGTGCGGCTCAGGCTCGAGACCGACGGCACCGTCACGATTTTCTCCAGCGACGTGCCGCACGGACAGGGGCACGCCACGTTCCTGGCGCAGATCGTGAGCGACGTGCTGGGAGTCGGCTTCGAGAAGATCACGCTCGCGCCGGCCGACACCGCCAACGCCCCGTTCGGGCTCGGTACCTACGCCAGCCGCGCCGCGGCCGTGCTCGGTACCGCCTGCCGCACCGCGGCCGAGCGCCTGCGCGAGAAGATCGTCGCCATCGCCGCGCACGTGCTCGAGGCCGATCCGCGCGACCTCGAGACGGGCAACGATCGCGTCTATGTGCGCGGCCTGTCCGACAGCGGACTTTATCTGGAGAATCTGGCCGGCTACTCGGCCTATCGCACCCACCAGCTCCCCGAAGGTTTCGAGCCGACCCTCGAAGCAGTGGCCACCTACGACACGCCCACCGATCGGGAGGGCCCCGACGGATCCGGCAACTTCAGCGTGACGTATGCCGGCGCGGCCCACGCGGCCCACGTGCGCGTCGACCCGGCCACCGGCCGGGTGACGATCCTGGACTACGTCATGGCGCATGACACCGGCGTCGTCATCAATCCGCTGATCGTGGAAGGCCAGCACCAGGGCGGCTTCCTGATGGGCGTCGGGATGGCCATGGGCGAGGACTACGTGTACGACGCCGAAGGCAGGATGCTCAACGCGAGCTTTGCCGAATACCAGGCGCCGTCCGCCGCCGACGTGCCGGAGCTGACCAAGCTGTACGAGATTCCGGCCCCGTCGCGGACCATCCCGGGCGGACAGAAGGGTGCCGGCGAGTCCGGCACCGGCCCGGTCCCCGCGGTGCTCGGCAACGCCATCGCCGACGCAACCGGCGTTCGCTTCACGCAGCTTCCCATCACGGCTGACCGGATGCTGATCGCGCTGCGCGAAAAACAACGTTCGAAGCTGAAGGTGTTCCGCTACCCGGACGATATGCCGGACTACGCGGGGCCGCGTGACCACACGGCCTGGCCCAAACCGACCGGCGCAGAAGGGACCCTGTTCCTGTGACACCGTTTACTTACCGGCGTCCGGCCCACCTGAACGAAGCGGTCAGTCTGCTCGCCGCCGGCACGGCGACGACCAAACTGCTCGCGGGCGGGCAAAGCCTGCTGCTCGCGCTGAAGGAGCGCGCGCTTCGTCCCACCTGTGTGCTGTCGCTCGCGTCCCTGAGCGAGCTGGCCGGCGTTCGCACGGCGTCCGACGGTTGCCTCGACATCGGCGCAACGACGACCTACGCGACCCTGGCGCGTTCCTCCTTCAGCGGGTGGCACGCCGAGATCGCCGCGGTTGCGGGCAATCTCGCGGATCGCTCGGTTCGCAGCCTCGGCACGATCGGCGGCGGGATCTGCCAGGCCGATCCGCGCTTCGACATGCCCACGCTGCTGACCGCTGCGGGCGCGCGCATGGACCTGGTGGCGGCATCCGGCCGGCGTTGTCTCGCTGCCGACGAGTTCTTCAACGCGAACGGCGGCACCCACATGACGGCGTCCGAGATCCTGACGCGCATCTCGATTCCCGCCGTCCAGGCGCTGGACGCGCTCGCGTTCGAGAAGTTCCGATTTCGGGCGTTCGAGGCGGCCGTGGTCTCGGTCGCGTGTGCCCTGAAGCTGGGCGGTGACGGCAGGATCGCAAGCGCCCGCCTGGTTGTGGGGGCAGTGGCCAAGGCCCCGCTAAAGGCGATTGCGACGGCGGCCGCTCTGGTGGGCCGGCGGCCGGCCGATCTGCGCATCGAGGAGGTCGGCGCGCAGGTGGCTGCGGAAGTTGCGCCGCTGCGCGCGGAGCAGCCGCTGCGACAGCGCTACCAGTCGGAGCTGACGATCTCGCTGACCGCCAAGGCGCTCGCGCGCGCAGCGGCGCAGGCACGAGGAAACTGAGGAGGAGACGCGGACATGGCGCGGATCACGATCCATGTGAACGGACGGGCCGTGAGTGGCGATGTCGACGAGCGCATGCTGCTGCTCGAGTTCATTCGAGACGTCGCCGGGCTCACCGGCACCCATGCGGGCTGCTACGAGGCGCGCTGCGGCTGCTGTGTGGTCGAGATGGATGGGGCATCGGTCAAGTCGTGCAACGTGCTGGCGCTGCAGGCCGACGGCCTGTCCGTGTTCACCGTCGAGTCGATGTCGCAGCAGCGCCTGGCGCCGGTCGAACACATCACGACTCAGAGCCTGGCCGGTGTCTACCAGCCGCTCGAAGCGATGAGCTCGAACTCGCGGGACCTTCACCCTTTGCAGGCCGCATTTCATCGCTGCCACGCGCTGCAGTGCGGATTCTGCACGCCCGGAATGCTGATGGTGCTGAAGAACTTCCTCGAGGAGAATCCGCGGCCCAGCCGGGAGCAGGTTCGAATGGCCATTTCCGGCAACCTGTGCCGCTGCACCGGCTATCAGCACATCGTCGATGCGGCCATGCAGGCGGCCGCCGTCATGCATCCGGACCCGGCTTGATCCCGGCCGGCGCCAGGCCTCCAGCCGTGGCGGACCCCTCGGCCGCACCTTCGTCGGGCGCCGCCTTCGGCGCCGCGCTCCAGCGGGTCGGATATTTCGCGGACGATTCGATCGCGACGGCCTGCCATCTCGCGCTGCGCATGCGGCGTCCGCTTTTCTGCGAGGGCGATCCAGGCGTCGGCAAGACCTCGCTCGCCCAGGCCGTGGCCCAGGTGCTGGGATGGCCGCTGTTCCGCATGCAATGCTACGAGGGACTCGGGGCCGCCGAGGCACTGTACGACTGGAACTTTCCGGCGCAGCTGCTGCACCTGAGGGCCGCCGAGTCGGCGGGACTCACCGACCTGGCGCGCATCGAGAGCGAGCTGTACGAGCGGCGCTTCCTGCTGCCGCGGCCGGTCCTGCGCTCGCTGGAGAGCGCGCCGAGCGTGCTGCTGATCGACGAGGTCGACCGGGCCGATGACGAATTCGAGGCATTCCTGCTCGAGGTGCTGTCCGATTTCTCGGTGACGATCCCCGAGCTCGGAACGATCAAAGCATCGGTGCCGCCCTTTGTCGTGCTGACCTCGAATCGAACCCGGGAGGTGCATGACGCGCTGAAGCGGCGCTGCCTGTATCTGTGGGTTGAACACCCTTCTGTCACGCGCGAACTGACGATCCTGAAAGCGCGGTTCCCGGCATTGCCCCACCGGTTGGCCGAACAGATCGTCGCCGCGGTGCGGCGGCTGCGCGAGGCCGATCTGATGAAACCGCCGGGCGTGGCCGAGACCCTGGACTGGGCCGAGGCGCTGATCGCGCTCGATGCGGTCGAGCTGGATGAAGGCGTGAGCGCCCTGACGCTGGGCGCGGTGGTCAAGTACCGCGAGGACCAGGCCCGCGTCAGCAAGGCCGGTTTTGCCCTCGTGCTTGGAACGAGCAAGGCCTCGTGAGCGAGCCTGCCCTGCAGGCGACCGCCACGCGGACCCTGCTGGAGTTCGCCGCGGCGTTGCGGGCGGCGGGTCTGCGCACGGACCTGAGCTGCATGCGTTCGCTGTTTGCGGCGCTCGCGGCGCTCGAGGCCGCGGACCTGCGCGCGCTGCACCTGTGCGGCCGGCTGACGCTGTGCGGTTCCGAAGACGACGTGCGGCGCTACGACCGCTGTTTCTCCGAGTTCTTTCTGAGCCGCCCGTCTCGGCCCGGTGTCATGCCGGCTGACCCGGACCAGGTACCGATGCTGCCCGGCGGCGCCCAGATTCTCGGGGCCGATCCGGACCGGGATGACGGGGCCCAACGCGAACTCGAAATCGGCGCCACCAGCCCGGCCGAGCTGCTGCGCACCCGGAAACTGGCCGGCTTGAACGACGAGGAGCGGGCGCAGGTCTACCGGCTGATCGCCCGTCTCAGGGCGAGCGTGGCGACGCGCCAGAGCCGGCGCCATCGATCGGCCGACCGCGGGGTGATCGACGTGCGGCAGACGGCACGAGCGGCCATGGCGCATGCCGGCGAGCCCGACCGGCTGCATTGGCGGGTGCGACGCCTGCGCCCCCGCAAGCGCGTCCTGCTGCTCGACATCAGCGGTTCGATGGCTCCCTACGCCGGCGGACTGCTGCGCTTTGGCTACGCCGCTTTCCGCTGCGCACCCCACCGCACCGAGGTTTTCACGATCGGCACCCGCCTGACGCGGATCACGCAGTTCCTTCGTTCCGGCGATCCGGAGGTCGCGCTGGCGGCCGCTTCGAAGGCAATCCCCGACTGGTGCGGGGGCACGCGCATCGCGGATCAGCTGAAGGCATTCCTCGATCTGTGGGGCCAGCGGGGAATGGCGCGGGGCGCGGTGGTGGTCATCGCCTCGGATGGCTGGGAACGGGGCGATGCCGATTTGCTGCGAGCCCAGGTGCGGCGCTTGAGCAGCCTGTCGGATCGCGTGATCTGGGCAAATCCGCACAAGTCCACACCCGGCTTCGAGCCGCTGACCCGCGGGATGCAGGCCGCCCTGCCCTTCATCGACGAACTCGTCGCGGGCAGCAGTGCCCAGGAATTCGCCGAGCTGCTCGACCGGATGGGAGCCGGCGCCGGGCGCCGACAGCGCCATCACCGCGTCCGGCCCGCCGAGACGCCAGTGATTCATCGAGCGTGGGTGCGCGACATCGAGCAGACCCGTGGCCAAACCGGTCCGTGGGAACGCGCAACGTGAAGCGTGGGCACCGCGTGCACGCGTGCCGCGGCGTTGTGCTTCTGTTTTGCCTCGCGTCGCCTCTCGCGTGCGCGGCGGACGATGCCCCCACCGCCCCGACGCCACCCGCCGCCTCCCCGTCCGCGGACGCGCCCGTGCCATTCAGCGGCGACATCGGCGTGTACTCCGACTACGTCGCGCGGGGCCTGAGCTACACGAGCGAAAGGACGTCCTTTCAGGGTCACGTCGAATACGATTGGGCGCGCGGCCCCTATGTCGGAGCCGTGCTGGACCATCACACCTCGTGGGCGGGCAGCGAGTCGGTCGAAGCCGATGCCTACGGGGGCATCATCACCCACATCGCTGAGGTCGCGATCGACACCGGAATGTACTCCTGGATATACCCGGGACATCGTTTCCCGGTGTCCCAAAATCTGTACAACACGGTCGAAGCGTATGTCGGCATCAACTACAAGGTGGTCGGCGTCAAAGCCTGGTACGAGCTCACCGACTATTTTGGCCTGAACGGCGCGAGCGCGCGCCCGAACTATGGTCTGCCCCCGAACGGGTCCTCGCAGGGTTCCCGTTACATCGAGGGCAATCTGGCGCTTCCACTGCCGCGCGGCTTCACGCTGAACCTGCACGCCGGCCACCAGTGGATCCAGCGTTATAGCCGGCTGAACTACACCGACGCGCTGATCGGCGCTCAAAAGGATCTCGGTCGAGGCTTCCTGCTCGGCGCCGCACGCACCGACACCAACGCCGAGCCCGCGCTCTACACGGATTCGCGGGGAATCAACCTGGCGCGCGGCAAGTGGCTCGTGTATCTGAAATGGTTGTTTCCTTGACGTCGAACGGCTACTTCTCGAGCATCGGTCGTCCTTCGTGCCTGACGAGAAGGTCGCGCATGTCATTCGCATGCTCTTCCTCCTGGGCCAGGATCCGCTCAATCACCACCCGCGTGGTCGGATCCCTGTCACCAAAGTGACGAACCATCTCCCGGTATGTTTCGATCGCAATGCGCTCCGCGACCAGGTTCTCTTTGATCATGTCGACCAGATTTTCCCCCTCGACATACTCCGTCGCCGCACGAGAAACGAGGCCGTTCGGGTGCAGATCCGGCTTGCCGCCGAGCTGATTGATCCGTTCGCACAGCAGATCCAGGTGCTCCTCCTCCTCTTTCGCGTGTTGCGAGAATTCGTCCTTGACGGCCTCGCTGGCGAGTCCCGTTGCACAGATTGCGTGGAACTTGTATCGAAGAATGCAAACGATCTCCGTTGCCACCGCATGGTTCAGCAAGACGATGGTCTCTTTGACGTCACCCTGATAATTCTGCGTCACGGAGCCTGCGTCCAGGTGTTGCCGGGCTCTGCGCCGGATTTCCTTGATGTCGGCGAGAAACGTTCCTGCTGAGCTCATTGTGTGTCCTCCCTTCGTGCGCGCTGAGGTTTTCGGTGAGACTCGCTCAAGAGTTCATTGCAGATGCGTTTCACTGTCAATCCACAAAAAAAGCGCGAACAGCGAGGGCCGGGCCAGGCTCATTGACACAAATCCGACATCCTGGTCTTCCGATGAGCGCATCCACGGCAAGGACCGTGCGCTCAAGTTGCAAAGATGGTTTATAGGTGGGCGAGGCTCCAGGTGCCCTGCATCGGTTGCGATTCGCGATATTGCTGCGGCGGGTCGATATCGCGATCGTGAGCGCAAACTACTTGAAGAACTGGCGGCCCTAGTCGTCGCTGCGTGTTACGAAGATGAATCCGCGCGTGCTGATGAAGCCGGTCCCGATCACCGCCAGAGCACCGCTGTCGAGGTTGAGCACGGCGACGATGCCGGCCGTGTCCGAGGTCGAATAGGCCGTACCCGGTTCGAAGCCGAACGTCGGGCTGTCGAGTCGATACACCTTGTTGGCCGAGACGTCGGCGAAGAGGGCGAAGGACGCGCTCCGAGGGGCAAATGCCGTGTCGTCGACGGTTGTGGGCGCTCCGCCACTCGTGATGCCGAGGACGCCCACGGCCTGGTCTTCCGCCAGCGGATGCCGCACGAACACCAGCTCGGCGTCGGCCTGGCTGTTGACGACGATGTTGCCGCGCTGATCGACGCTGAGCGAGTCGGGATCGGTCAGATTCAACGTCACCGTGCTGCCGGTGGCGATGTTGACCGCTTGCGCGTTGCCGTACAGCACCGGCTCCAGGTTGACCGAGCCGCCCGACAGCGTAACCCGCACGAGCGCAGGGAAGACGTTGACGCCGTTGACGTCCAGATTCGGGTTCGACGCCGTCATGTAGATGCTGTCGCCGACGACTCGCAGATCGTCGTAGCCGCCGCCGTGCGGCGCCGACGGAAAATAGCTCTGTGCCGCGCCGCTGACCAGATCGATGATCACGAGCGATGGGTTGGCATCCTCGTTCTGCAGGGACCACAGCTGGTCGTCACCGACCACCCGAAGGCCGTCATTGTGGCCAAGGACCGAAAACATGCGTTGCACTGTTCCGTCCAACGCGTACTGCACGATCGTGCTCGACTTGCCGTCCGTCCCGTCCTTGGCCACACCGTTCTGATAGCCGATCAGCACACTGTTGCGCCACTGGACGATCGAATCGGGTTGCTTGTACGCCGTCGTGCCCTGTGCAAACGCGGTGAGCTTGTACGGTGGGCTCACCGACTGCGCTGCGGCCGGGCCGGCGCCAAGGGCTGCGCACAGCGCGCTCGCCGCGACCAGTGCGCCGAAGGTTTGGATCGTGCTTTCTGACAGTGACAGGTCGAACCGGGGCATGCCAATCTCCTCCTCGTTGTCCTCACGAGCGCGGGCGACTATGGACGCCAGACGTGACCTGATCGTGAAGGTTGTCCCGCGGTGGGTGCCAGATCCGAATTCGCGACTGTCTTAAGGTCTTTGAGTCTTTGGGTCTTGGGGTCTTTGTTAAGAAGCAGACGATCGGCCGGCCCGCCGAAACGAAAGGTTGAAGCGATACCGACCGGTGAGCGGGTGCGAGCCGTCGGCCAGATTCAGCACGCCGTGATAGCGCAAGCGCGACGGTCCGCCCCAGATCACGACGTCGCCATGCGCCAACGGGACGCGCGCCGCCTTGACCGAGCGCCGGGTGCCGCCCAGCAGAAATATGGCGGGCAATCCGAGCGAGACGGACACGATGGGCCAATCGAGCTCGCGCTCGTCGCGATCCTGGTGCAACGTGAGCCGGGCACCGGGCTCATAGCGGCTGATCAGGCACGCGTCGGGAACGAAGCCGCGATAGCCGGCCTGGTCGGCCGCGTCTTGCGCCAGCTTCAGGAACGAGTCCGGAAGCGCCGGCCATAGACGGCCGCTTTCGGGGTCGACGCCGTCGTAGCGGTAGCCGGAGTCGTCGCTCACCCAGCCCAGCGCGCCGCAGTTGCTCATCGCGACCGTCATTCGAAAACCGCCCGGCGTGCTCATATGCCGGCAGGGTGCCTGTTCGAGGACCTGTCGCAGATCCGGCAGCAGCCGCGCTTCATGCGCGGCCGCGAAGCCCCGCATCAGGAAGGCGCCCGCGCCGAGCGTCAGGACCTCAGGCCGCCCGCTGGCCGATGATGCCCGTGGCGAACCGGACGCATTCACCGGTGGGCTTCGCGCTGCAGCAAGGCCCGCTTGCGCTCGACGCCCCACCGGTAGCCGGACAATGCGCCGTCGCTGCGCACCACGCGGTGGCAGGGTATGGCAACCGCCAGCGCGTTGGCGGCGCACGCCTGCGCGACCGCGCGCACGGACTTCGGTGACCCGATCCGGCGGGCGATGTCCGCATAGCTGGCGGTGTGTCCGACCGGAATTTTCCGCAGCGCCTGCCAGACGCGCCGCTGAAAGGCGGTACCTCGTATGTCGAGCGGCAGGTCCAGCCCCAGCCGCGGGGCTTCGACGAAACCCACCACCTTCGCGATCCACTGGCCGAACCGTGCGTCATCGCCGATCAGGCGAGCCTTCGGAAAGCGGTCCTGCAGTTCGCGTGCCAGCTGATCCGGATCGTCGCCCATCATGATCGCGCAGACACCACGGCCGCTGCGCGCCACCAGAATCGACCCGAGCGAGCATTGCCCGATCGCGAAACGGATTTCGGTCTCGGACCCGCCGGCTCGATAGCGGCTGGGCGTCATGCCGAGCAACTGATCGGCCTGTTCGTAGAACCGGCCGGCCGAGCCGTAACCTGCGCCGTAGATTGCATCCGTGACCGTGCCGCGTTGCCGCAATTCGCGCTGCAGCCGACTGGCCCGATGTGCTCCCGCGTAGGCTTTGGGAGTCACGCCGGTCACCGATTTGAAGACCCGGTGCAGGTGATAGGCGCTGATGCCCGCACGCTGCGCCAACTGCTGCAGCGTCGGCGGCTGCTCGGCCGCCTCGATGTACCGGCACAACTGCGCGACGGTGCTGGCGTGCGATGCGGCAAGGCTCGGCTGATCCGGCTTGCAGCGCCGGCAGGCCCGAAATCCGGCCCGTTCGGCCTCGGCCGCCGTCGCGTGGAACGCGACATTCTCGGGCCTGGCAAGGCGTGATCCACAGCTTGGCCTGCAGTACACGCCGGTGGTCCGCACCGAATAGAAAAACCGCCCGTCGGCCTCCGGATCACGCGCCAGGACGGCTGCCCAGCGCGGATCTGCCAGGATCGCCGCCGCGCTGTGTTGGTTCCCGTTGTTCGCTTTCATGGCTGCCTTCGGATCCGATTTCGATGGGGCCACATTAGTCATCGCCCCGTCGCGCCGCACTCCGGGTCTTGCTTTCAAATTCGAAAAGGCCGGCCGCCGAACCCTGCCTACTATATCGGGGCTGCCTGTTCCGCCTATACTGCCGTAAAGGTCTTTGTCAGGGACCTTGTCAGGGACCAGGATCCGCCAGTTGGACAGGCTCAGGATCACAGCCGGCCAGCTTCAGGTCGGCGCATCGGTGCCATTCGATATCTACAACTCGGAGGGGCGGCTGCTGTTGCGCCGCGGCCAGGTTGTCGACTCCGAACTGCAGCTGGAGCGGTTGGTCCAGGCCGGCCGCTACAATCCTCCGGCCGCCGAGGAAGGTTCCCCGTTGCGCGGTCGCGGCCAGACGCCTCGCGTGGTTCAAGAATTCGACCGGCTGCCCTCGCAGCTGGTGGTGCGCAATCGGGTCTCGATTTTCGAGCGCCTGACGGACGTTGTGCACGCCCTGGACGATCTGTTCTCGCTGGGCCTGGCGACGGATCGATTCGAAGCGGGTATCCGCGCGGCGGTGGCGAACATCCGTGAGTGCTGTGCGTTGGACAGCGATGCGGCGTTGGCGCACATCCTGCTCTCGGGATCGCTCCGGTATGCGCTGCGCCACCCGACCAACGCCGCCATCCTGACCACGATTCTGCTCGGCCGCGACCAGCACGATCCGGACAAGTCCGGATCGGCGATTGCCGCTGCCCTGACGATGAACATCAGCATCCTGGCGCTGCAAGACACGCTGTATCGGCAGCAGGACCCGGTGACCGCCGAACAGCGCGACGCGTTGAAGTTTCATCCTGCCGAAAGCGTCAAGATGCTGCGCAGTCTCGGGGTCGACGACCCGCTCTGGCTGCAGGTGGTCGAGCAGCACCACGAGGCGCGCGACGGGTCGGGCTACCCGGCCGGCCTGAAGGATCCCGCCATCTGCCGGGAGGCCCAGTTCGTGTCGCTGGCCGACCGCTACTGCGTGCTGGTCAGCCAGCGCGCCTACCGGATCGCATTTTCGCCGCGCCGGGCGATCAAGGAACTGCACGAACGCAACGCAGCGACGATCGACCCGGCACTGGTTGTCGGGCTGATCTCCGCCGTGGGCTTTTTTCCGCCCGGCGCCTATGTGCGGCTCATCAATGGCGAAACGGGTGTCGTCGTGCGCCGGCTGATCGATCCGAAGCATCCGGTGGTGTACGCGTTGCACCAGGACACGACGCCGCCTTACGAATCGCCCAAGAAGCGATTGACCGGGAGCCGTCCGGACTTCGAAATCGTCGCCGACGTCAAGGCGGAGAACGTACGGGTGAAAATCGACCTGGCAGCGCTGTGGCCACCCAGCGCGGCCGGCGACGCGCCCGCGGACCCATCCGCGTAACGGCAGCGCCGGGCCGCACGCGGCCTCACGACCCAACCGGCCTCGAAGCGAGCAACGCGGCACGGCGCTCCAGACTGTCCTTGGGCCAATATTGATTGCGGTCGTAGTACTGCGGCACCGCCGGAACGTCGGGCCCGAGCACAACCCACGGTTGCTTGCTTTCGGTGAAAATGTGGATGTCGGGCGGCAGCCGATCCGGCTCGTCCAGCGTGCCGACCCTCACGAAGCGAACCGCATCGCCGCCACCGCCATAGTTGCTCCACACGGCGATCCGGCACGCCGGGCAACGCGAGATCTTCTGGCCGGTTCCGCTGAGCGAAGGCGTGTGGACGACCTCGGGCTGGCCCTGCAGCAGCAGCACGCGACCGGCTTCGATCATCGCGTTCAGCGCGAACGACGCTCCGGTTTCGCGCTGGCACCAGCGGCAATGGCAGCAGTGAACGAACAGCGGCTTGCTGGTCACACGGTAGCGCACGGCGCGGCAGGTGCAGCCACCTTCCAGCGGACGAAACTCCAGGTTGCTCATCGTTCGGCTCCGCCTCATTGACCCGAGCGCCGGTCGCGCGAGGCTTCCTCGATCAAGGCGGCCACCTGCAGGTCGTCGGCACCACCGCGTTCGATCAACCCGGCTACGGCGCCGGCGCGGTTGGCCCCCGTTTGATTCTGGCTGACCTTCCATTTGCCAACCAGCCTGGAGACGGTGATCTCGAAGCCGACGATCGATTCGATCATCCGCGTGATGAATTCGTCGGGGGCGTCCGAAATCGACCAGGGTGAGGCGGACAATGCCTCGTGCCGGGCGACCAACGACTCCAGCTGACCGCGCAGCCACGCCGGATCGTCGATCACGCGCAGCGGCCCATGGGCATGCACCACGACGTAGTTCCAGGTTGGCACGACCTTGCCGTGCTCGCGTTTTGCCGGGTACCACGACGGCGAGACGTAGGCATGCGGGCCCTGGAATATCGCCAGCGCCTCGACCTGCTCGACCCGATCGCTCCACATCGGGTTGGCGCGTGCGACATGACCGCGCAGCGTGCCCGATCCGTCCGGCGCGAGCGCCAACAGCAGCGGAATGTGATTCGCATTGATTCCGCCCGCGGCCAGCGTGACCACGGTCGCCAGTGGATGCGCACGGATCAGTTCGTGCAGGACCTCGACCCGTGTCTCCTGGAAGTGCTGCGGGACGTACATGACCGAATCACGCCGGCGGATCGCGGATCACGCGGGCGAAGCCGACCTGCATCATGGAGCCCTTTGCCAGTAGCCCACGTCGATCCAATGGCCGAACTTATATCCGACTTCCCTGAAGTGCGCCACCTTGATGAACCCCAGGCGCTCGTGCAGCGCGACGCTCGCTGGGTTCGGCAGCCCGATCCCCCCGATGACGACATGAATCGACTGCTCGCGCAGGACCTGCAGCAGCGCCCGGTACAGCCGGGTGCCGATGCCCTGACCGGTGCAAGCCGGGTCCAGATAGACGCTGCTCTCGACCGAATGGCGGTACGCGCATCGTCCTTTCCATTTGCCGGCGTACGCGTAGCCGACCAGCCGGGCGCCCTGGTCGGCGACCAGCCACGGAAGCGAGCCCGATACGACCTCGGTGATGCGCTCGGCCATTTCGGCCGCAGTGATCGGCTGCTCTTCGAACGAGACCGTCGTGTTGGAGACGTAATGACCGTAGATGCGGGCGATCGCCTCAGAGTCGTCGATCGTGGCCGGACGGATCTGCAGCGCCTGCACCAGATCAGCCATCGGACCTCGCCCGCTCCTGTCCTTGTGAAGAAGGCCGAGCCCGGAACCGTCGCAACAGGCGCCGGGTCCAGACCAGCGCGAACGCGCCGAACGCCACCAACCCGCCGATCATCCACGGCGTGGACAGCCGCGGGGGTGACGTCTGGTTCGCGCGCACCACCAGCCAGTGCACGTAGCACAGGAACACGGCCAGCATGGCCATGAACTGCCTCACGCCGCCTCGCAGGGACGAGACGGTCTCGTCCCTTCGCTCGGGCGAAAGCCAGTACTCCCGGTTCGGCAGGTTGATCCGGGCGCCCGGCCTGCCGAACGCGAAATGCGATAGCAAGAGCAGCAACGCCGGAAGCCCGACCACGAACGCGAGCGTGAAGCCGACATAGGCGCCGCGCGACATGAATCCGTTCGCGTAACCGTCTCCTTCGAAGTGCGACGCCACCACCGCGGGCAACGAAAGCGCCGTCAGCCAGACGAACGCCGCCGCGCACGCCAGCAACAGGGCGAAACCGGCCAAGGCCTTGCCCTCGTGCGAAAGCACCACGAGAGCTTTCAATCGGGACGGGTCGGGTTGGCCGACTGATCGCCGACCACGGTGCGCCACGGCTTCACGCTCCAGTGGGTCACCAGGCCGTTCAGCACGTACGGATCGGCTCGGGCAAAGGCTTCCGGGACTGCAGGCGAGTCCACCGAAAACAGCAGTATCGAGCCTTCGATGGGGTCACCCACGGCGCCGCCCAGCAGCAGCTCGCCTCGTTCGGCGGCCTGCCAGGCGAGCTTCAGATGCGCGCCGCGATACTGGGGGCGACGCGCCAGGTAGTCCGGCGACACACGATAGATCAGCAGGTAATGCATGGAACGCTCCTCCTCGGAAGGGCCGCCTCAGCAGGCCGGCCAGTGGCGGGCAAACACCGGCGCGACCGACGGATCACGGTCGATGCGCTCCAGCACCGCAAACAAGGGCGGCCGCGCATCGCGAAGATGGGCCCGGGCCCCGGACCACTTCGAGACGACCGCGGCCAGGAAGTCCAGGCCGCCCGCGGTTGGGCCGCACAGGAACGGACTCGCCGGAAACTGATCCGAAAAGATCTCCCAGTGCCGGTGCAGGCGATCGCGCGCTCCGCGGCGGACGCGCTCGTTGATCGCCTCGTCGGCATCGGCGCACCAGCGTTCGGGGTAATCGATGATGCTGACCGCCGAATAGCAGTTGGCGGCGATGTAAACCAGTCCGCGGATCGACTGGGCCCGCAAGGACAGTTTCACCGGCAGAATGTCCGAGGCCGGAAACTGTAGACCCAGCTGAATCAGGATGGCCGCGCTCTCGGTCAACACGTTGCCGTCGGGCATTTTCAGCGTCGGGATCTGTTTGAGCGGGTTGACGCGCTCGAGCTCGGCCACTGCCGTTTCCGGCTGCCACGAGGCGGCCTCGACGGTGCGATAAGCAACGCCGCACCGCTCGAGCGCGACTTCCACCGCGGCGGAGCCGGAGCCTTTGCATCCGTACAGAGTGAACATGTCGGCGGAGCGGCGGGAGGGCTCAGGCCGGCTGAGCGGCATCGACATTCTCCCAGTAGTCCATCGGCGCGGACTTGCGATAAGCCTCGCCCGTGAGCTTCACGCTGACTCGACCGGTTTCGGGGAATACCGCAACATCGTGTGGATGAGAATTGCCGATGATCAGGTACCGGCACGCTTCAGCGGTGTGGTTGAAGAGTGAATGGCCCACCTTCTGGCCGGCGGGAAAGCACACGTAGTGCCCCGCAGACATGATGTAGGACTTGTCACCCAGGCGCAACGTCAGGGACCCCTCGAGAATGAAGACATGCTCTTCCTCCAGCAGGTGATAGTGCAGGGGATTGGCCTGCCGGCCCGGGGCCAGCACCTCGTTGGCGACGCCGATCCGGGTGGCGCCTGCGAACGTGCTCAGGTGCTGAAAACGCATGCCGAAGCGCTCGCCGTGAGAGAACTCCTCCCACGGCACCTCGGTAATCGGAAACGGTTCGAAGACGCCATCTGCGTCGGCAGAGTTAGGTCGACTGCTCACTCGGCGCTCCCATTGGCGGTTCCGATACCCGCTGGTTTGGACCCGTCCACCCGGGGCCACGGAAATCGGGAAATGACCTTATTCTGCCCTGAGAATGCCGGCACGATGTTCGAGTTGGCAAAGCACGTTGAGCCCGTGCTCAAGCTGATGCAGAAGTACTCCAATATGCCCATGAGTCTTGCCGACGCCTGCCTCGCATGACCGAGACGCTGGCGGATCCCGTGGTGCTGACCACCGACGCCGATTTGCGAGTTTACCGCCGCCACAGCCGTCACATCGTTCCCTGTGTGACGCCGTATTGACTACACGGCAGGCGTTTGCGCCAGAAGGCCTTGGTAGATCAGAAGATCGCTCGGCGAGAAGCAGCAAAAGACGACCTCCTGGATCGCCGGGAGCTCCTCCAGCGAGGAGCGAACCGTGTCGACCGCGATCCGGGCCGCCTGTTCGATCGGGTAGCCGTAGATGCCGGTGCTGATGCTCGGAAATGCCAGCGTTTGAATTCCATGCGCGGCGGCGAGCTGCATCGAGCGCCGGTAGCAGGACGCCAGAAGCTCGGGCTCGCCACTTGAGCCGCCGCGCCACACCGGTCCAACGGTGTGGATCACGTGCCGGGCGGACAGGCGATGGCCCCGGGTGAGCTTGGCATCGCCCGTCTTGCAGCCACCCAGCCGGCGGCACTCGACCAGCAGCTCGGGGCCGGCAGCGCGATGGATCGCGCCGTCGACACCGCCACCGCCCAGCAGGGACGCGTTGGCGGCGTTGACGATCGCGTCAACCGACAGCGTGGTGATGTCGGCGCTCAGCGCGCGCAGGGTGGCGGCCATCGTGTAGCGGGTTCAATGCAAAAGATGCTACCGCCGATCCGCTTGCGGTCGCACCCGGGTGGAGCTAAAATGTGTATCGAAGTCACGAATCATACACATCATGAGAACGAATATCGTTATCGACGACAAGTTGATGAGGGATACCCTGCGCGCGACCGGATTGAAGACGAAGCGCGAGGCGGTCGAACTCGGACTGCGCACGTTGCTGCGGCTGCATCAGCAGGCCGAGATCAAGCGTTTTCGGGGCAGGCTGAACTGGCAAGGCGATCTGGGGGCGACCAGGACCGACGGATGATTGTGGTCGATTCGAGCGTCTGGATCGACTATTTTCGAGGACTCTCCACGCCGCAGACCGACAAGCTGGACGCCTTGCTCGGCGCAGAGCCGCTCGCGATCGGCGATCTGATCCTGGTCGAGGTGCTGCAGGGGTTCTCGAGGGACCAGGACTTCAATCAAGCCAGAAGGCTGCTGGCTACGCTCGAGCCGATCGATATCGGTGGACACGACATCGCGACTCTGGCCGCCAACAGCCACCGGGCGCTCAGGGCCCTTGGCATAACCCCTCGAAAAACGATCGACACAGTCATCGCGACGCGCTGCATCGTGAGCGGGCATGCGCTGCTCCACAACGATCGGGAGTTCGAACCGTTCGTGATGCACTTGGGGCTGCGCTCGGTCTTGTAGGCACTGTACCGTTCGCCAGTGGGCTAGGGGCGGGCCTGTTCGGGCAGCACATTCAATACCTCGAAAACGCAACAGACGACCGGCATGTCCTGCCGCGGCTCGCGTGCGAGGCGCGCACACTCTCGTGAAAAGAAATCCCAGTGCGTTCGACGCCAGTACTCCAGCGAACCATCGCCCTCGCCCTCGATCGCGGCGTATTCGCCCGAGACATCCCGGAACACCTTCACCTCGACCATCGTGACCCGCGTAACGATGCTCGGTTCATGGCGGTGATCCACGACGATCTGGATATCCCCGACCATCGGCAGCGGCTCTGCATCGGCTTCGTAGGACCACAGCAGACTTGCGCCAGCGCGCTTGTGCCCATCGCGAATCAGGGCGAGCAGCTGCCGTGAGAGTTCCGGCGAGTCGCCGTAGGCGGTGATTTGCAGCCGACCGTCCGGCAACGTCACGCCAGCGCCCGCGATCTTCGCAACGGCGCTGTCGACGGGCGGCAGTGGATCCATGCTCGCTAAAAATTCGTGATGGGTTATCGCAGCGCGATCCGAAAACGCAGCCCTTGCGTGCTGCCGTATTCGGGTGGCTTGGTGAATCGCTCCACGAGCACACCTCCATTGGATTCGATCACACGCTGCGATGCGACATTGTCGGGGTCCGTCGTGATCTCGACGAATGACAGCCCCTCGAGCTTGACCGCCGGAAGCACGTCTCGCAGGGCCTGCGTCGCGTAACCTCGCCCTTGCTTCCACGGCACGACCGCGTACCCGATGTGTCCCAGGCAGTGAGGGGGCAGGTCGGTGGTTCCGGGCTGCCACCTGAAGCCAATGACTCCGCAAAATTCCCCGTCCCACATCCAACGCTGGAACCCCGGAAGACGAGGTACGGTCGCGCCATTGGGCAGCACGATCGGCGGACCTCTGCCTTCACGGTCATCTTGCAATTCGATATAGAGCGCGGGATCCTTGCGAACTCGGTCAAGCTCGTCGCGCGCGCCTTGCTCGCCCCGCGGGTTCGGGTGAAATCCGCGCTCCAGCGCAGCAACGAAGCTCGGCAAATGCTCCTGCGCGGGGCGGATGAGCTGCATGTGCTTAGGGTAATGTAGGGAGCAGTGGTGCGTCCACCGGCGCGCTGCGGTTTGATTCCGAGGCGCCGCTCGTCTGGCTGAACCGATCCGATGCGAATCCTGCTCATCGAAGACGACCGGATGATCGGCGAGAGCATCCGGGCCGCGCTGCGACAGGACGGCAGCGCGGTCGACTGGATGCGGGACGGCCGCAGCGCCGAAACCACGCTGGGCACCGAGCAGTTCGACCTGGTGCTGCTGGACCTGGGACTGCCACAACGCGACGGCGTCGAGATCCTGCGGGCGATGCGGCTGCGCCACGACCAGACGCCGGTGATCGTTCTGACCGCCCGGGATGCGCTGCAGGACCGGGTCAACGTGCTGGACGCCGGCGCCGACGATTACCTGGTCAAGCCGTTCGAGCTCGAGGAGCTGGCGGCGCGCATCCGCGCCGTCACGCGCCGCAAGGCGGGGCGGGCCGAGGTGGCCATCGAGATCGGCGAGGTGCGGCTCGATCCGTCGATGCGGCAGGTCACGCGGGCCGGTGAGCTGGTCGAGCTGTCGGGGCGCGAATACGCGGTGCTGGAGGCATTGATGATGCGTCCCGGCGCGATCTTGTCGCGCACGCAGCTCGAGGACCGGCTGTACGGGTGGGGCGAGGCGATCGAAAGCAATGCCGTTTCGGTGTACGTGCACCAGCTGCGCCGCAAACTGGGCAACGACTTCATCCGCAACGTGCGTGGCGTCGGCTACTACGTCAGCCGACCCGAGGGGCCGCGATGAAGTCGATCCGCACCCGGCTGCTGGTGTCGCTGCTGTCGGTGGTGCTGCTGAGCGCCGCCATCGGCGGCGCGGTGACCTACACCAACGTACTGCGCGAGACCGAGTCGCTGTTCGACTATCAGCTGCGCCAGATGGCCCTTTCACTGCGCGACCAGGGCTTCATCCCGCCCGATCAGGCGGCGGCGCTCGCCAACGACGATTCCGATTTCGTGGTGCAGATCTGGACCGTCGACGGAACCCGCATCTATGCCTCGCACCCCGGCCTGGCACTGCCGCCAACCGCCGTGCTGGGCTTTGCCGAGATGCGGCTCGGCGACGGAACCTGGCGTGTGTTCAGCACGACAACCGGCGACCGCGTGATCCAGGTCGCTCAGCCGCTGGCGATTCGCCGCCAGCTGGCCGCGCAGGCCGCGCTGCGTGCAGTGGCGCCGATGCTGGCGCTGGCGCCGATCCTGGCGGTGGCGATCGGCTGGTCGGTGGGTGCTTCGTTGCGACCGGTCCGGCGGCTGGCCGCGGAGGTGAAGCAGCGCGACGCCGACGCCCTGGAGCCGCTGAGCCGAACCGGCCTGCCGGCCGAAGTGTCGCCGCTGGTGGAATCGATCAACGCGCTGCTGGCGCGCTTGCGCAGCGCATTCGACGCGCAGCGCGCATTCGTCTCCGATGCGGCGCACGAGCTTCGCTCGCCGTTGACCGCGCTGAAGCTTCAATTGCAGCTGCTGCAGCGTTCGACCGATCCGGCTGCGCGCGACGAGGCGATCCGAGCCTTGTCGGACGGGATCGAGCGCGCCGCCCGCCTGGTGACGCAACTGCTGACGCTGGCGCGCGCAGAGCCCGGCGGGCCGCAGGCGCCGCTGACGCCGACGGACCTCGCAGAGAGCGCGCGGCAGGCCGTCGCCGACATGGTGCCGCTCGCCGATGCCAAGTCGATTCGCCTGTCGCTTAAGGCGCAGGACCACTGCGCGGTCGACGGCGACGCGGCCGCGCTGCGCGTGCTGGTGCGCAACCTGGTCGACAACGCGGTGCGCTATACGCCGGCCGGCGGGCAGGTCGAATCGACGGTGCGCGAGGACCAGGGCCGGGTGGTGCTGGCCGTGGACGATTCTGGACCCGGGATTCCCGCTTCGGACCGGGCGCGCGCGTTCGATCGTTTCTACCGGGGCGCCGACCGGGAAGAAGCGGGGCGCGAGGAAACGGGAAGCGGCCTGGGTCTGGCGATCGTGCGCAGCATCGCGCACCGACACGGCGCGACCGTTGAGCTGGCCGATTCCGACCTGGGCGGGTTGCGAGTGGCCGTGCGGTTCGCACCAGGGCTTAAACCCGCTTGACGTAAGGGAATTCGCGTCCGCATCCGATATTTCGCCGACGGTGATGCGTCATCGATCGATCACTCGTTCCATCATGTGGATATACGATCACTCGCTTACCCGACACAGGTCAGCGGCTGGCAGGCCGATGAGATAGGCTCGGCACCCGGGTCACCCCCGGGTCATCCCAGCAGAGGTCAACCGATGGATATCAAAAGCGTCCGAGACAGAGCGTTCGCGATGCCGCTCACCAATCCCGCTTACCCGATGGGGCCGTACCGGTTCGTCAATCGCGAATTCTTCATCATCTCGTACCGGACCGATCCGGACCGGCTGCGCGCGGTCGTGCCCGAGCCGCTTCAAGTCACCTCTCCCACGGTCAGCTACGAATTCATCCGGATGCCGGATTCGACCGGCTTCGGTGACTACACCGAGTCGGGGCAGGTGATCCCGGTGCAGTACAAGGGCCAGGCCGGCAATTACACGCATGCGATGTACCTGGATGACCATCCGCCGCTCGCCGGCGGCCGGGAGCTGTGGGGCTTTCCGAAGAAGCTCGCCCAGCCCAAGCTGCACACCGAGATCGACACGCTGGTGGGCACGCTCGACTACGGGCCGGTGCGCATCGCCACCGGAACGATGGGGTACAAGCACCGCACGCTGGATGCGCAGGCGCTGGCTCGATCGCTCGGCTCCACGCCCAATTACCTGCTGAAGATCATTCCGCACGTGGACGGCAGCGCGCGCATCTGTGAGCTGGTGTGCTATTACCTGGAGGACGTGACGATGAAGGGCGCCTGGGAGGGACCCGCCTCGCTGTCGCTCGCACCGCACGCGCTGGCTCCCGTGGCCGATCTGCCGGTGCTCGAAGTGCTGAGCGCCAAGCATTTCGTGGCCGACCTCACCCTGGGTCTGGGTAAGGTCGTGTTTGACTATCTCGCATAGCGTAAAAGGACCAGACGATGAACCTGAAGGGAAAATCCGCGATCGTGACCGGTGCCGCCAGCGGAATCGGCAAAAGCATCGCCGAACTGCTCGCCAGCCAGGGCGCTTCCGTCGCGATTGCCGATGTGAACCTGGATGCGGCGCAGAGCGCGGCGACGGCCATCGGCAACGCCGGCGGCAAGGCGATCGGCGTCGCCATGGACGTTACCAGCGAGGAGGCCGTCAACAGCGCAACCGACCGTGTCGCGCGCGCCTTCGGCGGCGTCGACATCCTGGTGTCCAACGCCGGCATCCAGATCGTCAATCCGATCGAGAACTACTCGTTCTCGGACTGGAAGAAGATGCTGGCGATCCACGTCGATGGCGCCTTCCTGACGACCAAGGCTGCCTTGAAGTACATGTATCCGAACAATCGCGGCGGCATCGTGATCTACATGGGCTCGGTGCATTCGCACGAAGCCTCGCCGCTGAAATCGGCCTACGTGACCGCCAAGCACGGACTGCTGGGGCTGGCACGCGTGCTGGCCAAGGAGGGCGCCGCGCACAACGTGCGCTCGCACGTGATCTGCCCGGGCTTCGTGCGCACGCCGCTGGTGGACAAGCAGATTCCCGAGCAAGCCAAGGAACTGGGCATCAGCGAGCAGGAGGTGGTCCGCCGCGTGATGCTGGGCGGCACGGTGGACGGCGTCTTCACGACGGTCGATGACGTCGCGCAGCTGGCGCTTTTCCTGTGCACGTTCCCTTCGGCCGCGCTGACGGGCCAGTCGTTCATCGTCAGCCACGGCTGGTTCATGCAATAACCGGCGGCGCATCGATGCAACGACCAGCCGGCCGCGCCGTGGGGGCGCCGCACCTGGACTATCCGGTCACGGCGCTGGTGCTGCAGGGCGGGGGCGCGCTGGGCGCCTATCAGGCCGGCGTCTATCAGGGGCTGGCCGAAGGCGGGATTCATCCCAACTTTGTCGCAGGCATCTCGATCGGCGCGCTGAACGCCGCGGTGATTGCGGGCAATCCCCCGGATCGACGCGTCGAACAACTGCGCGCGTTCTGGGAATTCATCTGCCGGCAGCCATGGGGGGTGCCCACGCTGGCGCTGACGCCGGACGCGCAGGCCGGGCTGCCCGACGCCGTGCGGGTCATGCTCGACTCGGTGGAAGCAACGCGCGCGCTGCTGGAAGGCCAGAACGGCTTTTTCGTTCCGCGCCCGTGGTATTCGCACGCACTGACGCAGCCGGACCCGCGCGGCGCGAGCTTCTATGACACGCGACCGCTGCGGGCCACGCTGGAGCGTTTCGTCGATTTCGACCGGCTCAACGGCGCCGGCGAGATGCGCGTGGCAGTGGGCGCGGTGAACGTGCGCACCGGCAACCTGGTCTACTTCGACAGCGCCGAGCGCAAGCTCGGGCCGGAACACTTCATGGCCTCGAGCGCACTGCCGCCCGGATTTCCGGCGATCGAGGTCGACGGCGAGTTCTACTGGGACGGCGGGCTGGTGTCCAACACACCGCTGCAGTACGTGCTGACCGCGCCGCCGCGGCACGATGCGCTGATCTTCCAGATCGACCTGTGGAGCGCCAAGGGAGAGGCCCCCGGCGACCTGCTTCAGGTTGCGGTGCGGCACAAGGACATCCAGTACTCGAGCCGGACCCGGATGATCACCACGGTCATGCACGAGGAGCAGAACTATCGCCGGCTGCTGCATCAGCTGATGGCGCTGGTGCCTGAATCCGCGCGCAGCAGCGCCTGGTACCAGCGTGCCGCCCAGCTCGCCTGCGCAGCCCGCCGCAACGTGATCCACCTGATCTACCGCGACAAGCCATACGAGAGCTACCAGAAGGACTACCAGTTCAGCTTGCTCACCATGAACGAGCACTGGTCCACGGGCCTGTCGGACATTCGCGCGACCTTGCAGCACCCGAACTGGCTGGAGAAGCCCGGCGAGGAGCAGCCGTTCGTCACGCACGACGTGCATCGCGAAGGGGCAGACTGAAAGGATAGAATCCACCATCGCTTCGCCACACCCGGCTTCGCATGTCCGCTGTGCTCACCGACGAATTCCTGCGCGACTCGGTGGCGATCCATCGGCTGGCGATGCAGTCGCTGTTCGAGCGGCTCGACAGCCTGTGCGAAGGCGCTGTCGCGGTGGACCGGCAAGCGCGGATCGTCTGGATCAACGAGAGATACCTGGCCACGCTGGGGCTGCAGAGCGTTGACGAGGCCCTTGGCCGCGACATCGAGGAGGTCATCCCGAACAGCCTGATGCGCGAGGTCGTCCACAGCGGCCAGCCGATCCTGCTCGACATCCTGGAGCTGGGTGGCGAATCGCTGGTGGTGACGCGGATGCCGTTGCAGGACGAGCAGCAGCAGGTGATCGGCGCGATCGGGTTCGTGCTGTACGACCAGCTCAACGCGCTCAAGCCGCTCGTTGAGAAGCTGGCCAAGCTGCAAAGCGACCTGGCCGAGGCGCGCCGGCGCCTGGCCGAGAACCGCCGTCCGAAATACACGCTCGCCAGCTTCATCGGAGGCAGCGCCGCCGGCGTCGCGGTCAAGCGCCAGGCGCGGCGCGCCGCTCAGCAGCACGGCCCGGTGCTGCTGCTCGGAGAAACGGGCACCGGCAAGGAAGTCCTGGCCCACGCGATCCACGCCGCCTCGGCTCGCGCCGAAGGCCCCTTTGTCGCGATCGACATGCCGGCGCTGCCCGATGCCCAGCTGGAGGCGGAGTTTTTCGGGGTGGCGCCCGACGCCTTCACCGTCGGCGAACGCAAGGTGCGCGACGGCAAATTCAGGCTGGCCGACGGCGGCACGTTGTTCCTGGATGAGATCGGGGACCTGCCGCTGCCGATGCAATCCAAACTGCTGCGCGTGTTGCAGGACCAGGAGATCGAGCCGCTCGGATCGAACCGTGTGATCAAAGTCGATCTGCGGGTGATCGCCGCTACCCGCGTCAATCTGGAGCAGCTCGTTGCGCAAGGCCGCTTTCGGTCGGACCTGTATTACCGCCTCGGCGTGTTTCCGATTCGCCTGCCGCCGCTGCGCGAACGGCTGGCCGACCTGAACGAGCTGGCCGAGTACCTGCTCGAGGAGCTCGCCGCCCGCGGCGGCGGGCCGGCCCGCGAAATCGACGCCGCCGCCGTCTCGCTGCTGGCCAGTTACAACTGGCCCGGCAACGTGCGCGAGCTGCGCAACGTGCTGGAGCGCGCCAGCGCCTTGACCGACAGCGCCTGCCTGACGGTGCACGACATCAGCGCCGTGATGCCACCGCGGCATCGGGCCCCGTCCGGCGTACGGAGCGCGCCCGGTTACTCCGACGCGATGGCCGGCTTCGAGCGCACGCTGATCCAGTCGGCGCTGGCCGCCGCTGGCGGCAAAGTGCCGGCTGCGGCCAAGCTGCTCGGGCTGTCGCGCGCGACCGTTTATAACAAGATGGCTCAGCTCGGGCTGGTGTCCGGATCCACGCAGGGTCGACCGGTGCGCCCGTCGCGCTCGAAATCCCCTTAAAAACAAAGGCCTGGATCTCGCCTCGAGCGGCGAAGGTTCGATCAGAAAACATCAGGCACGGCACGGAGGAGACGTGATGACCGCTATCGCCATTTTTGGAATCTGCCTGTCGCTCGGGCTGTTGATGTTCCTCGCCTACCGCGGCATCAACGTGCTGCTCTTGGCCCCGATCATGGCGATGCTCGCCGTGCTGTTCAGCGCAGGCACGGGCCCGCTGCTGTTGGGCACCTACACGCAGGTATTCATGGCCGAGCTGGGCAAGTACCTGGCGAAGTTCTTTCCGCTGTTCATGCTGGGCGCGCTGTTCGGCAAGGTGATGGACGACACGGGCGCGGCCCGGGTGATCGCCCGCCAGATCGCGAACTGGGCCGGTCAGAAGCGGGCGATCCTGGCCATCGTGCTGGCGTGCGGCGTGTTGACCTACGGCGGCGTGTCGCTGTTCGTGGTGGCCTTTGCGGTGTATCCGATCGCCAAGTCGCTGTTCCGCGAGCAGAACATCCCCAAGCGCCTGATTCCGGGCGCCATTGCACTGGGCTCGTTCACGTTCACGATGACGGCGCTGCCCGGCACGCCGGCCATCCAGAACGCGATTCCGACCGCGTACTTCCACACGACGCCGTTCGCCGCCCCCGGGCTCGGAACCATCGGCGGCGTCATCATGTTCGCGGGCGGCGTGCTGTGGCTGAACCGGCGCGCGAACCGGGCGCGCGCGGCCGGCGAAGGCTACGGCCAGCATGACGATCAGGGCGCGGCCGCCTCTGCGCCGGAGGCCTCGGCGCCCAGCTTTCTGCTGGCGTCGATCCCCATCTTGCTGGTGATCGGGCTGAATTTCCTGTTCACCCGCTGGGTGATCCCGGCCATGGACACCGCCTTCCTGTCGCAAGCCAAGTACGGCGGCATCAAGGTCTCGGCCGTGGCGGGAATCTGGTCGATCATGCTGGCGGTGGCCTGCGCGACGCTGTTCGCGTTCCTTACGAACCGCCGCCGACTGGCCAACCCGGTCGACACGTTGAACAAAGGAACGCTCGGTTCGATGCTGCCGATGCTGAATACCGCCTCGGAGGTCGGCTACGGCGGGGTGATCGCCTCCCTGGCGGCCTTCGGGGTCGTGCGCGACGGCATCAGAAGCCTGACCTCGGACCCGGTGATATCGATCGCGATCACGGTCAACGTGCTGGCCGCCATCACCGGATCGGCCTCCGGCGGCCTGAGCATCGCGATGGCGTCGCTCGGCGATTACTACCTGAACCTGGCGCAGGCAGCCCACGTCAGTCCGGAGATCATGCACCGGATTGCCAGCATGTCGGCGGGCGGCTTCGACTGCATGCCGCACAACGGGGCGGTGATCACGCTGCTGGGAATCTGCGGGCTGACCCACCGCGAATCGTACCTGGACATCTTCGTGGTCGCGTCGGTCATCACCGTGTTCGCGGGCATCTGCGTGATCATCCTGAACGGGATATTCGGGACGTTTTGAACCCCGGAGCCGAGCGATGAAACGACTGATCCTGTTCGCGGCCATCGCGTCGGTGGCGCTGGCCGGGCACGCCGAACCCGTGCGATTCATCACCGCCGAGCTGCCGCCTTACACCTTTCAGGTGCCGCCGGCCACGGTCGCGGAAGTGCCAGGACCCGGCCAGGGCCTGGTGCACGAGGCGGTGCTGGAGATGGCGCATCGTTTGAACACCAGCGTGGCCATCGAGTACATGGACTGGGACGGCGCGCAGAAACTGGCGCTGAGCCAGCCCGATATCGGCATCCTGTCGATCACGCGCACGCCCGAGCGCGAGGAACACTACCAGTGGTGCTGCCGGATCGTGACCGACGACCTGATCCTGGTCGGCGGACAGGGCGTGGACGTCTCCAGCCTGGAAAAGGTCCGGGACCGGCCGATCGGCGTGCTGTTTCACAGCGGAGCCGAGGCGCTGGTGCGCTCGCTCGGTTTTTCCAGGATTCAATCGGAGCCCGAGGAATGGCTGAACGCCACCGCCATGAAGGACCGTCGCATCGACGCATGGCTGGCGCCCAGACTGATGGTGATCCATGCCTACAAGGAGATCGGCGCGGACGCCTCGACGCTGAACTTCGGTCAGATCGTGCGGCCCAGCGAGATCTACCTCGCGTTCTCGAAGGGCACGCCCGAGGCCGAGGTGGCACGCTGGGCCGGCGCGCTCAAAAGCATCCGCGACGACGGCACGCTCGACCGCATTCTGGCTCGCTACAGTCGGTTGAGGGTCGAGCCGATCGCGGACGAGCAGCGCCGCTTCCTGCGCGGCTCGATACTCTGGAACAACTGAACCAGCCCTCACCCCCTCCCCTCTCCCGCTGCGCGGGCGAGGGGCGATCGATCGCCACAAGCGCGAAGTCTTTAGCACGAGCACGCCCGATCGCCCCTCGCCCGCGCAAGCGGGAGAGGGGAGGGGGTGAGGGCCGCGATTAGAGGAGTCAACCAATGTTGAGTAGTCACCCGCTTCTGGCCGAGCTGCGCTCCACGCAGCACGGCAAGATCGTCAGCGCGCAGGACGCGGTTCGCCTGATCCGCGACGGCGATACGGTTGCAACCGGCGGGTTCGTCGGCATCGGATTTGCCGAATCGATCGCGGTCGCGCTGGAACAGCTGTACCTGTCGACGGAGGACCGCAATGCGCAGGGCGCCGGCAGGCCGCGCAACCTGACGCTGGTCTACGCGGGCGGCCAGGGAGACGGCAAGCAGCGGGGCCTGAACCATCTCGGGCACGAAGGACTGGTGCGGCGCGTGATCGGCGGGCACTGGGGCCTGGTGCCGGCGCTGCAGCAGCTGGCGATCGACGACCGCATCGAGGCTTATAACCTGCCGCAGGGCGTGATCACTCACCTGTACCGCGACATCGCCGCGCACCGGCCGGCCCACCTGTCACGCGTGGGACTTGGCACGTTCGTCGACCCGCGCTTCGGGGGTGGAAAACTCAACGCGCGCACCACCGAGGAACTGGTCGAGCTGATCACGATTCACGGCGAGGAATGCCTGCTGTACCGGACGTTCCCGATCGATATCGGCATCGTCCGCGGCACGACCGCCGATTCCGACGGCAACGTGACGATGGAAAAAGAGGCCTTGACGCTGGAGGCGCTGTCGATCGCGACCGCGGTGCGCAATTCGGGCGGGGTCGTGATCGTTCAGGTCGAGCGTGTGGCCGAGCGCGGATCGCTCAATCCGCGTCAGGTGAAAATTCCCGGGGTGCTGGTCGACTGCGTCGTGCTTGCCGGGCCCGAGCACCACTGGCAGACGTTCGCGGTGCCCTACGACCCGGCCTTCGCCGGCGAGATCCGCGTTCCGGCCACTTCGATCGGCGCCATGGCGATGAGCGAGCGCAAGATCATCGCGCGCCGCGCGGCGATGGAGTTGCGGCCCAACGGCGTGGTGAATCTGGGCATCGGCATGCCCGAAGGCATCGCCGAGGTCGCCGCCGAAGAGCGGATCGTCGATCTGATCACGCTGACGGCCGAACCCGGGGTCATCGGCGGAATTCCCGCCGGCGGACTGAATTTCGGAGCCGCCACCAACACGCACGCCGTCATCGACCAGCCGTACCAGTTCGACCTGTACGACGGCGGCGGCCTGGATCTCGCATTCCTGGGGCTGGCGCAGGCCGACCGCGAGGGCAATGTGAACGTCAGCCGGTTCGGAAACAAGCTGGCGGGCGCGGGCGGTTTCATCAACATCAGCCAGAACGCCAAGAAGGTCGTGTTTGTCGGAACCTTTTGCGCCGGTCGCCTGCAGGTCGATTGCGGCGGCGGACAGCTCAGAATCCTGGACCAGACCGGAATGTGCAAGTTCGTGCAGGAGGTGGAGCAACGCACGTTCAGCGGCAGCTACTCGGCGCTGCGCGGCCAGCCGGTGCTGTACGTCACCGAGCGTTGCGTCTTTGCGCTGACCGTGCAGGGGCTGGAGCTGACCGAGGTGGCCCCCGGCGTGAACATCGAGCAGGACATCCTGGCGCGGATGCAGTTCAAGCCGATTATCAACGGCGCGCCGCGAACGATGGACGAGCGCATCTTCCAGCCGGCGGCAATGGGGCTGCGCGAGGATCTGTTGCGCGTTCCGCTGGCGCAGCGGCTGTTCTACGATGAGCAGCAGAACATCCTGTTCATCAACTTCGAGGGTTACGTGGTTCGCCGCCGCGAGGATGTGGAGGCGATCCGCGCCGCGGTCGAGCAGCGCATCGGTCCGCTGCAGCGGAAGGTCTTTGCCATCGTCAACTACGAGAATTTCATGCTGTGGCCCGAGGTCATCGACGCGTACTCGGACATGGTGGGCGACCTGACGCAGCGCTTTTATATCGATGTGACGCGCTACACCACCAGCGCCTTCCTGCGCTTGAAACTGGGCCAGGCGCTGCACCAGCGCGGCGTGGCGCCGCATATTTTCGAGAGCGCCGACGAGGCGCACCTGCAACTGCACGACCTCGGGCGCCGCCTTCGCGCTTAGCCGGGCGGGTTTCCTGCGCCATGCCCGGGATCGAGGTCGAGGATCTGCAGTTCGACGCGGGCGGCGCGCCCTTCTCGCGCCGCTATGGCGACGTGTACGCCAGCCGCAGCGGCGCGCTCGGCCAGGCGCAGCATGTGTTCCTGCACGGCAACGACCTTCCGTCTCGCTGGGGCGGGCGCGAGCAGTTCGTGATCGTCGAGACCGGCTTTGGGCTGGGCACCAACTTCCTGGCCACCTGGCGGGCATGGCGCGACGATCCGCGCAGGCCGCGCCGCCTGCATTTCGCGTCGATTGAGCGCCATCCGCTGCCGGCTTGCGAACTGGCGCGTTGCGCGCCGTCCCCGCTGGCTGCGCTCGCGGCCGAGCTGGCGCGGGCCTGGCCGCCGCCGCTGTCGGGCCTGCATCGTCTGTCGTTCGATTCCGGCGCGATCACCTTGACGCTGGGTTTTGGCGATGCCCGCGCGATCGTTCCGGAGCTGATGCTGGGCGCCGACGCGTTCTACCTGGACGGCTTCGCCCCGGACCGCAACCCGGAGCTGTGGGACGCTGCGTTGCTCAGGGCCTTGTCCAGACTCGCGCGGCCTGATGCCACGCTCGCCAGCTGGACCGCGGCGCGGGCGGTGCGCGATGCGCTGGCCGCGGGGGGCTTCGAGGTCGGGCTGCGCGAAGGCTTTGGCACCAAGCGCCACATGCTGGTCGCGCGCTATGCGCCGCGCTTCAGGACCCGACGGCACGATCCGCCGTCGCCCTACGCGGGCGCGCGCGAAGCAATCGTGATCGGCGCGGGGCTCGCCGGTTGTGCCTGTGCGATGGCCCTGGCCGGCCGCGGTTGGCAGGTCACCGTGCTCAATGAAGGCCCGCAGGCGGCCAGTGGGGCCTCGGCGCTGCCGTCAGGCCTGCTGCACCCGACGCTGGCGGCCGACGACAGCCACAGCGCGCGACTGTCGCGCGCGGGCTTTCTGTTCGGCCGACGTCAGCTCGATGGCCTGCACGCGGACGAGCCGCTGATGGAACCGACCGGGGTTCTGCAGCTCGCCGACGACGGGCCTGCCGAGGAACGGTGGCCGCAGCAGTTGCAGCAGCACGGATGGCCCGCCGAGTTCGTGCGCTCGTGTCGTGTGTCGGAGGCGACCGAGGTGGTCGGATTGCGGCCGCGGGGCGGCGGGCTGTGGTTTGCCGACGGCGCCGTGGTCTCGGCCGCGGCCTGGTGCCGCGCGATGCTCGCCCACGCGCCCGCAATCCGGCTGCATAACCGCCAGCAGGCGATCCGAATCGAGCGGCAATCCGATGCGTGGCTGGTCGAGGGCCCTACGAGGCCGATTGCCCGCGCGCCGGTTGTTGTGATCGCCTCGGCCATGGACGCGCCGCGCCTGCTCGAAGCGCGGTTCGCCCCGATACGGCCGATTCGCGGCCGGATCTCGCGTCTCGCGGCCGGGGAACTCGCGTGCCTTCGCGCCGGCATCGCGGGGCGGGGGACCGTCGTCCCCGGGCTGGATGGCCGCGTCACGGTCGGGGCCACGTACGAGCCGATCGGAGCTGATCAGGGGCCGGGCATCACAGAACAAACCGCGCACGAAAGCAACCTGGAGCGGCTGTCGAAGCTGCTCGCGCAGCCCGTGCCGGTTCGGATCGAGGGCGGTTTCGACGCAATACGCTGCGTTGCAACGGACCGCACGCCGCTGACCGGCGCCGTAGCCGATGAGCGCGCCGGGCTCGCCGCGCGAACGACCCTGCAAGGAGCGCACCTGGCCGATTTACCCAGGCGCGAGGGTCTCTACTGCAGCTTTGCGCTCGGATCACGCGGCCTGGTACTGGCGCCCGTGCTGGGCGAGCTGGTCGCGTGCCTGATCGAGGGCGAGCCGTTGCCGCTCGAGCGCTCGCTGGCGGCGAGCGTCGACCCGGCCAGATTCCTGCTGCGGCGACTGCGCACGCTGCAGCCGCGACCACCTTAAAGGGTTGTCACATGTGACACGTTGCGATACGCCTTGACAACTGCAACGGCTCGGCGACATCCTTTGCGCGGCGCTCGAGCGGCGGGCTGGAGCGGACCATGCTCTTCGGAGGGGGTGACCAAGTGACCAATCGGCAGACGACCAACTCGGCCTTGATCCGGGCGGCACGCAGCGGCGTCATGGTGGCGGCGCTCGCTGCCGCAGGCGCTGCTCACGCGAGCCGCTGCACGGATCTTGCTTCGGCATTCGGCAGCCAGCTCGCCGATGTGCAGTGCTTCGAGAGCACGGACTTGACGACGAACAATCCCGCGACAACCCCCATGAACGATTCGCTGGCGGGCTTGCCGCCGTTTGCTTTCACGCCGATTACGGACCGCGGCGTGATTGCGCCCGCAATCGGGCAACGAACGCCGATCACCAAGGCGGTCCCCGGCCTACAGCTCGATGCCCGGATCGCGAGCGACCCGACCGGGCAAGCCCGCTTCCTGCTGCGCCTGCCGGACTCCTGGAACGGGCGCCTGGTGGTCGCGGGCGCGTCGGGCACCCGCAGCGAATTCAATGGTGACTTCGCGTGGAGCGATTATGTCGTTCAGCAGGGCTACGCCTATGCCTCGCAGAACAAGGGCGTGCTGAATCTGCACTTGACCGTGGCAACCGATCCTCTGGGGTGCCGGCTGAACCCGTCGTTGGCAGTTTACGTGCACTTTTACGATAACGATCCCGGGCAGCAGTTCACCCGCTGGCGCCATTACATGATCGCCGCGGCGAAACTGGCGCGGGCCGGTGTCGAGGCCCGTTATGGTCACGAACCGCGCTACACCTACGCCGTGGGCACGTCGAACGGCGGCTACCAGGTGCGCCGGGCGATCGAAACGGCGCCTGAATTGTTCGACGGCGGCGTGGACTGGGAGGGCACCTTTGTCGATGCGGGCGGGCCCAATCTGCTGACCGATCTGCCGCCCGCCGTGCTGAACTTTCCCGATTACGTGGCCTCGGGTTACAGCGCCGGCAGTACTGCTGCCAAGAACATCCGCGCCGCCGGCTACCCGCCGGACCTGACCAACCCCAACACGACGGGCGGCGTTGCTGCGTCGCTGTGGGGCAATTATTCCACCTCATTCTGGGAAGTGACACTGTGCCAGTGGCAAAAGCGGCTCGACCCCACCTATGACACTTACGGCGCTGGAACCGGTACCTACAACTACTTCGCGCGGCTGTCGGTTTCCGATGTGGGCGAACAGCTGTCCGACTTCGCCACCACGGGCCGCATCCAGCGGCCGCTGGTGACGCTGGCCGGAACGATGGACGGCCTGTTGCCGATCGATCACCACGCCCGCGCATATGCCCGCAAAGTGCGGGGCCGGGAGGGTGACGACGGCCTGCCGCCCTACCGCCTGTATGAAGTGCAAAACGGCAATCACATCGAGACGTACAACCAGACGTTCCCCCAACTGGAACTGATCGAGCCCCACGCCCAGCGAGCGTTCGATCTGCTCGTGCAGTACGTCGAAAACGGCGCATCGTTGCCGCCGGATCAATGCATTCCGCGCGGCCAGCAGATTGCCGACCCGCCCGCGCAACCCGGGCACTGTCAGATGTTGCTGGCGCCCTAGGAGGCTGCGCGGCGGCGCCTCGCAACCTACTCCGTGATGCTGGGGCTCCAGAACGCCTGGGTGATGAAGCTCTCCTTGGTCAGTGTGGCGACCAGCTGGTCCAGCTCCGCGGCCTCCACGGACGTCGATAGCAGCGTCGCCTCGATTTGAACATCGGCGGTTCCGAAAAGATGCAAGTCGAGTTCTCGCACCGGATATCGCGCCGCCTCCAGGATGCTCTCCAGGCACTCCCGGGCCGCCCTCTGGCTTTCGCGCGGCGCGATGACGAACACCGAATAGGTGACCTCGGCCGAGCGAACGTCGATCGGGCGACGGTTGACGGCATCGACGACCGGTCGCAGCAGCGTGTTCGCAGCGAGCACGAATACGGCCCCCAGCACCGCCTCGACGAAAAGGTGTGAGCCGGCGCAGGCCCCCACTGCAGCAGAACCCCACAGCGTGGCCGCCGTGTTGATGCCGCGCACGTTGCCTTCCTCCCGCATGATCACTCCGGCGCCGAGAAATCCGACGCCGGAGACCACGTAGGCCACCACCTGGGTCGCACCGGGCATGCCGTTCAGACGGCTGGCCATGTCCACGAAGATGGCCGCACCGACAGCCACCAGCGTGTTGGTGCGCAGGCCCGCCGTGCGCTGGCGGTACTGGCGCTCGAACCCGATGGCCGCTCCCAGCACGAACGCGGCAACGAGGCTGGCGAGTGTGTAAACAAGCGCGTAGGGCTGCAGGAAACTGGAGGCGTTGCTCATGTCCTTGGCCTTCCGATAGTCGGCTTTGAACTCAGAATTCGGCGTGAAAGCGCAACCCGAACACGCTCACCGGTCCGCGATCGCGGTTGTAAGCCGGGTTGACGACCAACTGGTAGTCCGCCGTCACCGCCGCGTACTCGCCGATGTGGGCACTGTAGTAAGTCTCCGCGATCTTTTCCAATCCGTAGTGCGGCAAGCGGCCGTCACCGACAAGGACACCCAAACCGCCGGCGGCGAAGTAGCGGCGTGCGGCGGTCGAGATGCCGTTGCAGACCGCGGCCAGCCCGAACGTATCGTCGGCGCGGTTCCAGCGCTCGCCGCGCAGCGAAAGCCCGCCCGCCAGCGACCGATCGATGTCGGTGAACTCGAAGGTTTCCTTGCTGCCATCGTTTGCGCTGGCGCGCGCGAATACGCCCAGATCGGGTGTCAATTCCTGCTCGAAATTCAATGCCACGCCGGGCCGCGAAGCGTAGTGTCGCACCAGGCTGGTTCTCGGCGTCGTGCCGGACGCCTGAGCAGCCCTGACTGCGTCGTCGTAGCTTCCCATCCGGCCGCGATTGACGAAACCGAGCACCTTCAGCGCACCGGGGTGCCCACCCAAGTCGTGACGCTCCTCGAACTCACCGATCAGTGCGAACTGGCCGAAACCGTGCTCGAGCTGCGTGCTGTTTGGAATCCTGGACAGGTCGAACACACCACTGCGCAAGGTCCACCACGAACCGGCCCATTCGACCGCAGACCCGTACGTATAGCCCCAGGCATCGGCCGCGTAGTCGAATGCGCCGCCATCGACGATCGACCAGTTCAGGAAATCGGCCCGCGGATCGTGGGCATAGCGGTTGGTGTCGAAGATGTCGACCACGGAGAACTTGCCCAAGGTCAGCGTGATGCCTTCGGGGCTCTGTACAGAGGCAAGCTGGTTGGCGGCGGGCGCCACCGGCTGCGGGTCGTCCCCCAGCGTGATCGTTTGCCGGATGAAAGCGCGCGGAAGGCGGAAATACGGGCCGGGGGCGCCCACCTTGTACGCCTCTCCGCTGGTGAAACCGGCAACGCCCAGGGTGTTGTTCAGGCCGAAGCCCTGGTCGGCCTCCGGATTCACCCAGGCCTGCGCACCGGACCACAGCCTGACGCCGGCGAACAGCGTCACATCGGCGGTCTCCCTGCTGTTGTTGCCCGGGCCCAGGCTGTTCGATCCCTGGTACGGCGACGTAAAGCCCGGGTGAAACTGGGTTGCGTAGGTGGCCTGCCCGTGCACGCTCCACCACTCACGCGGCGCGTCCGCAGTCGGTTGGCCCGTGGTAACGCGCGGGGCCGTCGCTGCAGCCAGGGGTGCGTCCGCGCCGTCCTCGCTCGCGCTGGCCGCACGGCAGCAAATCCACAGGCACGGCACGCAGGTCGCGACGCACCGCAGAATCCACAATTTCTTCACGGATGCCTCTGACGGCACTGAATCCGCGCCGGCGCTTCCGATCAATTTCGACGGCGCTCAGGCGCCCGGCGCCGCAGCAACCGCGAGCTGAACCAGCTTGGCGATCAGCAGTGCGGCCGCGAGCGCCAGATAAGCGCGCAGCACGATCAGCCAGACCCGATTCGCAATCGTCAGGCGGGCCGGGCGCAGCGAATCCAGCGGCGGCATCCTCCACGCGTTGCGCAACTGCGGGTCATAGCGCACGATCACGGGCGGCGGCAGACGTTTGGCGCGCTGCCACGCGTTCGCGCCAAGCGCCACCGCCGCGGCCAGGATGCCGCCTCCCATCAACACGCCAATGATCTGTGCTCCCGTGATGGCGGGGAACAGCACGGACGCGGTCAGGATCACCGACAGTGTTACCAGCGCGGCAATCACCACGGCGGTGAAGGCGTTCAGGCGCCGGGAGTTGACCCACGGCCCGAGCACCTCGCGGTCGTTGGCCAGCAACAACAGGAACACCGTCGCGCTGGGCAACAGCACGCCCGCCAGAGTCTGCACGAGGTTGGTCAGCAGTCCCAGCGGAGTGCCCGGTGTCAGCACCAGCGCCGCTCCAACCACAATCAGTCCGGCGTAGACGATGTAGAACGCCTTGGCTTCGCCCGGCTTCCGATGCAGCGAATGGCGCGCGGCCAATACGTCCCCGATCGCGTAGGCCGTGGACAGCGACACGGCCGAAGCTCCGATGATCGAGGCATCGATCAGGGCGATTGCGAACAGGGCACCCGGCAGGCGCCCGAAGTATTTCTCGATGCCGCCGGCCACGGCCGCCGCGTCGCTGAAATTGCCGAACTCCGCGTGGCCGCTGAAGGTCGCCGCCGTGAATGCCATCATCGCCACGGCGCCGATGATCACCAGCGCGATGCCCAGCCACAGATCGAGCCGCTCGTAGCGGATGAAACGCGGCGTGATGCGCTTGTCGATCACATAGCTTTGCTGGAAGAACAACTGCCAGGGCGCGATCGTCGTGCCGACGATCGCGATGATCAGCAGCATGACGTCGTTGAGCTTGCCGCCGTGGGGCAGTTGTGGCACCAGGAAGTCGTGGGTGATCCGACCCAGCGGCGGGTGGATCATCACGAATATCGGCACGAGCAGCAGGCTGCCGAACACCAGCGCCAGCGAAAAGCGCTCGAAGCGGCGAAAGTCCCCCGTGCTGGCGGCGCCGATGATGACGAGCGCCGACAGGCCCACGCCCCAGAGCTTGGAGACCCCGAGGTAGTCCAGGCCCAGGCTGATGCCGATGAACTCGGTGACGATGGTCAGCGCGTTGAGCAGGAACAGGTCCATGACGCTGAAAGCGCCCCAGAATTTACCGAAGCGCTCGAAGATCAATCGCGCGTGGCCCACGCCGGTGACGGCGCCCAGGCGCAGCACCATTTCCTGGTTGACGTAGAGCACCGGAATCAGCAGCAGCAAGGTCCACAGCAGCGAGGTGCCGTAGTTCTGCCCGGCCTGTGTATACGTGCCGAAGGCGCCGGCGTCGTTGTCGCCGACCATCACGATCAGGCCCGGGCCCAGGATCGCCAGCAGCGTCTGCCAGCGGTGACGAAAGCTTTCGCGCGGCCGCGTGTCGCCGTGCCGGATCGTGCCGAAGGCACCCCGGATATCTCCGGTGTGAGCGGTATCGAGCACGGCCGTTGCCTCGCCGGCGGCCACGCGCTCGAGCGCCTGGGTTTGAAGCTTGATGGTCATGATGACGCCTCGTTCAGCCTGTGCCGCCCACGGGCGTGGGCGGCGCGTTGGTGGACGCGCAGCTGCGAGGAGGAGCCGAAGCGATGCTTGGCCTGAAAACGGTGGCAAGGGCGCCACCGCGCTCAGGTCAGGCCGCTACAGCACGTACGACGCGACTTGCGCGACTAACCGGGAGGTGCATCACAGGGTGTCGTTCCGCCACCCCGAAGAACTGCTCGAATCGCACCGTCCCGCTGTGACCAGCGAGACGGCGGCAGAAATGGACGTTGCCGAAGTACTCGCCGATCAGTTCGCCAGGGGCGAACCGGTACCAGGGCAAGGATCCATGGATTGCTCCGTTGTTGCGGTAACGCAATTTTGCGCCGGGCGGGTTTTTGGTGTCAAGCGCAAATTGGCGCCGATCCGAAATTCCCGGCCCGAGCCGGCCGCTCAGATACTATACTGGGCATAGTATCTGGAGACCGGGCCATGACCTCGACCGACGCTCATTCAACCCATCCCGAAGTCCTCAAGCGACTCAAGCGTGCCGAAGGGCAGCTGCGCAGCATCGGGGAAATGATCGAGGCGGGGCGCCCCTGCCTGGAGGTCGCCCAGCAGCTCCAGGCGGCCGAGCGGGCGGTGCGCGAGGCCAAGAAGACCTTCATCAATGACCACCTGGAGCACTGTCTGGACCACGTGGTCGAGGCCAAAAGTCCCCGCGCCCGCGCGTCGGTCACCGAGTTCAAGACCATCGCCAGATATCTGTGAGGACGGAGCGGTGAGCGATCCGTCTGCCTCTTTGCTCGTTGGCGCCGTCGCCGCGGTGGGCGTGCTGCATACCATGGTGCCCGACCACTGGATGCCCATCACCCTGATTGCGCGCCAGCGGGGCTGGACCCGGACCGCAACGGCGCGCGTCGCCTTCAAGGCCGGTGTCGGTCACGTCTTGTCGACCCTGGCAATCGCTGCCATGGTCTGGCTCGCCGGTGTGGCCGTGGCCGAGCGCTTCGGCCATTGGGTGGACACGCTCGCGAGCGCAGGCCTGGTCGGCTTCGGGCTATGGATCGCCGTGTCGGCCTGGCGCGAGCAGCAGGGTCAGGGTGGACACGACCACGATCATGGTCACGACGGCCGCGGCCCCGATGAGGGGCACGGTGACGGGACCAGGAACCGCACCGCGCTGATGCTGATCCTGGGCTCCTCGCCGATGATCGAAGGGATCCCGGCTTTCTTCGCCGCCGGCAAGTATGGCGCCGGATTGCTCGGTCTGATGGCCCTTGTCTTTGGCGCCACCACGATCGGCACCTATGTCGTGTTATGCGTTTCTTCGACCGCCGGACTGCAGCGCGTGCGTCTGGGCGCCTTCGAGCGCTATGGCGAGGTGCTCAGCGGCGCGCTCATTGCACTGGTGGGATTGGCGTTCTGGATCTGGCCCGTGATCCACGTGGACCTCTGATCGGGCGGCAAGCACAATTCCGGCGGACGTCGGGGGTATTCCAGCACGATGATAAAGTGCCGCTTTTTCATCAATTTCGAGCGGCCGGCAGCGCTGGGCCAGGTTGTCCCTCTACAACCGCCACGCGCATCCGCGCGCATGAACCGAGCTTAAGAGTGAGATCGAGATTCCTGCTTCCCCTGTGTTGCGTCAGCGCGGTGCTGTGCGGCTGTCTGGGCAACACCGGCAGTCCAATGAGTTCGCCAACCGGCGTTCAGGCGGTCAGCGGCGACGGCATATCCGGATTGACCTGGAATTCCCAGTCCGGCGTGACCTATTACGTGTTCGGCGCGACCAATCCGGATCTGACGGCGCTTAACTGGACCGAGGCCAGTATCGGAGGATTCCCGCTGAACAATCTGGGCTCAAAGGCGCAGCCTCCGGCGCTGCTGTGCAGCCCGGCCAATGGACTGGGCTATTACTTCACGGTCGACGCGCACAGCGGCACGTCACCGGGCGGTCCGGGCAGCCCGGTGGTTGCGGCAACTGCGCGGGGCGCCGGCGACGCCGGCACCTGGGGCGCGGGCACTCCGATCGGCGCCAACATCAATGCCGTCGGCTATGGCACGCTGACGCGGTGCCTGGCAAACGGCCCGCCGAGCGGGACCTTCGTCGCCGTCGGGCCGGCCGGGGCCATCTTCACCAGCACCGACAATGGCGCCCACTGGAGCTCCACAGCACCGGCCGGATACACGACCGACCTGTTTGCCGTCACCGCCTTCACCGGCAACCCCGACTTTCCGGTCAATCCCGCCCGGCTGTTCGTTGCCGTCGGCGACGGGGGCGCATCGATTATCAGTACGGACGGGGTGAACTGGCGCCCCGGCGCCACTTCCAACACGACGGCCAGCACGCTGCGCGCCATTTCAACCGCGGGGCCGGCTTTCGTGGCCGTCGGCGACAATGGACGCATCCAGACCAGCCCTGACGGCGTCAACTGGGTCTCGCAGACATCGAACACGTCCGTGAATCTGCACGCGGTCGAGTGCGTCGTCAACCTGTGCCTGGCGGTGGGTGACGCGGGCGTGATCGACGCGTCCACCGACGGGGGCGCGAGCTGGTTCGTGACCACGGTCGGGGGCGGCGCCACGGCGCTGCGTGCCGTGGCGTTCGGCGACAACGACAACAACCTGGGCGCCGGCGGCGTGATCGGCCAGAACTGGTCGGTCGCGATCAACACCTGGGTCGTGCTCGGCGATAACGGCGCGGCGTTCGAGACCTCGGCCGTGACCGGCAGTGCCAGCCCATGGGCGGCGGTGCAGATTCTCGGCGCCGGCAACTTCGTCGCGGTCGCCTACTCGACGCGATTTGTCGCGCTCGACGCCAGCGGCAACGCGTTCACCAGCCTGACCGGCACGACCGGGACGTGGTCGGCCCCGACACCCACGGGACTGACCAACCCGATCGCGATGAGCGGCAACGGTCATGGATCGACGCCCCCGCTGCAATTGACGCCGACCTTCTGGATCTCGACGGCGGTCAACGACAACAGCCACGGATTCGTGGCGGTCGGCAGCGCCGGCGCCAACGCCTCCTCGTTCTGACGGGTCGGTTCGGACGCCCGCCTACCCGCTCGCCAATCGGTAACCGACCGCCGTTTCGGTCAGCAGAAAGCGCGGCCGGGCCGGATCGGCTTCCAGTTTGCGCCGCAGGTGGCCCATGTAGATCCGGGTGTAGTGCTCGTGCTCGACGTAGGCCGGCCCCCAAACTTCGCGCAGGATCTGCCGGTGCGTCAGCACACGGCCCGCGTTGGTCGCCAGCAGCGTCAACAGCCGGTACTCGATCGGTGTCAGGCGCACGGGCTGGCCGGCGCGCTTGACGCGGCGGCTGGCGAAATCGACCTCGATATCGCCGACTCGAAACACCGGCTCGCCCGCCTCGCCGCGCACGCGGCGCCGCGCCAGCGCGCGCACCCGCGCGAGCAGCTCGCCGATTCCGAACGGCTTGGTCAGGTAGTCGTCAGCGCCCGCATCCAGCGCCTGGATCTTGTCCCTTTCCTCGCCACGCGCCGACAACACCAGGATCGGCGAGCTGGACCAGGCTCGCATCGAGCGCACCAGCTCGATGCCGTCGCCGTCGGGCAGTCCCAGATCCAGCACGACCAGGTCCGGGCGGCGGGTCGCGCTCTCCGACAAGCCCTCCTTCAGCGTCGCGGCCTCGATCACGCGCCAGCTCTCCGACTCCAGAGCCGTGCGCACGAAGCGCCGGATCTGCGGCTCGTCCTCCACGACGATGGCCACGGGGGCCGCACTCATCCGGGTCCGGCCCCGTGGCTGCCGGCCGCGGCCGGATCCGCGGCCAGGCTGTCCTCCGGGGTCTCCGGCGGCTCGCGACGCGGAAGCGTGATCCGGAAGCAGGCGCCTGCCCCCGGCGCCGGCTCGGCCACCAGCGAGCCGTGATGGGCCTGCACGATGGCGCGGGCCAGCGCCAGACCCAGCCCGACGCCCGGACGCGCATCTTCCCGGTTGCCGCGCTCGAACGCCTCGAACACAACCTGCTCGCGTCCCGGCGGAAGTCCCGGACCGTTGTCGCACACCTGCACCGTCACCTGCTGGGGCTGGGCGCGCGCTTCGATCCGGACGCTGCTGCCCGGCGGCGTGTACTTGGCCGCGTTCTCGAGCAGGTTGGCGAACACGCGTTCCATCAGCAGCGCGTCGTACTCGACCAGCGGCAGGTCGGCCGGCAGGTCGATCTGGACCGTGTGACCGGTCAGCGCGCCGTGCAATGAAGCGAGCGCCGTACCGACGGTTTCCTCCAGCGCGTTCCAGCCCAGGTTCAGCCGGGTGGCCCCGGCGCTCAGACGCGCCATCTCGAGCAGGTTCTCCAGCATGCGCGAGATGCGACGGGCCTGCTCGACCAGTCCCCGGGCCGTCTCGCGCTGCGCGTCCGACAGCGCTGGCGGCTGCAACAGCAGCGACTCGGCCAGCCCGATCAACGCCGCCACGGGCGTGCGCAGATCATGCGACAACGAGGACAGCACCGTGTTGCGCAGCCGCTCGGTCTCGATCGTCATGGCGGCCTGGCGCGCCACCTCGACGTAGTGAACCCGTTCCAGCGAGATTCCGATCAGCGAGGCGAACGTGTCGAGCTGCTGGCGCATCTCGGGTATCTGCAGCAGGCGGCGGGCGCGCGGCTTCAGCACCAGCACGCCGCGCACCCGCATCGGCGCACGCAGCGGCAGGTACAGGCACTTCGAGCCGGCCAGCGTGTCCGTGTTCAATCCGGCCGGCGCGCCGCGATCGAAGCTCCATTGGGCGGCGCCCAGGTCGATCTCGTCCGGCGCTTGAGGCGGCGCGCGCAGCCTGCCGTCCTCATCCGGCAGCAGCACCGCAACCCGGGACTGGAAGGTGGCGGCGACCGCTGCCTGCGCGCGCTCAACGATCGGCTCGAGCTCCAGCTGCGAGGACAGCTCGCGCGCGAATTCGAACAGCACGCGGGCCCGCTCTTCGCGATTCTGCGACACGCGGGCCGAATAGCGCAGCCCGGCCGTCAACTGCCCCACCAGCAAGCCGGCGGCGAGCATCACCGCGAACGTGATCACGTAACGGGGATCGTTCACCGTCAGCGAGTTGTAGGGCGGCACGAAGAAAAAATCGAACAGGCCCACTCCCAACACGGCCGCCAGCAACGCAGGACCGCGCCCCAGCCGCAGGGCCGCGGTGACGGTTGCCAGCAAGTACAGCATCACGACGTTGGCCAGATCGAGCCGCGAGCGCATCGGCGCCAGCAGCAGCGTCAATGCCCCGCACAGGGCGGCAGCCCAGCCGTAGCCTCTCCAGTCGAACGCGCGAGCGGCCTGATCGTCCGGCGCACGCACCGGCGTCGGCCGGCCGGGCAATTCGGTGCGGGCCACGATGAAAATGTCGGCGTCGGGCAGCCTGCGGGCCAGCCGCACGCCCAGGGCCGCAAAGAACGGCCAGCGCCGAAATTCCCTGCGCCCGATCACGATGCGCGAAACGTTGTTGCGACGAGCGAACTGCGCCAGGCCCTCGGCCGCGTCGGTGCACGCGATCACGGCCGAGTGCCCGCCCAGCGACTCGGCCAGCCGCAGCCGCGCCAGGATCCGCTGACGCTCGACTTCCGGCAGCCGCTGCAGCGCCGGCGTTTCGGCATACACCGCGGACCATTCGGCGTTCAGCTGCTGCGCCAGCCGCGCTCCGCTGCGCACAACCTGCTCGCCGCCCGCGTGCGGACCGACCGTAACCATCAGCGAGGCGGCCGTCTTCCACACGGGCGCGATCGCCTTGGCCTCGCGGTAGGCCTGGACGTCCTCCTCGACCCGCTCGGCCGTACGTCGCAGCGCCAGCTCGCGCAGCGCGATCAGGTTGCCCTTGCGGAAGAAGTTCTGCCGTGCCCGCTCGGCCTGCTCCGGCAGGTAGACCTTGCCGGCCTGCAGGCGGGTCAGCAGCTCCTCGGCCGACAGGTCGACCAGCACCACTTCGTCGGCGCGGTCGAAGAACCGGTCCGGAATCGTTTCGGCCACCGGGATTCCCGTGATGCCCGCGACCACATCGTTCAGCGATTCCAGATGCTGGACGTTCAGCGTGGAGAACACGTCGATGCCGGCCTGCAGCAGCTCCTCGACATCCTGCCAGCGCTTCGGATGGCGCGAGCCGGGTGCGTTGGTATGGGCCAGCTCATCGACCAGCAGCAGGCGCGGTTTGCGCGCCAGCGCTCCGTCCAGGTCGAATTCATGCAACGCGACGCTGCGCATCTCCACGCGCCGGCGTGGCAGAACGGTCAGGCCGGCAAGCAGCGATTCGGTCTCCTTGCGGCCATGTGTTTCGACCACGCCGACCACGACATCGACGCCGTCCTCGGCCAGCCGGCGCGCGGCCGACAGCATCGCATAGGTCTTGCCGACACCGGCCGATGCGCCGAAGTACACGCGCAGCCGCCCGCGTCGCGGCGCGCCGGCCGACGCTTCGGTGGCCGCCTCGGCCTGGATCGCGGCCAGCAACGCGTCCGGATCGGGGCGTTCGTCCTCGGTACCGGTCAAAGCTTCATCGCGTCCCGTGCGAGGTTCGAGGTTGATGCGGGGCTGCCCGATCGTCCCAGCAGCGGAGCCTGGGTGTGATCGGCGACCCTGGGTCAGAAGGTTACGCCGGATGCTCCGGACGAGGCTTCGAACAGCCGCTTGACCTGGAGCGGGTTGCTGCACAGATGCAACCGGTCGCGGAAATGCCGGTCCGAAAGCATCTGCGCAGCTTCGGCCAGGAGGGTGAGGTGCTCTACGGTCGCCTGCTTCGGAACCAGCAGAACCAGAACGTCGGACACGGGCTTGCCGTCCGGGGAGTCGAAAGGGATCGGCACTTTAAGGCGCATGTAGGCGACCTGAACGTGGTCCAAGGCGCTGACGCGGGCATGGGGAATGGCGACGCCCTCGCCAAGGCCGGTCGACCCGATTTGTTCCCGGTGGGACAGACTCAGTGCCACCGACTCCGGCGCCATCGCATGCACCCGCTGCATATGGCGGCCGATCTCGTCGATCAGCTGGCTCTTACCTGACACCTCCAGGTCCAGCAATATGTCTTCGACCAGCAAAAGATCAGCGATGCGATTCACGGCGCGTTCCTGTTTGCCTGCCGGTCCGGCGCTGCCAGTTGCGGCACCGGGCACCTGGGCCGGGACAGAGCTCGTGACGGAAGGCTGTGAGCGAGCGCCGGGGGGCCCAAACGTCACAGCCGAGAACCGGCCGATCCCGGGAAGACGGATGCGTTTCACGTGCCTACCCCACGGGGGTGTTGCGCCTTCTCAAGATGTGGCGCCGTAGCGCTTGCGCAGCTCCAGGTTCAGCTCCAGCACGTTGACGATCGGCTCGCCGAACAAGCCGCCCCCGGGGCTCGACGCATGCGTCTGCAACATGGCTTCGATCTCTTTTCGGACCTCGGCCGGATCGCGCTTGAGGTTCTGTGCCCACTTTCCTGCCACACGGTCGAGCTGGAACTCGGCGTTCTGCAACGTGATGTGCGGATCCAGACCGGACCCGGAGGCGGTGACGTAATCGCCCGGGACGTCCTGCAACTGCGCGTCTGGATGGTCCTGGCGCCAGGTGTCGAAGAAGATCGACTGGATGTCGGAGCCTTCCTTGACCGGCGCGATCTCGGTCACGTCCTTGCCGTCCGGTCCCTTGTGCGTGACCGAAGACGGGAACAGGCCGGGGTGGTCCTTCGAGAAATGCTCGAAGAAGACCACCGCGAGGTCGCTCGCGGCGGGCTTGGGCGTGCCCGGATTGTCCTTGACGAACTGCGCGACGATGTCGGGATTCGTTTTTGACCACGCGTCCACATAGGCCACATGCGTCGGGTCGCCCGTCACCCATGCCTGGGCCAGCCCGTTGTGGGCTTGCGCCCAGTGCGCGACGATGCCGGGCTTGCCGTCGAACCGGTCGGCCTGGAACCAGGACTCCACGTCAGGCGCCACCGGCTGGTCTTTCTTAGGGCCAGCGCTGTAGACGGCGACCGGCCCGATCGCCCGAGCGGCCCGATCCCGCAGCGCGTAGTTGGACGGCGCCAGAGCGGACGAGGACGAAGCGGTCGCGTCATACGAGGCCGCCGACGGACGCGGCTGAAAGTACTCGTCCTTGGTGAACGGCTGGGCCACGAGGAGCGATCCGACCGGCTTGCCGTCCGGCCCGTTGACAATGCTGCCGTTGGTTTGAAAGGGGAAAAAGACCTGGCCGACGCCCCACAGGATCTGCGGATAAATCCCACAGACCAGCACGACGCTGAAGGCCAGCAGCCACAGACTTTTCGAGACGGATCGCAGCATGGCGAATTTCCTCACACTTCAGGTGTCAGGCGACCAGCTTCAAGGTCACCATGACCACGTCGATCAACTTGATGCCGATGAACGGCACGATCACGCCGCCGACGCCCCACACCAGCAGGTTACGGCGCAGCAGCGCGTCGGCGCCCAGGGGCCGGAAGCGCACGCCCTTCAGCGCCACCGGGATCAGAAGCGGAATGATGACCGCGTTGAAGATCACGGCCGACAGAATCGCCGAAGTCGGCGAGTGCAGATGCATCACGTCGAGCGGCTTCAGCCAGGGCAGCGTAGCTGCGAACAGCGCCGGGATGATCGCAAAGTACTTCGCGACGTCGTTGGCAATCGAGAAGGTGGTCAATGAACCGCGGGTCATCAGCAACTGCTTGCCGATCTCGACGACCTCGATCAACTTGGTCGGATCGCTGTCCAGATCGACCATGTTGCCCGCCTCCTTGGCGGCCTGGGTGCCGGAATTCATAGCGAGCCCGACATCGGCCTGCGCCAGAGCCGGCGCGTCGTTCGTGCCGTCGCCCATCATCGCCACGAGCTTGCCCTCCGCCTGCTCCTTGCGCAGGAACACCAGCTTGGCCTCCGGGGTCGCTTCCGGCAGGAAATCGTCCACGCCCGCGCGCTTGGCAATGGTGGCGGCGGTGATGCGGTTGTCGCCGGTGATCATGATGGTGCGCAGCCCCATCTTGCGCAGCAAAGCAATACGCACGTTGATCAGAGGCTTCAGGGTGTCCTGCAGGACGACGACCCCCAGCGCGCGTGAACCGTCGGCGACCACCAGCGGCGTCGCACCGTCCGCTGCCGCTCTGGTGACGAGCGTATCGATCTCCGCGGGCGGCGTCGTTCCCAGAGCGCGCAAGTGCGCGACCACCGCATCCGGCGCTCCTTTGCGGATCTGACGTCCGCCGGGCAGGTCGGCGCCGCTCATACGCGTCTGCGCGGTGAACTCGATGAACTGCGAACCGCTCGGCGCCGTGATCGAGGATTGCGCAATGCCCGAGCCGAGTACGAAGTTCACGATGCTCTGTCCTTCCGGCGTGCGATCCGCCTGAGACGCGAGCGCCGCCGTCACGCGCAGTTCATGCTCGCTCACGCCGCGCAACGGCAGGAATTCGGAAGCGCGGCGGCTGCCGAGCGTGATCGTTCCGGTCTTGTCGAGCAGCACGGTATCGATGTCGCCGGCGGTCTCGACCGCGCGTCCGCTCTTGGCGATGATGTTGGCGCGAAGAGCGCGGTCCATTCCAGCAATGCCGATCGCGGCAAGGAGCGCGCCGATCGTCGTCGGGATCAGACAGACCAGCAAAGCCACCAGCGTGGGTACGTCGGTGCCCAGGCTCGCGAGCGGCGTCGTCAGACCCAGATACGAGGCCATGTACTGTTCGGCGTTGTAGGCCATCGGCCACAATGGCACCACGACGATCAGAAAGATCAGGCTGAAGGCGGTCAGTACCAGCGTCAGCGCGATCTCGTTGGGCGTTCGCTGCCGCACCGCACCCTCGACCAGCGCAATCATGCGGTCGAGGAAGGACTCGCCGTACCCCGCGACGATGCGCACGACGATGCGGTCGGACAGCACCGTGGTACCACCGGTGACGCCCGAGCGATCGCCGCCGGCCTCGCGGATCACGGGCGCCGACTCACCGGTGATGGCCGACTCGTCGACAGAGGCGGCCCCGTCGACCACCTCGCCGTCGCCGGGGATCACTTCACCGACGCGGACGACGACCTGGTCACCCGGCTTGAGCGCGATCGAACTGATCGCTTCGATGCTGCCGTCGGCAAGCAGCCGTTGAGCCGGCGTCGAACCGCGAGTGCGACGCAAGGTCGCCGCCTGGGCACGACCGCGCTCCTCGGCATAGGCGGTGGCGAAGTTGGCGAACAGCACCGTGAGCCACAGCCAGACATCGAGCTGGACGAAATAGCCGAGGGGAAATGGGCTCGTCGTCGTCCCGAAGATCGCGCGCAAAATGAACCCGAGCGTCAGTGCAGCACCGACCTCGACGACAAACATCACCGGGTTGCGCCATTGGATGTCCGGTCGCAGCATCACGAACGATTGCTTGAGCGCCGCCAGCGCGAGGCCAGCAGAAAACAGATCGCTTCGAGAGGCGGCCTTATGGTCCCGTTCCAGGCCCTCCGTCAACGGATCGCGTCCCGAAGCGCCCGTATGGTCCCGTTCCAGTTCCGTCAGTTGCATAGCCATGCTCCGTACAGGATGGGGCAGCCTTCGGCGCTCACCCGCCGAAGGGGATCGGACCGAGGTGCTCCGCCAGCGGGCCGAGCGCCGCAACCGGCAGGAACAGCAGGGCGCCGATGATCAGGATCGTGCCGAGCAACAGGAAGCCGAAGGTCAAGGTGTCGTCGCGCATCGTCCCAAGCGAGACCGGTGCGACCTTCTTGCGGCCCAGGTAGAAGGCCATCGCGATCGGAGCGATGATCGGCAGGTAGCGCGAGAACAGCATGACCAGGCCAGTGCCGATGTCGAACGGCACGGCTTCGGGCGGCGGATTGGGGTTGTTGTTCAGGCCGTAGGTCACGCCGAGTCCGTCGAATGCCGATCCGTTATTGGCCGACGCCGACGAGTACTGGTAGACGATCTGCGAGAAGCCGTGCGGGCCCGGGTTGCTCTCGGCCTTGATGCCCCAGTCGGTGGCCGCGAACCAGCCGCTGGGCCCCAGAATCATGATCGGATGCACCAGCAGTGCGAGCATCGCGAGCTTCATCTCGCGCGCGCCGACCTTGCGGCCGAGATACTCGGGGCTGCGGCCGACCATCTGGCCGGCGAGGAACACGCCAACGACCAGGAACAGCAACAGGTTGATCATGCCGACGCCCTTGCCGCCGAACACGCAGTTCAGCCACATGCCGGTGAACGGCGCCAGGCTCGCGATCGGATGCAGGCTGTCGTGCTCGGCATTGACTGCGCCGCAGGTGACGTCGGTGGTGATGGCCGCGAAGACGGCGCCGGCGGAGGTCCCGAAGCGCAGCTCCTTGCCCTCGAGATTGCCCAGATGCTGCTCGACCGGCAGGCTGGGCATCGCCGGCAGTGCCATCGTGCGCTTGCCGCCGGGGTCGGCCGCGCTGGCGATCTCATAGCTTCGCGCTGACGCGGTCCCGGTGAACGCCGGGTTCGGGCGCAGCGTGTCCCAGTTCACCGTCCAGGCGATCAGCCCGACCATCAGCGTCAGCATGACGCCATAGATGACGACCGAGTGGCGTATGCGTCCGAGCATCCGCCCGTACATCAGCACCAGCGTGAACGGGAAGATCATCATTGCGAACGTCGTGACGAAGTTCGCCCAGGCGGTCGGATTCTCGAGCGGGTGCGCCGAATTCATCCCATAGAACCCGCCGCCGTTGGTACCCAGCATCTTGATCGGAATCACCGCCGCGACCGGTCCGACGATGATGTTCTGCGGCTTGGCCAGGCCATGCTCGTCCAAACCCATCGAACCGGCTTCGAGCGTCGCGACCGTCTGCTGGCTTTGATAGGTCATCGGCATGCCCTCGCGCATGAAGATGACCCCCACGATCAACGCCACCGGCAGGTAGATGTAGGCGACCACGCGCCACATGTCGACGAAGAAGTTGCCGAGCGAGGCCTGGCCGCGGAACGCGCGGATGATGGCCGACAGCGCGCAGAAGCCCACCGAAGCCGAAAGGAACATGTTCGGCAGGATGAAGAAGATCTGGCTGAAATTGGAAAGATGCTGGTCGCCTGCGTAGTGCTGCAGATTCGTGTTCGTCATGAACGAGATGACGGTGTTGAAGATCGTCGACGGCGCCAGGATGCCGCGCCCGAGCGGGTTGAGCGGCGCGATCGGCTGCAGGCACAGCACGAGGTAGCCGAAAACGAACAGCATCGCGTTGAACACGAGCAGAGCAACGGTGTACTGCTTCCAGTCCTGCGGCCCGCTGTCCAGGCGCGCCTCGAGCCAGGCGAGCGCGCGCGGGGCCTTGTAGCGGCCCTCCATGATCCAGACGAAATAGCGGCTGAGCGGAATCGACAGCAGGATCGTGATCGCAAGCAGCAGAATGGGTAAAGTCCACATGGGGTTCACCGGTTGTTCCAATGACCGTCCGTTTTCGGGACAGGGCGGCGGCGTGTCAGAACCACTCGGGTCGGACGAGCGCGGCGGTCAGGTAGACGAATAGAAAGGCGACGATCAGCGCGGTCAGATAGTTCATGACGCGATTCCTTCTAGATTCGGGCGCAGGCTTCGATGAACGCCCCGCACAGGGCCATGCTGATGAGTCCCAGCGCGAAGAGCGCCGGCAGCCAGATGACGAGATTCATGGTCCTCATCCTTCGAGTTCGGCAAAACGGACGCAGCGTATCGCTTGCGTCGTAAGAATCTTGTAGATCTGAGCAAGCGCGGCATAAATTGCGCATAAACAAGCAACCGCGGACAACGGCCATTGCGGTTTCGCGGTAGGGGAGAACCAGCTAATCGGGTTTCGAAATGAAACGCCCGGCCGGCATGGCGGCCAGCACGATCGCCAGCACCGCGAAGGACAGCGCGACGGCATGCAGCCAGGTCACCGTTTCGCCCAGCACGCCGGCCGCCACCGCGGTGGCCGACAGCGGCAGCGCCACCGTGAAAACGCCGGCGATGCCGGCCGAGGTGCGGCGCAGCCCGGACATCCACAGCGGAACCGTCACGACGCTGGCCGCCAGCGCGTAGAACACCAGATAGGCCCACAATCGCGCCGGGATGGCAACCCAATCGACGCGCGCGAGCTGCCACAGCCCCAACGGAGCGCTCAGTGCCAGTCCCCACAGGTTGATCCAGGCCGAAACCCGCATCGGGGTGCGCGTTGCGCTCAGCTGCTTGCCGATCACCACGTACACCGCTTCGCAGCACACGGCGCCGAGCACCAGCGCGTTTCCAAGCCAGCTCGAGGCTGCGACCGGCGTTGCAGACCGGGCCAGTTGCACCAGCGCGATGCCGGCGCCCGCGCACCCGACCGCCAGCAGCAGCCGGCCCGTGACGCGCTCGCTCAGCAGCACGCTCGACAGCAGCGCCACCACGACCGGCAGCGCGCTCATCACCAGCCCGGCAGCGGTCGCCGAAGTCAGCGCCACGCCGGACAGCATGCAGACCGAGAACAGAAAATTGCCGAAGAACGACTGCAGGAACAGCTGCCGGCATTCCAAACGGGTCAGCGGCGCCTCGCTGCGGCCGCGCCAGCTCCACGGCAGCAGCGCGACTGCCCCGATTGCGAAGCGCAGCAACGCCAGCGCGAAAATCGGCAGCAGCACGGCGAGCGGCTTGACCAGCGCCACGTAGGTGCCGGCCAGCGACATCGACGCCAGCAACTGGAGCGCGGCACGCCAGTGCGGCGCGCGCGCGTCAGAATTCAAACTCGATTTGCGCGCGCACCGTATCGGAAGGCGCGGCGCGGACCAGCCCGAACAGCCAGCCGGCGTTGTAGTACAGAACGCGGCGCCCGCCGAGCGCAACCCTGCCGAAAATGGCTGGACCCAAGCGGTGCGTCTGCTGCTCCAATGCCGACCAGTGGTACCACGGACCCAGGTCGCCGAAGCCCTGCGCCCCGAATTCGAACGACTGCCGGTAACGGTACTTCACCTGCATCTGGTAGCCCATCTGCGTTGCCGCTCCGGTCGGGCCGCCCAGGTTGCGGGACAGCAGCGGGTTGAAGTTCCATTGAAAGCGGTCGGCAATCTCGCCCTGCATCAACGGTCCGAGCGTGAGGTTCCAGCCGGAGCCAGCCGCGTGGGGTTTCTCCACTTCGATCACACTGCCCCAGTCGATCGCGTACTGGCCCGGCTCCGTCAGCTGGAAGCGGTTTTCCCACTCGATCGCGTCGAAATGGGTGCCTCTTCCGCCGGAGCGGGCGAACGCGTCGTACAGCTCGGTCACCCAGTAGGTGGTCGGCGAGTATTCGAACGCAATGCTGCCGGCACTGTTGCGGGGTCCGGGTCCGGAGAAGCTGCCCGCCTTGATGTCGATCGCCCGCTCTCCATACACGACGCCGGGCATCAGAACGTAGTCGGACGGTTCGGCCGCGCGCGCGACCTGCGCCGGGGCAAGCACGACCGCGAGGGCGACGCCCGAAAGCAGCCGCACGATCGGATCGTCAGGCGGTGCGATGCGACTGGGCCCGGCGCATCGCGACAAGGATCAACACAAAGGCGGCAAAGTAGAACAGGACCTGCGTCGCGCTCGGCTGAGCCTGATACCCGAGCAGCGCATGCAGCAGCACGCCCAGGGCCGAGTCATCCGGCATCAGCGATGAAGTGTCCCATAGCGGCGAGGCCAGCGCGGGCAGCACATCGGCCTGGATCAGGACTCGGGCGAACTGGCCGGCCATGCCGGCCGCCAGCAGCAGAATCAGCCAGCCGGTCACCACGAACAAGCGGCTCACCGGTACGCGCAGCAGTCCGGCGTACATCAGAATGCCGGCCAGGCCCCCGGCCGCCAGACCGAGCACGCTGCCGATCGCCAGCGTGGCCCGCGACGCGTTCGATGACGTGGCAATGCCGATCAGGAACAGCACCGTTTCGGATCCTTCGCGCAGCACCGTCAGGGCCACCGCGGTGACGATCGCCGTCAGCGCAATTTCGCCCCGCGCCACCGAGTGGCCCAGCTCGCGTGCCTGGGTCGCGATCTTGCGTCCGTGGCTGGCCATCCAGATGTTGTGCCAGGCCAGCATCCCTACCGCCAGGGCCAGCACGACGGCCGTGAACAGCTCCTGCCCGTTGCCCCCGGCCATCTGCGCGATCGATTGGGCAACGGCCGCCACCCCGACCGCCCCGGCCACGCCGGCAGCCGCTCCCAGCGCGATCCACCAGCCGCGCCGCGCGATCGGGCGCGTGGCGGCCGCGACGATTCCGATCACAAGGGCCGCTTCCAGCGACTCTCGAAACACGATCAGGGTGGCTGCGAACATGGTGATCTCGTCAACGGTTCGATTTGGACCCGGGCGCGAGCCGGCAAGGCGGATTCGACGGCGCCCTATTCCGCAATGACAACGCCATGCGCGGTGCTCCGGTTGAATTCGCCGATGAATTCGTAGCGGCCCGGCTTGAGCGGACCGATGAACACGATGCCCTTGGAGCTGGGAAATATGATTTTTTCGCGGTTCAGCGCAAAACTGTCGAACTCCTCGGGCGAAGCATCCTGGTTGTCGATGACCAGCTTGACCTTCACGCCCGCCGGAACCCGTATCTCGGACGGAGCAAAGCGGTGGTCTCGCAACTGGATCGCGAACTCG
>DATKFG010000029.1:0-67347 GCA_035511515.1 Burkholderiaceae bacterium | reverse complement strand
CTGCACCACGAAGCGGCCGAACGCCAAATCACCGGAAGGGGACGGACCAGTCACCGGGGCCTCATTTGGCAAAGGATTACCCGAAGGCCGGCCCTCACCCCCTCCCCTCTCCCGCTGCGCGGGCGAGGGGCGATACGGCGTGCCCGTGCGAAGGCCTGCGCGCTTGCGTCAGCCGGTCGCCCCTCGCCCGCGCAGCGGGAGAGGGGAGGGGGTGAGGGCCGGCCTTCGGGTAATCTTTTGCCAAATGAGGCCCCGGTGACTGGTCCGTCCTCTTCCGGTGATTTGGCGTTCGGCCGCTTCGTGGTGCAGCCCGAAACCCGGCCGGCAGTCCCCGATGGCTCTGTGGCACCTGCGGCTCGGACCGCAGCGCGGCCATCATGAGCGTTGGTTGACCGGCTGTCGGAGCGTTGAGGCCGCGAGCCGCGCACGGCAAAGGCCCTTCAACTCGAGCCCCGCTTCGCGCAATTTGGAAGCGACCGACGCCGCGATCTGCACGCAACCCGGCGTGTCGCCGTGCAGGCAGATCGTCTGCGCATCGACCTCGATTTCGCTGCCATCGGCGGCCATGATCCGATGCGACTGCGCGATGCGCAGCGCCTGCGCGCCGGCCAATCGCGGATCGCGAATCACGGCGTCGGGCAGTTTGCGCGAACGCAGGCTGCCGTCGGGCTCGTAGGTGCGGTCCGCAAACGCTTCCGCGGCGACTTCGAAACCCATATCGCGGAAGACCTCGAGCATCCTCGAGCCGGCCAGACCGATCAGCACGACATCCTGCCGCCACCTGGCCACGCCGTCGGCGATCGCTCGCGAGACCGCCGCGTCGCGCGCCGCCAGGTTGTACAGCGCGCCGTGAGGCTTCACATGGACCACGACCGCCCCGCAGCGATCCGCGACCCGACCCAGCGCAACGACCTGCTCGTGGACCGTTTCGGCGATCTGATCGGGGGTCATTGAAACGGCCAGGCGACCGAAGTTGGCCCGATCCGGAAACCCCGGGTGCGCGCCGATGCTCACGCCGTGCCGCAGGGCCTGCCGGATCGTCGCCTCCATCGTGCGCTCATCGCCGGCGTGACCGCCGCACGCGATGCTGGCGGAGGTGAGCGAGTCCATCAACTGGTCCTGCGTGCCGTCAAAGACCGCCTGGGGCAATTCGCCCATGTCGCAGTTCAGATCCATGCGGTCGGGGCCCTTGGCGTCGATGGCAGCGATCAAGACAACAGCAATTGGTCCGACTTGAGCCACGACTCCTGCTCGAGGATCAAGTCGCGGGCAGCCCGTTGCGAGACGAGCTCGAATTGCACCGAGTCGCGCGGGCGCAACTGACCGACCGACGCAAGGTCGGCTGCGATCACGTTGGCGATCACCGGGTAGCCGCCCGTGGTCTGCTGCTCGACGAAGACGATCACGGGCTGGCCACCGGTTGGAACCTGGATCGCTCCCAGGGCGACACCGGTCGTGATCATGTCGGCCTGCGAGGTCGATTCGATGGCGCTGCCTTCCAGTCTCAAACCCATCCGATCGGATGCCTCCGTCACCCGGAAGCTTACTTCAAGGAACGCTCGTTGCGACGCTTCGGTGAACCAATCGGACTGCAAGCCATCGGTCACGCGCAGGCGACGGCGCGGTGCCAGCCGCTCGGCCATCTCCGGATTGACGCGCTTGGCGGCGGGCGGCCGGCATGGACCCGTGCGCAGCAGGTCGCCTTTTCGAAGCGGGCGGCCGTTCAAGCCGCCCAGCGCGCTCAGCACGTGGGTCGATGCGCTGCCAAGAACGAGCGGCACCTGCAGTCCCCCGCTGACACACAGGTAGCAGCGGGCTCCGCTGCGCGTCGATTGCATCTGCAGAACCTCGCCCTTGCCGACCCGATGGACGACCCACGTGGTCAACGGCCCGCCATCGAGCGTGGCTCCGAAGTCCGATCCGGTGATCGAAACCCAGGTATCGGTCTCGAACCGGAACATCCCGCCGATCAGCGTCAGCTCGAGGGCGGCGGCCCCCTCGGGGTTTCCGAGCAAACGATTGCCGATTCGCAGAGCGATCGGATCGGCGGCGCCCGACGCCGACACGCCGAGCGGGCCGAAGCCTTCGCGGCCCAGATCCTGGACGGTGCTCATCAACCCGGGCAACTCCACCCGGATCATCCGTCCGCCTCTTTGATGCGAACAAATTCGTCGCCGCAGATCGGACGAAACCGAACTTCGTCGCCGGGCGCCAGCAGCGCCATCGGCTGGCGGTCGATGCGGAACAACGGAAGCGGCGTCCTTCCGATCAGCCGCCAACCGCCCGGCACGGCGCACGGGTAGATGCCGGTCTGGCGCCCCGCGATCCCGACGCTGCCGGCCTCGACACGGCGCCGGGGCGAGGAAAGGCGCGGGGCGGCGATCGTGTCGGGAACCGTACCGAGGTAGGCAAAACCGGGCACGAAACCGAGGAAGTACACCGTATACGCAGCCTGCGAGTGCGTGCGGATCAGATCGTCGATGCTGAGGTGCCGCAGCTCGGCCAGGGGGGCCAGATCGGGCCCGAACTCGCCGCCGTAACACAGCGGAATTTCCACCTGGCGCCCGGCTGCGGCCGTCGTCGTGTCCTGCCGGCCGATCCGGTCGCGCACTTCGCGCTCGATCGCCTCGTGGGTCGTCCGCAGCGGGTCGAACTTGATCAGCAGAGAGCAATAGGCCGGGTGCAGGTTGCGCGTACCGGCGATCGGCGCATCCTGCAGCGAGGCCAGCAGCGAGCGCACCCGATCGTGCGTCTCCGCGGCAATCCGGTCCCCGAAAGACACCAGCAGGGTCTGATCGCTCGCGGCTTGGAAGCGCGCGTCAACGGGATCGGTGGGCGGCTCCATGGTCGCCCCATCATAGGCGCCGAACGTAAGATAATCGCGGCCCGACCACTTCCGATCCAACGCCTTGTATGAGCCTGCTTCAGATCCTGATTCTGGCCGTCGTCCAGGGGGCGACCGAGCTGCTGCCGGTATCGAGCTCCGCGCACGTGATCGTCGCCGAAAAGCTGATGGGGCTGGATCCGACCGCTCCCCAGATGACGCTTCTGCTGGTGATGCTGCACACCGGCACGATGTTTGCGGTCATCGCGTACTTCTGGAAGTCGTGGCGTGCCGACTACTTCTCGTCGATGTCGGCGTTCCGCGCCAATGCGCTGCTGGTCGTAACCGCAACGGCGCTGACCGGCGTCGTGGGTGTGGTCCTGCTGCAGGTGATCAAGTGGGTGGTCGCACACAACTCGCCCGATTTCGAAATCGAGGTCCTGTTCGGCAACGCCAGGCTGATGTCGGTCGCGCTGGGCGCAACCGGGGTGCTGATCATCGTCTCCTCGCGCGTTCCCAAGCGCCCGCCTCGCGACCTCACCCTGCGCGGGGCCGCGTGGGTTGGCGCGGTGCAGGGACTGTGCCTGCCGTTCCGTGGCTTTTCGCGCTCCGGCGCGACCATCTCGACGGCCCTTTTCCTCGGCGCGAGCCGGCTGCGGGCGGAGGAGTTCAGCTTCGCCCTGGCGGTGGTGCTGACCCCACCGGTGATCGCGAGGGAGGCGTACCGCCTCTACAAGGCGGTCACGCCCTCCTCCGGCGCCGCGCCGGCACAACTGCTGCATTTCGTCACCCCGAGCCTGCTCGGGATGGGGTTGAGCTTCCTGGCAGGGCTGGCGGCTCTCAGATGGCTGTCACGGTGGCTGGAACAGGGCCGCTGGCATTTCTTCGGCGTGTATTGCCTCGTCGCCGGGGTCGTCGTGCGCTTCATAGGCTGAGTTCACCCGTCCAGTTCCGGGTACCTGCGGAAGATGTCGTCGTTGTTGAAAGGCAGTCGTCGGCCCGAGGCCGCATAGCGGCGCACGCGCGGGCGCGAGAAGACGTCGTCGTACAACGCCCGCAGCCCCGGGCATCCCCGCAGCGCCTTGCGGCTGGCCGAGGGAAACGCGTAGCGCAGGCCCGCCACCACCTGCGCCATCGAAAGATCCACGTGCGAGACACGCGTGCCGACCATCCGCCGGCCGCGCCCGGCCGCGTTGCTCTTCAAGACCCGCTCGAAATAGCCGAGGAACTTCGGCAGGCGGTCTTCCCGGAACCGCTTCGAACGGTGCCTGGCCTCGGGCTTCTGCTCTTCGTAGTACAGGTCCCCGCCGAGCGGGTGGTGCGTGTCGTGGATCTCCACGACGAAGTCCGCGATCGTCAACTGCAGCTGATGCGCCCAGCGCCGGCCGGCGGCATCGCGCGGAGCCAGATCGAGCCGATCGCCCAGAAACAGCAGGATGTTCGCGGTCTGTCCGATCAACTGGCGGCCGGCCCTCAGAAACGGCGGTGCAAATGGCGGGTGTGCGAGGCTCTCGTCGCCGAGCAGTCCCTGCAAGGCCGCCACGCCGCCGCCTTCCTCCTCGGGCACCAGGGCCACATCGACGTAGGGCGCGCCACCCTCTTCGAGCGCCAGCCGCACGAATTCGCCACGCCCCTGGATGCCGGGCCAATAGTAGAGCTCGTAGACCATCGCTACACCCTCCGAGGACACCCCGAGTTTCGATTACGGAAGGGTGCAGTCCGCCTCAGCCGAACGCGCGAGCGCTGCTTAACACGACGCACGTGGCCACAACCATCACCGGCGGCGCCTTCCATCGTTCCAGCAGCGCAAGGCCGACGATCGCGATCGCGACGTCGATTCCGCCCCGCACGGCGGTTACCCCCACGGGATTGTAGAGCGCCGCGCCCAGCAATCCGACCACTGCCGCGTTGACGCCGGTCAGGCCCCCACGCACGATTTCGTGGCGTGCGAGGCGGCTCCACAGCGCCACACCGGCGAGCGCGATCAACAGGCCCGGCAGGAAAATGAAGGCCATCGCCACGGCAGCGCCGACCGCAGGCTCCTGTGGTCCGCTGCTGGCGGCGCCCAGATACGCGGCCAGCGTGAACAGCGGGCCCGGCATCGCCTGCACCAGTCCATATCCGGTCAGAAACCGGTCATCCGAAATCCAGCCGCCGGGCACCATCGCGTCGTGCAGCAGCGGCAGCACCACATGACCGCCGCCGAACACCAGCGCGCCGGCCCGGTAGAAGACTGCCCCCAGCGCGATCAGGCTGTGCGGGAAGAGCCGGGCCAACAGCGGCATGCCGACCAGAAGCAGCGCGTACAGGCCGAACGCGGTCCACGCGACGGCGGGCCGGATCGATATCGACAGCCGCCCGCCCTCGAAGCGGCCGTTTCGGCACAACACGGCGCCGGCTGCCGCGCCCACCCCGAGCGCCGCCAGCTGCATCGAGGCCCCGCCGATCACCAGCAGCATCGAGGCGGCGGCGAGCGCGATGGCGGTCGTGGCCCGGTCCGGACACAGCCTGCGCGCCATGCTCCACACCGCTTGCGCGACGACGGCCACGGCCACCAGTTTCAGACCGTGCACGATCGACTGGGCCAACGGCCCCTGGGCTCCCGCCGCAACGGCCGCGCAGGCAACCATCAACAGCGCCGAGGGCAGCGTGAAACCGAGCCACGCCGCCAAAGCGCCGAGCCAGCCGGCACGGTGCAGCCCGATTAGAAAACCGACCTGACTGCTGGTCGGTCCGGGCAGGATCTGGCACAGCGCCACCACGCTGGCGTACTCGTCCCCGCTCAACCATTTGCGTTGCTGGACGTACGCGCGCTCAAAATAGCCCAGGTGCGCGATCGGGCCGCCGAACGAACTCAATCCCAGCTGCAGTGAGGCGAGCAGAACTTCCGCGGCGCGCCTGATCGCACCTCCTGCACGATCATCTTCGGTTGCTTCCATCGTTCGTCGCACGGTCACAGTCTATCCGGCCGGCGTCGATGGCTGACGACCCTGGGCCGACCTTACGGTACCGGACGCATGATTCGCAGCACCGGGTGCCCGCCCAGGTTCCTGATCGGAAAATAGGCCAGGTGCGTCTCGGGATCGACCGCGACCACGTGGGCGTCCGGCGCGAGACGGCCCTCGGCCAGCTTTTCGATGCGCTGCGCCGTGACCTTGAACATCGACAGTGTCCCGGACTCCGAGGCGACGTAGATCAGGCCCAGCGACGCGTCGTAGGACAGAACATCGGGCTCTGACCCGACGTCGTACGAGCGGCTGATGCGGCGCAACCCCAGGTCGACCACCAGCAGCTTGCTGTTGTCCTCGCAGCCGATGAAGGCCAGGCGCAGGTCCGGTTCGATCAGCAACCCATGATTTCCCTTCGCGCCCGGCAGGTCGAGCCTGGCGATGATCTGGTCGGTCGCCGGATCGATCTCGACCAGTTGCCGGCGCGACTGCACGTTCACGAGGATGTGCCGGGAAACCGGATCGTATTGGGTGTTGCCCACCTGCCCGCCCAGCTCAATCGTGGCGACGCGCCGGTTGGATCGCACGTCGATCACGGTCTCGGTGGCCCCGGTCTCGTCGGAGACGTACAGTTTGCCGGCCTGCGGGGCATACGCCATTCCGTCCGGGTAGTTGCCGCCCGCGACCCGCGCCACTTCCGTCAAGCGCTCCTCGTCGATCGCGACGACCTCGTCGGTGCCGGTTGCGCTCGCATACACCCGGCCCAACTCGGCAACCGCCAGCACGCCGTGCACATGGCGCAGGCCGCCGATTCTCTTGAGCACCTGCCGCGTGCGGGTATCGAAGACCAGCACCTCGCTCTGGCCCAGATGCGCGATGAACAGCAGGTGCCGGCCGGTGTCGAGACTCTCGTAGTCGAAGCGCGAGGTGTCGCCGGGGAGCGGCACGTCGGCGACCAGCTCCAGCGGCAGCTCGGGCGATCCGGCCCGGGTCGCATCGATCAGCGCCAGCCATATCGCACAGGCCACCATGGCGCCCCGGGCGTGGCGGACCTTCACGGCTTGTGCGAGACCGCGCGTCGGGCGTAAGCGAGCCGCTCTGCGACGGATTCCCAGCGGATGTTCCGGAAAAAAGCATCGATGTACCTGGCCGCACCCGCGCCGTAGTCCATCTGGTAGGCGTGCTCGTACATGTCCATGACCAGCAGTGGCAGCGTGGCGGCAGGGCTGTGCAGGTGGTCTGCCAGCCAGTAGTTCTCGATCTGCCCGGAATGCAGGTTGTATCCCAGCACGACCCAGCCCGAACCGCCCGCAAGGCCTGCGCCGACTCTGCGAAACTCGGTTTCCCAGGCGTCGAAATCGCCGAATGCGGCGCCGATCTGCGTGCGCAGTTCCGCATCCGCCTTTCCGCTTCCGCCGAGGTTCTCGAAGTACAGCTCGTGGAAAACGACCGAACCGGTGCGCATCAGGTGTTCGCGCTTCAGGTCGTCGTACAGGAATGGCGGGGTGTCCTTGTCGGCCAGCGCCTGGGCGAGCCTGAGCTTGACCGCGTTCAGCGTCTTGACCGAGCCGCCGTAGTTGTTCTCCCAGTGCGATCGGATCAGCTTTTCGGACAGGCCGTCCAGCTTGGCCGGGTCGAACGCCAGCGGCTTCGGTTGATGCACCGGAGCAAACGCCGGAACCGCCGGCGGCATGGCGGGGGCTGCATCCGCCTTGTCGGCGGCCCGCGCGGCGTCGACGAGCGCGATGCCGGCCGTCGCGAGAGACGCGGTTTGGAGAAAGTGACGACGGGATGGATCATTCATGAGGCGTTCTCCCGATGCGGGGTTAAGGGACGATTGACGAGCGCAAAGAGCAACCGTGCGACCAGCGACCGCGCCGCGTGCATCAGCCGGGTATCGGCGGCCAGCGATGCGCTTCACCCTGACAGGACTTGCACCAGGCATAAAGCGCGTCGTACAGGATCAGTCCATGCCGCAGCATCTCGTGGTCGTCGGCGAAGTTGTGCGACAGGCCGAGCGAAATCGCGTACAGGCCGGCGGACTGCGGCGTGAGCCCGGGCCGTGACGTGTCAGCGCCGCGGACGATCAGCGCGAGCGCCTGCAGGGCCGGATCACTCAGTGCGTACTTGCCGAGGAACGCATCGAAGCTGCACAGTTCGCCGACATGCGACAGCTCGGCGCCGGGTATGTCGTACGGTATGGCCCCGGAGCGTTGCGCGACCTCGAACACGTCGGACGCGGGAACGTAGAGAAATTCCGGTTGCCGGTCGATGAATCGCGTAATCAGCCAGGGGCAGGCGATGCGGTCGATCTTCGGACGTTCGCGGGTCACCCATTTCATGATGTCCTCCTGCAGTGCGATGCTAGGGGTGGCGTACGACCGGAAACAGCAGCAAGCCCAGTGCCGCAGCGGATGCGACGACCACCGGCTCGGGCAACTTCCTGAACCTGAGCAGGATGCCGATGGAGGCGAGCGCGGTCAGCAGCGTCGGCAGGTCGATCAAGGAGCGCCGACCCAGGACAACGACAGACCCCGCGATGGTGCCGACCGCCGCCGCCGTGGCGCCGTCGACGAAGGCGACAATGCCCGGACGCTTGCCGTGCTTCTTGAAGTACGGCGCCGGGATGATCGTGAACAGGTAGCACGGCAGGAAGGTGCCGCCGGCTGCCGCAATGGAACCCGGCAGGCCGGCGATCAGATAGCCGATGAACCCGACCGTGATCACGACCGGGCCCGGCGTGATCATCGCCACCGCCACCGCGTCCACGAACTGGCGTTCGTCGAGCCAGTGGTGCTCGGTGACGACACCGCCGTACAGGAAGGGCACGATGGCCAGTCCGCTGCCGAAGACGAACGCGCCCGCCTTGGCGAAGAAGCCGAGGATCTGACTCAGCAGCGTCCAGTCCATGTGGCTCGACGGAAACGCGAGTGCCCCCAGCGATGCGGCGGTTCCGGTCCCCTTGAGCCATCCGGGCGGTGCGCGCAGCAGCCACACCAGCAGCCCACCCAGCACGAACACCCAGACGCTTTCCGATGCGGTCAACGCAGTGATCGCCGCGCCGACGAGATAAATCCCCCACAGGAGCGGATCGCGGCCGATGTTCTTGCGGGTCAGTTTGTAGGCGCTGATGGCGATGATGCCGATCACCGCCGCACCGACCCCGTAGAAGACGGCCTGCATCCAGGCGAGCCCCCCGTAGCGCACGTAGAGCCAGCCGAGTGCGACGACCATCCAGAACGAAGGCAGAACGAACGCGACCCCGACGATGGTCGCACCGCGCACGCGGTAGTGGACGTAGCCCAGATACATGGCCAGCTGCGCTGCCAGCGGGCCCGGCATCAGCTGCGCCAGCGTCAGGCCTTCCTTGTAGTCGGCCTCCGATATCCAACGACGCCGCTCGACCAGGTCGCGATACATGTACCCCACCAGCGCCACGGGACCGCCGAAGCCGACGCTGCCGAGCTTGAGCGCGTAAAGCGCCAGCTCCCACAACGCGTACCGCGGCTGCGGGGATTGCGCCTCGTTCACCGACGTTTGTCCTTTGCCACCGGCTCCGAATAAAACGCGTGCAGCGAGTCGAGCATCGGCGTCATCTGCTGCAGCAGCGCATCATCATCGGCCGCGCGCTGCCGCGCGCCGGTCATCAGCGCCTCGAAGCCGCTGCTCTCGGGCACCACCGGGCCACCGACATCGAGCGCGTGCACCAGCTCGCCCAGGCGCCCGAGCGCCGGGTCCCGGTCGAGCCCGAAGCTCTCGACCAGCACCTCGAAGGTCACCTTGTCGCCGACGTGCGTGAAGGCGGCGCCGTCGAAGTCGAACCCCAGGGCCTTCCTGGGACAGGACGTCGGCTTGTCGAGCCACACGAAGCGGGCCTTGGAGTCGATGAAGCGCCGGATCAGCCAGGCGCTGGCGACGCGATCGACCCACAAATGGCGCCGTGTGGCCCAGATGCGACCCTGATAGTCCTTGCGGTCCAGGCGCCGGATCGAGGCGTCTGCAGCGTGCGGTTCGTCGGGAGAAAGAACGGTGTCGACCACGCCGACAAAGTCGTTCCAACCGGCCTCGGCGCGCGTGGCCGCTTCAGCCGGGAAAAAATCGATCGCGCGCAGCGCCTCGTATTCGCGCCGCAACCGGCGCAGCGCCCGATTGATCTCCGGTGCCGACAGCCGCGAGAGCGATTTGCGAGCCGCACTGAGCGACTTCGCCAGCGCCGCGTAGTCCTCGGTGCGGTCGAACAGCGCGCGGAACAACTCATCCTGCGCGCGATCGCGACTGGTCACCTCGACCAGGTTCGCGGTGCCGCCTGCCTCGATGATGCCCTCGGCCACCTCCTGCAGCGCGAAGCCGCTGGTTTCGCTACGCGGCAGCAGATAGACGCCGTCGCGCAGGACGGCGCAACCCATCGCCTTCAGGGCGCGCCAGAACCGCATCCGTGCGGTGGCGTTTTCCGTCGGCAGCGTCAGTATCAGCAGGTGCCAGGTCTTCAAATCGTTTATGTTGTAGATATCACGTCTGTGTAGAGACTACTACATATGCCGGGTTCGGGCAATGAGGGCGCCACCCTGATGGCATCGAGGTTGAGACTTCAAGCCTGGGAGCTGTTGCGTGCGTTACGCAAACGGGGAACGACGTCTTATGATTGGAGTCGAAGGCAGCTTATGCGCGCGTTGCGACACCGTGCCGTTCTGATTGCATCGACGGGCGCTCTGTTCGCCCTTTCGAATGCGATCGGCCAGCAGCCTTCGACGGCGCCGGCCGCCGCCAATCCGACGCCGGCGTCTCCACCGACCTGGTCTCAAGGCCGCAAGCCCGAGCAGGAGGCGCTGAACCTGTCTCCGCATCCGCCGCCGCTGACGGCTCTTCCGCTCGAGGAAATCCCGATCGGAAAGATCCAGGTGCCGGAGGGGTTCGTGATTTCCGTCTGGGCGAGCGGCATACCCAACGCACGCTCGATGACCGTCGGCAAAAACGGTACGGTATTCGTGGGCACGCGCTTCGTCGGCACCGTCTATGCGATCGTCGACCGGAACGGGCAGCGCGAAGTCAAGCCCATCCTGAAGGGCTTGTACCGCCCCAACGGCGTGGCGTTCAGGAACGGCTCGCTGTATGTGGCCGAGGTGTCGCGCATCCTGCGCTACGACAACATCGAGTCGAGCCTGGACAGCCCGCCCCGGCCGGTGGTCGTGTTCGATGCCTTGCCCAAGGACGAGCCACACGGATGGAAGTTCATGACGCTGGGCCCGGACGGCTGGCTGTACTTCCAGATCGGATCGCCGGGCAACATCCTGATCCCGCCGGTCACGCATGCCCAGATCGCGCGGGTCGATCCGGATCGGGGGGTGCTCGAAACGGTTGTCACCGGGGTGCGCAACAGCGTCGGCATGGATTTCCATCCGTTGACCAAGGAGCTGTGGTTCACCAACAACGGCCGCGACTGGGTGGGCGACGACCTGCCGAACGATACCTTGCACCGCGTGACGCGCAAGGGAATGAACTTCGGCTTTCCGTTCTGCCACCAGGGCGATCTGCTCGACGACGAATTCGGCAAGGGCCGCTCGTGCAAGGAGTTCGATCCGCCGACGTTGAAGCTCGGTCCGCACGTGGCATCGCTGGGAATGCGCTTTTACACCGGCCAGCAGTTCCCGGCCGAGTACCGGAACAACATTTTCATTGCGGAACACGGCTCATGGAACCGCACCAAAAAGACCGGCTTCAACGTGAGCCGGGTGGTTCTGGACGACAACAGCCAGCCCGTGAAGTACGAGCCGTTCGCGACCGGGTTTTTGCAGGGCGAAAGCCACTGGGGACGACCCGTTGACGTGCAGGTCGCGCCGGACGGGGCGCTGCTGGTGTCCGACGACCTCGCCGGAGCCATCTACCGTATCGCGTACCGCAAGTAGTTCGCCGATCCTCGGCAGCGCCGGCGGCGCGTCTTGACTCAGGAACTTCGCATGGTCCCTCCGGTCGGTTTCGCGCGGTTCGCGCTGTCGCTTGCGGCGCTGACCATCGTTTCCGCGGCCGCCGCCGCCGATGCGTCGTCCGGCCAGGCCAAAGCCCAGGTGTGCGCGGCATGCCACGGAGCCGACGGCAACTCGTCGAACCCGGTTTATCCGTCGCTCGCGGGGCAGCCGCCGCTGTACATCTATTACCAACTGCTGCAGTTTCGGGAACAGCGCCGCGTGAACGAACAAATGAGCCCGTTCGCGGCCAACCTCACGGACGCCGACATGAAGGACATCGCGGCCTACTACTCGTCGCAGGCGCCGCTGGCAACGGCGCAGCCGGCCGATGACGCGAAAACCGCAGCGGGGCGGTCGGTTGCGGCCACAAGCCACTGCGATTCCTGCCATACGCCGACCTTCGGCGGTCAGAACCAGATTCCGCGTATTGCCGGGTTGCATTACGACTACCTGGTCCAGCAGTTGCGCGGCTTCAAGTCGGGCCAACGTCCGGACATCGATGGCTCGATGGCTGAAGCCGCGCAGCCGCTGTCGGAGCAGGACATCGCCGACGTCAGCTGGTACCTGGCCGGGCTGCGGTGACCCGGCGCGATGCCCGGAGTCCCCGCAACGCCGGTGGAAATCGGACCGGGTTGTCGAATCCGGCCCCGGCCGATCGACTAGCGGGTGCAAACCGAGGAGAAGCCCGGATGACCAACCGCATCGACGACCGCAAGCGTTGGCTATGCCTGTACCTGCTGTGTGCGGGAGTCCTGATGATCGTTCTGGACACCACCATCGTGAACGTCGCGCTTCCATCGATCCGGGCGGACCTTCACTTCGGCAAGTCGCTGGTGTGGGTGGTGAATGCGTACCTGCTCACTTACGGCGGGTTCCTGCTGCTGGGCGGCCGTCTCGGCGATCTGTACGGTCGGCGCCGGCTGTTTCTGCTCGGCATCACGCTGTTCTCGCTCGCATCGCTCGCCTGCGGCCTGGCCGGCTCGCAGCAACTGCTGATCGCCGCGCGCGCGGTGCAGGGCCTGGGCGGCGCCGTCGTGACCGCGGTTGCGCTGTCGCTGATCATGAATCTGTTCAGCGAGCCCGACGAGCGCGCGCAGGCGATGGGCGTCTACAGCTTCGTGTGCGCCAGCGGCGGCAGCATCGGCGTGCTGGCCGGCGGGTTTCTGACCAGCACGCTGTCCTGGCATTGGGTCTTTCTCGTCAATCTGCCGATCGGCGCTGTCGTGTTCGCGGCGTGCCTGGCGCTGCTGCCGGCCGGGCGCGAGGACTCGGCCACGGCTCGGCTGGATGTGGCCGGCGCCGCGACCGTGACGGCCGCCTTGATGCTGGCCGTCTACGCGATCGTCAACGGCAACGAGGCCGGATGGGCCTCGGCGCAGACGGCCGGCCTGCTGGGCGCGGCCGCGCTGCTGCTGGCGGCCTTCGTGGCGATCGAAGCGCAGGTTCGCGACCCTCTGATGCCGCTGCGCCTTTTCAAGTTGCGCAATGTCGCCACCGCCGATGCGGTCAGCGTCCTGTGGGCCGCCGCCATGTTCGCATGGTTCTTCATTTCGGCACTCTACCTGCAGCTGGTGCTCGGCTACGACGCGATGCAGGTCGGGCTCGCCTACCTGCCCGCGAACCTGATCATGGCTGCCTTCTCGCTGGGCCTGTCAGCCCGCATCGTGATGCGCTTCGGACTGCGGTTGCCGCTTGCGCTCGGTCTGCTGCTGGCGGCCGCCGGACTGGCGCTGTTCGCGCGGGCCCCGATCGACGCGCGTTTCGCCATCGACGTGTTGCCGGCGATGACGCTGCTCGGGCTGGGCGCGGGCATGGCGCTGAACCCGGTGCTGCTGGCTGCGATGAGCGATGTGGCGCCGCAAGAGTCGGGCCTGGCCTCGGGCGTGGTCAACACGTCCTTCATGATGGGCGGTGCGCTGGGACTCGCAGTGCTCGCCAGCCTGGCGGCAGCACGCACCGACGCGCTGCGCGCGCAGGGAGCCGATCCGCTCACCGCGCTGGCCGGCGGCTACCACGCCGCGTTCCTGGTCGGTGCGGCGTTCGCGTTGGCGGCGTCCCTGCTGGGCGCCGTGCTGATACGCCCGGCCGCCAGCGCACAGCGCGGAGCAGCCGCCGCTACCGCGGTGGCAGCGAGCTCCACGCCTCCCGGTCAAACAGCGGTGTAGGCCCGTTCAGCGCCGCGACACGGGCCCACCCATCACGGGGTGTCGTCGTCAAAGTCAATCGGCGGCGTCAACCCGGTGTAGTCACCGACCACCTTCGCATCGTACGGCGAATACAGCCCTTTTTGCGTGGTCTTGAGGTCGTAGCCGACATTGCTCCCGATCAGGGTGCCGGACCCAAGGGCCGGCAGGGTGCTGCCGGAGAGCGGCAGGCCGTAGCTGGCAACGATTTGCTTGGCATGGTTCACTCGAATCACGCGATTGTTGAACTGGTCGCTGATCAGCGTGTCCCCATCGCGCAGCCGCACCGCGCGCGTCGGCAGGGGCGCCGCGACGCTCGGTGGGTTCGTGTCGATGTCGTATTCCCAGACGATGTTGTCGTTGGCGTCGACTTCGACGGCGCGGGCATTGCCGGCATCGGTCAGCAGCGTGTCCCCGTTTTCCAGGCGGCTGGCGAAGGCGACGATATTCACCGTGCCTTTGGCGGTGAACGTCCGGACGATCTTATGGTCGCGCGTGACCTCGATGGCCTGGCTGTTGTTCTCGTCGGAAATCAGGATGTGACCATTGTCGAGCAACTCGGCGGAGTTCGGGCTGTTGAGCGGAACTGCCGCGGTGTCGTTTGGATCCGGATACTGCCAGACGATTTCCTTGCGCAGATTCACTTCGATGATCCGGTTATTGGCCTGGTCGGTGATCAGCACGTGGAAATTCGGCAGCCAGGTGCATTGAACGGGCGTATTCAACTGATCGGGCCCCGAGCCACTTACTCCAAACTGGCCGTACTGCCAGACGATTTTCCCTTTTGGACTCACCAGGATGACGCGATTGTCCGCAGCGCCGCCCGGCGCCTGGGAAACTACGCCAGTCGGTGTGCCGGTACCCGCCATCAGCGTGAATCGCCCGACGCGCTGGGCGTCGTTGACACCGATGATCGAGTTTGCCGAAAAATCTGTCGGCCCCAGTCCAAAGGACCAGACAATTTGACCGTTCTTGTCCGTCTCGATGACACGGTTGTTGAACTGGTCGGCCATCAGAATGTTGCCGGGCTGGTTGAATTCCGGGCCGTCTTTAGCCAGGACATCGCCGGCCAACGCGAATACGCTAACTGCAGCAAGGCCGATCAGGAAATTCGAACCGATCAACCCTTTAAAGCCTCCTCGTTTGAACATATCGGGTCTCCACTCGCAAGGGAATTCGAAGCGCGACGATGTAAACCGGCGCCAGCACCTTCAGCTGCGCTGGCGTTGCGCCACGGTGTATCCCGGAGCGATACAAAAGGTTCAAACAAAGGTCACACCGCCGACACGCTCAATCGCGCCCGCATCGAGCTGGCCGACCTTCCCTCACCGCCCGAGCTCGGTCCGCCGGGTCACCGCTTCCGGCCGGCCCGCCCGGAAAATCCCATTTATTTCAATGGTTTAAGCGGCACCGTCGGCCCGTCCTCGAGCACGCGTCGGCCGATTTAAGATCGCGTCGCCAAATGCCTTTGCGTGATAATTGTTATGGGAGCGGAGTGGAAGCAGGTCCTCGCACCGCAAACGCGCAACGATGCGTCACATATCAGGTGCGAAGCACGCCGGGCACTCTCACAGGCAATCCGACAGCAGACGGCTCGCTGTGCCACCGCGGATGCGAGGCGGCGAGCCGGCCGTTACGCAAGAGTCGATAGGGAACCGATCCAATTGATGAACACGCTCGAATTGCTCAGGGAATTCGTAAAAAAGCATGCCGACAACCCACCGGAAAATATCACGCTGGACAGCAAGCTCCTCGAAATCGGGATCGATTCGTTGAATCTGCTGGAGCTCCTTTTCGAGGCGGAGGAGAAATTCGGCATTCGGTTTCCCAACGACCTGCCGCAGCCGGAAACGGTCGGGCAACTGATAGAGATTTTCGACAAGCTCCAGAAGGCCAAAACCCAGGCATGAATGCGCACACGTCTCGTCGGGTGGCGGTAACCGGCCTGGGGATGGTCAGCCCATTCGGTGGCGACGCCAGCGACTTTTTCGCCAGGATGATGCGCGGCGAGTCGGCGGTTCGCTGGTACCGCCATCCTTTGACGCGATCGCGGCTGGAGCAACCGGCGGTCTTTTGTCCCGCGTTCGACCCCGAGCGGGCCGTGGGGCGCCAGATCTCCAGCGTGACGGACCGGTTCAGCCAGCTCGGTGTCGCGGCCGCCTTCTGCGCCTGGGACGATGCCGGCCTGCCGCGTGATCTGGCCGCCTGCGATGCGCACGGGGTTTCCTGGGGAACGGGCATCGGCGGCACGCTCACCATCGAGAAGGGCTACACCGAGGTGTACGAGCTTGGCAAGAACCGCGCCTCTCCGCTGTCCGTTGCGATGGCGATGAACAACGCGGCGGCCTCGCACATTGCAATCTCGCTCGGCCTGGGCGGCGCCTGCCTGAGCTACTCGGTGGCGTGCGCCTCGTCGGCGGTCTCGATCGGAGAGGCGTTCCGGCGCATTCAGTGCGGAGACGCCTCGCTCGTCATTGCCGGCGGCTCGGAAGCGCCCCTGGCCTCTTCGGTGATGCGCGCCTGGGAGGCGATGCGCATGGTCGCCGAATGCGACGAGCGAACTGCGCCGCGGGCTTGCCGTCCTTTCCAGGCGGGCCGGACCGGCCTCGTACTGGCCGAAGGCGGTGCGGCGCTGGTCCTGGAGGAATGGGGGCACGCCTGCGAGCGGGGCGCGCGGATCTATTGCGAGCTCGCCGGCTTCGGCCAGAGCTGCGACCACAAGCACCTGGTACGCCCCGATGCGGCAGGACAAGTGCGCGCGGTCGACGCCGCGATGCGCGAGGCCGGCTTGCAGGCGTCCGACGTGGGTTACGTGAACGCGCACGGTGCCGGCACGCGCGAAGGCGATGCCATCGAGATCAGCGCCCTGACAGCGGTTTTCGGCGAGCACGCGGGCGAGCTTGCGGTCAGCTCGACCAAGTCGATGCATGGTCACGCGCTCGGCGCCGCCGGCGCCATAGAGGCGCTGATAACGGTACTGGCGCTTGCGCGCGGCGAAATTCCCCCGACGGCCAACCTCGAGCAGGTCGCGGTCGAATGCGAGGGCGTGCGCCACGTGATGGGCGCAGGGTTGCGGCACACGAATCTGCGGGCGGCCCTGAGCAACTCTTTTGCTTTCGGGGGCAGCAACGCGGTGCTCGCTTTCCGGTTGGCGACCTGACGATGCACTCGGACGCGCTGGCGCTGCAGATGCGAGCCACGGTCGACGGTGTCGACCCGGATCGGGTGCTCGCGACCGTGACCTATGGATACGCACAGCACGCTGCCCGCTTCAGCCCCCTCGGCGTGGTGCAGTTGCCGGTCCTGTCCGATGCCCGCGTGGTGCACGCGGTCTGGGCCGTCGATGGCCCCTTTGAGGCCGGCGCCCGGGGGCGGCTGCGATACCGGCACAACCAGCACGTGCTGCTCGGGTACATCGCGGTGGACGAGTCCGATTTTCCGGCTTGCGCCGGTATCGGCTCCATCCAACAGGCCACCCAAGCCGTTTACGCGGCCATTTTCGATGCGATCGACCGAGCGGGATTTGCGAACCTTGTTCGATGCTGGAATTACCTTCCCCGCATCAACGAGTGCGAGGACGGGCTGGAGCGCTACCGGCAGTTCAACATCGGCAGGAAGGACGCGTTTGACGGCGCGCATCGGACCTGTCCGACCAAGGCGCCCTCGGCGTGTGCGCTTGGAACGCCCGGCGGACAGTTGATCGTCCACTTCCTGGCATCGAACGTCGAGCCGCGGGCGATCGAAAATCCGCGCCAGGTAAGCGCCTACCATTACCCGGGCCGCTACGGGCCGCGCAGCCCGACCTTCTCCCGCGCCACGCTGTTGGAGCTGCCGGCAACGACGGCCCTTTTCATCTCCGGCACCGCGAGCATCGTCGGTCACCAGAGCGTCCACGTCGGAGACGTCGCGGCCCAGGCCGCCGAGACGCTGCGCAATCTGGATGCGGTCGTCGAGCAGGCCAACCTGGTGCGGGCGCGAGGCGGCGGGTTTTCGATGCCGTCCCTGTGCCTGCAAGGCTTTCTGCGTCACGCGGGCGACCGTGAAGCGGCCGCCGCAGTGCTGCACAAGACGCTGGGCGATCGCGCCGATGTCACGTGGTTTCAGGCCGACATCTGCCGGGCTGACCTGCTGGTCGAGATCGAGGGGTTCGGGTTTTGTTAGCAGCCACGAGCCGGCGCGACTCGACGCCATCCCGACTCGGTATCGGCGCCAGGCATCTGCGCGAGCACTGCGCGCTCTTGATGGGGTTCGCGATACTCGGCATCGGCTTGGCACTGGTCTCGGCCGTTGCCTTTCCCCTGACCCTGGTCATGCGGCCACGCGCGGGAGCGTGGCTGGGCCGGCGACTGGCCACATACGGCTTTCGTGCCTATCTTCTCGTTCTGGTCCTGACCGGCGTAGCGCGCTTCGATATCAAGGCGCTGGATGCGCTGCGGAACGCGGGTCCGCTCATCATTGCGGCGAATCACCCGGGACTGCTCGATGCCCTGATGGTCCTTTCGAGGCTGCCCAACGTCGTGTGCGTGCTCAAGGCCTCGCTGCTTCGCAACCTGTTGTGGGGAGCCGGATCGCGCCTGGCGCGATATATCCCTAACGACTGGTTCCTCGGTTCGGTCAACCTGGCGATCGAGGAGCTGCGCAACGGCAGCCAGCTGCTGCTCTTCCCTGAAGGCACGCGCACGGAGTCGGGCCCTCTGGACGAGTTTCGCGCGGGGGTCGCCTACGTGTCGTACCGCTCACGCGTTCCGATACAGACCGTCTTCATCGAGCAGGACACGAATTTTCTCGGCAAGGGTTATCCTTTCCTCAAACGCCCCGACATGCCGATGCGATTCCGGATCCGGCTTGGCCGACGCTTCGATCCCCCGTCGGATCCGAGAGCGTTCACCACGACCCTGCGCGCTTACTTCATGGAAGAGCTCTCCTAGGCCGCCTGCCGGGAGCCCCCCGATATCGAGAAAGAACAAGATGAACGCTGTGCGAATATCAAGGAACGAAAGCCGCGGCCGCGTAACTCGATAAGGAGGGGCGCGCGAGCATGTCCGGCTCCGCCATGATGATGCATCTGGTCCTCGAGCGCCTTTGCCGGCGGATGTCGGTGCGGGTGCCTGAGCCCGAGCTGGTCATGAGCGACCCCGAACAGAATGCGGCGTTCAGGGACGCTGGTCGCGAGGACGGAATCCTCGCGTTCATGGTTCTGTACCACGCGGTGCAGATTACCTCGGTGATCTCGCCAGGCGACATCGTCCTGGACCTGGCCTGCGGCCCCGCCAATCAGCTGGCTCAGGTCGCGCGCCTGAATCCGGACTCGAGGTTCATCGGTCTGGATGCGTCCTCCGCCATGCTGCACCAGGCACGAGCGACGCTGCGGCGCTGGGGAATCGGCAACGCGGACCTGGTGCTGGGCGACATGACCGACCTGGCGGGCTTTCGCGACAAGTCCGTCGACTGCTTAGTCTGCACGATGTCCCTGCACCACCTGGCCGACGTGGCTGCGCTGCAAAAGGCGATGCGCGAGGCAAGGCGGGTCCTGAAGGCCGCGGGCGGCGCATACGTGGTGGACTTCGGGCGCCTGAAGCGCCTGGCCACGCAGCGGCACTTTGCGCAGAACTGGCGGCGGGAGCAATCCGCGACCTTCACGCTGGACTACCTTCGGTCGTTGCAGGCGGCTTTCAGCGTGGATGAGCTCACGAGCGCCGCGGCCGCGCTGGGAGGCGGCATCGAGCGCTGCGTTACGCCCTTCGCGCCCTTCATGATCGTATTCAGGACCCGGCCGCGCCGCTCGTGGAGCGCGGACGACCAGCGCAAGGCCCGCCGCCTGTACGCAGACCTGGACGCCAGTCAAAGGAGAAAGTTCCGGGTCCTGGCGCGGTGGTTGCGAGCCGCCCGATGCGATCTGCCGTTGGCCCTGGAGTAGGCCGCATCAGATGACCCGCGAGATCAGCATCACGTCGGCAAACGGCGTGCCCTGGCTCATCGGTTGAACCTGCACCGCGAATCCCCTGGATTCGAGGGCGGCGATCCACGCCGCCGCTGGCCGGCACCACATCCCGGACAGTTGATGGCCTTGCGCGAATGCCCCGAAACGATCCGCGAGCTGGCTCAGCCTGAAGCGCAGGCCGGCGCTGGCGTTGCCGACCCGCGTCACGAGCAGGCTGCCGGCGCCGAGGGCCGCACGGACCCTGTCGAGCAGCCGGTCCTGCTCCGGGTACGGAATGTAGTGAAGCACGTCCAGCATCACGATGACCACGGCGTCTTGCAGGCGGGCATCGCGCACATCGCCCCCCGACAGCTCCAGGCGATTTCCATAGACGGGTTGCAAGGCGCGATTGCCGCATTCGGCTTCGCGCGCGACCAGCTCCACGCCGCGGAAGTGCAAACCCAGCGGAGGCGCGACCGCTCCGCTCCAGCTTCCCTGCGCCGCAAGGTGCTCGGCCGCCAGGAACCAGGCCGCCAGCAAGCCACGGCCGCAACCCAGATCGAGCACCTGCGCGCCGTCGGGAATGACGCCCTGATCCAGCAGCGAGGTGAACACCGGGTCGTAGCGCAGCTTGGCCCGCGCCCACTGATAATTGAAATAGCCCGTAAGCCGGTACGGCTCGGTGGCCAGGTGCAGCAGGCGTCGCTTCAGTTGCGGAGACATGCCGAGGCGAGAGTCACCGGCTTGAGCTTGCAGGCTTGAAGCCTGGCCAGCAGCGCGGGCAGCACTTCAACGATCACCGGCTTGCCCGACCGCGTGCGCGCGCAATGCCCGTCGTGCAGCAGCAGGATGTCGCCGGCGGCCAGGTTGCGCGTCAGGCGGGAAAGCACGCGATCCGGATCACCGACGACCGTGTCAAATCCGCGGCGCGTCCAACTGGAAAGGTGCAGGCCGAGGTGACCGAGCGCCGGTTCCAGGAAGGGGTTGCGAAAACCGGCGAGCGCGCGAAAGAAGCGGGGTGGATGCCCGGTGACGGCGGTGAGCGTGTCCTGGGCGGTGCCGACTTCCCGCAGCCATCCCCGGTAGCCAAGGAACGAACTGTGCTTGCGGTGCAGCTGACCGTGGTTTTCGATCGAATGGCCGGCGGCGATGATCCGGCGGCACAGCTCCGGATGCGCCGCAGCGCGCTCGCCAATGCAGAAAAAACTCGCCTTCGCCCCGAATGCATCGAGCAGGGCCAGCACCTGCGGCGTCACTTCCGCATCCGGGCCATCATCGATCGTGATGGCAACTTCTCCCCGGCGGGCGGCCGACTCCGGAAGGCGGACCAGATTGGGACCCAGCATCGTGCTCTGCGGCCAAAGCGCCACCAGCGTGATGGCGATGTGATCGCACAGCACCGCCGCCAACAGCCACGGCCATAGAGCAGGCTTGACCAGCACCAGCAGCAGCGCCACCGCGTGCAGCGCCATGCTGAATTTCAGAAAAACCGTCGGTCGCCAGGCGCGCATCGTCGCTTCGGTCGGTGAGCGTCCCATTATTCCAGGCTGGGGCGGGCCAGCCCGCCGTAGCCCGAAGGGCGAAGGCGGGTCAGCATCACGGAGAAAACGAGCGCTAGGAACGTTCCCAGGCCGACCGTGATCCCGATCGCGGACAGCAGCGGGATCCTGGAAAAGCCGAGCAGCCCGAAGCTGCTGACCGCAGTGAGGTTGGCAACGACCAGGGATACCTGGACCTGGCTGCGATCCTCGATGCCGCGGTCGATGTCGAAGAACAGCGCGTAATTCGACCCGATCGCGACCACGAGCAGCAAGCCGATCAGGTGCAAGATCGTCAACTGGACGCCGCAGAGCAGCAACGCCGAGGTCACGCAGGCCACCGAGCACGCCAGGGGCGCGACCACGCGCAGCGTGCGCACAGTCGAGCGCAGGCAGGCGAGCAGCAGGCCGCCGATGACCACGCAGCCTATTGCCACCAGGATCAGCGCTTCCCGCAGATAGTTGTCGAACAGGTTGGTGGTCTCCGCGAGAATGTCGACCACCCGGACGTCCGCCAGCCGCGCCTGGCCGAGGGCCGAGCCGACCTGGTCGATGTCGATCTGCCCCGCGGCCGAGCCCGCCGCGGCGGAGCGCAACGGCAGCAGCACCAGGAAGTCGTGTTCACGTCGGACGAGCAGCGAATCGACCAGCATCTCGGCCGACGTGCCATCCAGATCCGCGCGGGTCAGGACGCCTCCGTTGCGCGCCGCCTGCAAGTCGGACAGGAACCCGCCCAGGCGATCAGCCCGGATCGGCAGGCCTTCGAGGGCCTGGTGCAGCCGGCCCCGGGCCGTTGTGGGATCCGGCAGGGCGGCTTGCCGGCTGCGCTGTCGGGCAAGACTCGGCAGCACGAAGGCGGGCGAGGTGTAGTCGCCGATGACTCCGCGATCGACCAGGTCCTGCAGGACGTTGCCGGCCTGCTCGGCCTTCTGCAGGGCGGACTGTTCGTCGTTGGCGGCGAAAGCCGCCACGTACCGCATGTCGGAAACACCCAGGCCGCTTCGAAGCCGCGCATCCGTGCGCTGGTCCTCCTGCGTGACCGGGCTGAGCGCGTTCAGTTGACGATTCCAGATCCGGCCCGAATGCGCGAGGATGACGGCGCCCGCAGCAAGAACGATGGCGAGCGCCGCCCAGCGCAGGCCGGCGGCCTGGTTGAACAGCCGCTCCAGCGCGGCCCCGGTGCGCCGAAGATCACGCAGTCTGGTCCGGCGCGGCATCAGCTCCGGCAGCAGGTAGCGGGCGGCCAGCGCTGCGGCCACCAGGCCGCTGATCGAGTACAAGCCCAACTGCGCCAGGCTCGGGAATCCGGAAAACAGCAGGACCGAATAGCCGGCGATCGAGGTCAACACGCCCAGCGCGATCGTGGGCCAGAAGCGCTCGGAACTGGCTCCTCCGAAGCACTGGATGAAGAAATATATCGAGTAGTCCACCGCCTCGCCGATCAGCGTGGTGCCGAAACCGAGCGTCAGGCTGTGGACGCGGCCGAAGCCGAGGCTGACGGCGGCGATCCCGACCAACGCGCCCAAAACGACCGGAAGCATCCCCAACAGGAACAGCACCGGCGAGCGATAGACGGCCAGCAGCAGGCAGCTGACCAGCACCAGGCTGGCCATTGCCAGCCTGGCAATTTCGCCTTCGATGGCCGAACGGGACGCCACCGAAAGGACCCCTGTACCGCTCATCAGGAGCCGGGTGTCCGGTTTGCGATCCTCGATCCGCACGAACACCTGTCGAATGTGCGAAACGATGCGCGACTGCGCCTCGATGTCCGAGCCCGCCGCGCGCGTCTGCACCAGCAGCAGCGCCAGTTCCCCGTCCGGCGATGCCCAGACACCTTCGACCGTGCGGGGCTGGGAGTGGCCCTCGAAGCGCTCGAGAACCTTCAGCGTCTCGCCCGTGGGGTCGCGCGGGAAAATACCCTTGAACAGCAGTCCGGCATCGCCGGACAGTGCATCGAGCGATTCGAGCAGGGCCGCATGCAGGCCCTCGGCCGTGAAATGCTCCGGTGAAATGTCGGGAGCGAGCAGGTAGCGGTTCTGAAGGAAGTAGTCTCGATCGCGCTGCGCCGTGGCCGCATCCCCGTTTTGCACTCCGACGAACAGCTGCCGGTCGCTTCGCAGCCTGGCCGCCAGCTCGCGCGACAGCCGGGCCCGCTCCGCGGCGTCGCCGCCCTCGATCCCGATCATCACGAGGCGGGCGATCACGCCGTCGCGAAACTGCTCGAGCAGCAACCGCTGCCGCTCGGTCGGCGACCGGGGCATGAACGCGGACAGGTCGGACACGAAGCGGGTCCGCAGTATCACGAACCCGCAGGCGAAAAATACCGCCAACAAGATGGCCAGCGCCCGCAGGCGGCCGCTGGGCATCATCGGCTCCGCGCTTTGGCAACGACCATTTCAGAGCGGTCGCCGTCGGCGAAGTCGAATTCGATGGTGGCCAGGTCGCCCTGCGATCCGGCGATTTGAATGCGGGAGACGATCCGCACCATCTCCTGCCGCCGCGGCACCAGGGAAAGCCGCCATTTGTCCGCGGTACCCGACAACTCGATCGAGTAGACCTTCTCCAGCGCAGGCTGGTCGCCGGCCAGGGTGGCGCGGATGCTTTCGACGAAGGCGGAGATATCGGGGCGCTCCCGCAGATTCACTCTGAGGTGGCGCCGATTCGACTGCTCCACGATCAGGACATCGCCGTCGACGATCAGCGATTCGGGCTTCGGTTTCAGCGTGCGCTTCTCCAGCCGGTTCGGCGGGATGAAGGTCAGCTCGCCGGAAGACTCCAGGGGCTGGTTGAGGACGCTCAGGTAACGCTTTTCGACGAAAGTCGCCTGCTGCGGCTGGTTCTGGCTGAGCGTGTGCATCAGGTCGGCCAATTGCCAGTCGCTGGCCATCGCCACCGGCAGCGCGACAGCGATCGTCAGGCCCACGGCAGACCGTCCCAGCACCACATCAAGCCCCGTCGTGCCCGGCCGGCTCCGCCAAGGCTTCGGCGGCCCCGGCCGATCTCCAGAAATCGTAGAAATTGAACCAGTTGTGGGGCGCGGCCCGGCAATGCCGCTCCAGCGCCGCGACATAACCGGCCAGAAGTTCCCGTTCTGCGTCGTTTCGATGGTCCACAGGCCTTGAAAAGTCCGTCAGCCATTCGAAGTGCAGATCGTAGCGGTTGCCTCCCCGGTACAGCCCCGCCATGAAATACACCGGACGGCGCAGGATCGTGGCCATCCGGAAGGGGCCCGACGGAAATTGCGCCGGCGACCCGAGAAAAGGAACGCGGACGAAATGGCTCGGACCGACCGCGCGGTCGGCCAGGACTCCGATCACGCCGCCCTGCGTCAAGCGCTGATGAACGCGCAGCATCGAGTCGACGTGACCCAGCTCGATGATGTCCTGCATGGCCGACGGATGGATAGCGGCCAGCATGCGGTTGACCTCGCGGGCGTTGTCCGGGTACATCGCCATGAACACGCGCAGCCCAGGCAAAGTGCGGGCCGCGGCACGCAGGATTTCAAAGCTGCCCAGGTGGGCGCCGAACAGGAAAACGCCGCGCTGCGCGCCGATATCGGCATGCAGCCGCTCTGCTCCGGACAGGCGCAGGTCGAACAGATCGCACCGGTCGTTCAGGATATAGATGCGATCGTGGATCGTGGCGGAGAACGCCAGGACATGACGATGGACGTCGAGGAGGGTGGGCTGGCGTTGCAGGCAGCGCCGCAGGTAGTCCCTGGAAGACCGGCGCGCCGCGGGCACTGCCATCGTGAAATACAGTGCAATGAAGGGAAGCAGCGCCCGGGAGGCGCGGCGCCCGAACGTGAGCGAGATCCAGCGCATCGCGGCCAGCCAGAACCGGTTGCCGCGCTCGGTGCGCTGCATCCATTCGGGTTGAGCGCTCACCTCACGCCCGGTGCGGAAAGTGGCGGGCGATCAGCGCGTCCATGGCGGTTGCAGCAATCTTGCCCGTTTCGTTGCGCGGCAGCAGATCGACAAAAACGATCGGGCGCGGAAGAAACACCGGATCGATGTGCGCGCGCAAGGCTGCCAGGATCTGGCGGGAGTTCAATTGCGGCGCAACCACGAACGCGGCCAGCCGGGAAACGTCGCCGACCGCGTTGTGGGCGGGCAGGCAAAATGCTCCATCCTGGACGCCGGGCACGCTCATCAGGATGTGATTCAGGTATCCCAGAGAGCTGCGCTTTCCGGCGATATTGACCATGTCCGAATTCCTGCCGAGCAGGCGAAATTGTGCGGCGCCCAGCAGCTCGACCACGTCGTTCAGCGCATAGGCCTGCTCCAGGTGGCCGCCGTCCGCGGTGGTTCTCCCATCCGCCTGCGTGAGCGTGATGCCGGCGTAGACATCCCATTCGACCCGGACGGTCGGCCGACGGGTTGCGAGCTGGCCCGTCTCGGTGGAGCCATAGATTTCGATCAACGGCGCCTGCAGACGGTCCTCGACCTCTTGGGCCAGCGCGGGCGGCAGCGTCGCCGTGGAGCAGACCACCGCCGCCACAGAAGGAATATCGAGATCCGCATCGAGCAGCTTGCGCAGGTGAAACGGGGTCGTGACCAGCAGCCGCGGCTGCGGCATTTCTTCCAGCGCCTGGCAGATGTCGGTCGGAAAGAATGGAACGCGCGGGCTCAGGCGCCCGCCGCAGAAGATCGGCAGCAAGATCGTCGATTCCAGCCCGTACATGTGCTGCGACGGTACCGTGCCGATGACCGAACAGGGGCCTCCCGCAGCATCCCACATGATGGACGCTTCGGCGCGTGCGTTCTGCACAAGGCGACCGAAGGTCTTGCGGTGCGGTCGCGGCCTGCCGGTGGATCCCGAAGTGAACACGGTCACGACCGGACGGTCGGCCGGAATCGATGGGGCCTGCGGCGCGCCACCGGCCGGGCCGGATCCATCGTCCGACACCCTGACGTAGGGTGCGCTCACGGTCAGAGGCGAGGCCTGGTCGCCGAGGCAGACGACCCCGGGAAGCTCGGCGCACAGCCCCGCGATGCTCTCGGGCGCCGTCGAGCCGGGCAGGTGGGTGCGGGTATTGCGGCAGATGGCTGCAAGCAGTGCGACCGCAAACCGATAGCGGTCCCGGCAGACATTGAGCGCGTGCGCCGTCTGGGGCAAGCGGTCGGCCAGCGCCAGCACCTCGCCAAGGAACGCATCGCGCCCGATTGCGCGCCCATGGCGGTAGGCGAGCCCATGATCGGCGACGCCGTCCGGCAGCAGCGGCAGACAATCCACGTTGCGTCAGCGAAGCTTTTGAGGCCTGGAGTAATCGGGATAGGTCTGGATGATCTAGTCCGACGCCGCTATAAAATAACTCAGGCACAGATAGGCTGCTGCCGCCGTCAGGACGATCGCCAGATGCAACGTCCGTCTGTTCGTGATCACGGCGCCTCGCTCGAGCCCTCAAGGCGAAAGCAGCTCTTCTGCGGGCGGCATTGTACTGGCGCGATCGACAGGCGGCAAAGCAGCGCCGCGCCGCATGGGGTGCACTGCGCGATGAGGAGAATCGTTGAAACCGGTGCATCCGCCTGCGACAATGCCCGCCTTCGATAGGGGGGTCTGGCGTCGACTGGTTTCGACGGTCATGACGCACTTCTGGTTCAAGTGCTTCGGAACGCTCGGATTCATGGCGTCCTTCTTCGCGGGATACTTCTACTTGCTCAATCACCCGGCGTATCCGGTGCGCGTGATGCCGGTCACGCTGTTGGATCGGCTCATCGGATTCGAGCCGCTCGCCCTGCCCGTTTACTTCTCGGTTTGGGTGTATATCTGCCTGCCGCAGACGCTGATGCTGACCCGCCGCGAGGTGATCAGCTCCGGGGCCTGGATGGGTGCGCTGTGTTTGACCGGCCTGTCGATCTTCCGCTTCTGGCCCAACGCCGTGCCGCCCGCCGACATTCGTTGGGACCTGTATCCGGGCATGGGGTTTCTGAAGGGAGTGGACGCCGCCGGCAATGCCTGTCCATCGCTGCACGTGGCCGCTTCGGTGTACGCCGCGTTCCGGTTGAACTGGCAGCTGCCGGCGCTGGGTCTGCCGCGCGGGGCCCGCTGGGCCAACGCGATCTGGTGCGTGGCCATCGCATACTCGACCATGGCCACCAAACAGCACGTGGCGGTCGACGTGGCAGCCGGGGCGGCGCTCGGCGCCGTTTTCGCACTCCTTTCGAGGCTGGAAATGCGCCGGCCGCTCGGGGCCTGATTGACCGGCTCGGACAGCGCGCGCCGGCGGGCTGTGCGCGCGCAGGCGCTGGCAGCCGCGCTCGCCTTCGCGAGCCTGTTGCCGGCGGCGAGCCGGGGTCAGGATGAGCCGCTGTGGGAGTTCGGCATCGGGCCGGCCGGCCTGCGCCTTCCGTACTATCGCGGCTCGGACCAGTACCGCAACCTGGTCCTGCCCTCGGTGTATTTCGTCTACCGGGGCGAGTTTTTGCGCGCCGATGAGCGCGAGGGCGTGCGCGGCATCCTGTTCGAATCGAAGAATGTGAAGCTGAACGTCAGCGTCGGTGCGTCGCTGCCGGTGCCGAGCAGCCACTCCGATACGCGCGCCGGCATGCCCGATCTGAAGCCTGAAGTCGAGTTCGGACCGGCGCTCGACTGGACGCTCTGGCGCGGGCAGAACCGCGGAACCCGGCTGATGGCGTCGTTTCCGGTGCGGGCGGCGTTCAGCATCCAGTGGCCGCCCCGCTTGCTGGGCTGGATCACGAGCCCGCGGCTGAACCTGGACCTGACCGACCCGGTGCGCGCTCCCGGCTGGAGCCTGGGGCTGCAGGGCGGTCCGCTGTTCGCGACCCGCCACCTGAACGAGACTTACTATTCGGTCGATCGGGCATTCGCCACCGCGACGCGGCCTGCGTACGCCGCATCCGGCGGGTATTCCGGCGCGCAATTCACAACGGCGCTGTCCAAGCGCTTCCGGCGCTTCTGGGTCGGCGCATTCGGGCGCTACGACTCGATCGAAGGCGCCGTGTTCGAGAACAGCCCACTGGTTCGCAGCGGCCACTCGATCTACGGCGGCATCGGGATCGCCGTGCTGGTCGGCGAGTCCTCGGTCCGGGTGCCGCCGAGGGACGAGGACTATTAGCGCCACCGCCGCCGCGGCGCAGTCGTCCGGTCAATGCCGATGAATCGTTGAAGATGCCGCAGGCGCCGTGCTCGCCCACGCACCTGGTGCTGATGCCCAGCTACAACCCGGGCCCGGGCGTCGTCTCGACCGTGCGTTCGGCGCGCGCCGCGTGGTGCCCGGTATGGGTGGTTGTCGACGGCAGCAACGACGGCTCGGCCGAACAATTGCTGGCACTGGCGCAGGCCGACGCGGGCGTGCGTGTCGTCGTTCTGGACCGCAACCGCGGCAAAGGGGCGGCCGTCCTGCACGGTGCGCGCCTGGCAGCGCAGCAGGGGTACACGCACGTACTGACGATGGATTCGGATGGCCAGCACCCGGCGCAAAGCATCGGCGAGTTCATGGCGCAATCGGCCGCCCGGCCCGATTGCCTGATCGTGGGCGTGCCGCAGTTCGATGCCGACGCCCCGCCGCTGCGCGTGCGCGGCCGCCGCATATCCAACTGGTGGGCCAATCTGGAAACGCTGAACCTGGGAATCGGCGATTCGCTGTTCGGCTTTCGCGTATACCCGATCGGACCGTTGCTGGCCATCGCGCAGCGCCACCGCTGGATGCGGCGCTTCGACTTCGATCCCGAGGCCGCCGTCCGCCTGTGCTGGTCCGGCGTGCGGCCGGTGAATGTGCCGGCGCCGGTCCGCTATTTCGGCCGAGAGTGCGGCGGCGTTTCGCACTTTCGATACGTGCGGGACAACGCGCTGCTGACCTGGATGCACGTGCGCCTGATGGTCGAATTCATCCTGCGCCTGCCTCGGCTGCTGGGCCGGCGCCGGAGGGCGGATCGAGCAGGTTGAGCGCGTCCAGCACGACGGTTGCGCGACCCGTCAGCAGGGTGCGCGCCGGCGAGCGCACCGCGAACTCGTACATCGCCACCTGCAGGTCGCCGGACACCAGGTCCGCCTCGATCAGCAGGACCGTCGAGTCCTCGTCCAGGCGGTGTGCCAGGAACCTGACCTCGCGCACGCTGGCCAGCAACCCGGTGCGCGGCCGTCCGGGTTGACCCTCGCCGGGGCGCACGCCCCGCAGGACGCCGTGCAGCGCCATGGCTTGCGCCGCATATTCGATGCCGCAGGCGATGTGCAGGCCCCGCTCGTCCCGCAGCGGGTTGTCCGCGCGCAGGTGGCTCTCCGTGCGGGCCAGCAGACGGTGCTCATCCCAGTGGATCACTTCGTCGATCAGCACCATCGTTCCGCCGTGCGGAATGATGCGCGCGATCTGCTGCCGGTCCAGGCTGGTCATGCCGGCTCGATGTCGATCGCGAGCCGCAGGTCATCGAGATAGTCCAGCCGGACGATGCCATGGTGCCCCCGCGCGATGCGTTCGAGCAGCACAAGGCCCCGGCCCGGCGGCGAGCCGCAGCGTATCGCTTCCAGGCCGGTGAACCCCATGCGATCGGCCGCGTCGTCGGTCAGGCCCAGGCGAAACCGGGCCAGGCGGCCGGGCCCGGCGTGGGCGCTCAAGGCGAGCGCCACGCCCAGGGAAGAAACGATCGGCCTCTTGCTGTGCAGCGGCTCCGGGTAGGGCGCATCGAAAACGGTCACCAGTACGTCTTGCGTCCCGGTCGCCAAGGCGCCTTGGGCCTCCAGGAGCGCCGCTGCAAAGCAGCCGTCATAGGTGGTCAGCGTCGTCGACGGCGCCATCGCACCCATCGCGATGGCCCAGTATCCTGCTGCCGCGTTCGTCACCGAATTGTGAAAGCGTGTCGGAGACAGCAGGTGGTCGCTGGGATCCTTCGATGCCAGTGCGGTGCAGATCGCATGGCAGTTTTCGCCGTCCGCGCTGGACGTCGCGAACACGGTCGGCAGGCTCGCCATGTCCAGTCCTGCGGACGTGGCCGCCTCCAGCCCGGCGCCCATCGCAAGATTGACGACCTTGCTGGCGCGGCGCCGCTCCGCCGCGGGCAGCCTCGAACACAACGGAATCGGCGCAGCCTGCGCCGGCAGCGGGCCTTCGCCGCGCAGGATGACCCGCACGGACGGCCACGTATGGAGGTGGGAACCGCAGACGCCGATTCCCCTCAGCCACATCGATGCGCGCGCCGGATCGCTCATCAGGCCGCCGCCGCGCCGATCAACAAGGCGCAGTTGGTGCCGCCAAATCCGAATGAATTGCTCAGGACGCGCCGCACACGGCCCGTTTGCGGAGCTCGGAGAAAGTTGCAGTGCAAGGCCGGATCCTGCCGCTGCGTGGTGACGCCGCCCGGAAGGATGCGCATCTGAACGGCCAGAGCGCTGACGATGGCCTCGACGGCGCCCGCCGCGCCCAACGCGTGGCCCGTGACCCCCTTGGTCGAACTGCAGGGAACGCGCAGTCCGAGCAGGCCCGTGACGGCCTTGTCTTCGGCCGGATCGTTGGTGCGGGTGCCCGTGCCGTGCAGGTTCACGTAGTCGATGTCCTGTGCCGAAAGGCGTGCTGACGCCAGCGCGGACTCGATCGCGAGACGAGCGCCCAGGCCTTCGGGATGCGGGGTCGACATGTGGTAGGCGTCGCTCGACTCACCCGCGCCGAGCAGCAGGACATCGTCCGGGGCCGCCGCGCCGGTGGCGCGCTCCAGCAGCACGAAGGCTCCGGCCTCTCCCAGCGACAAGCCGGTGCGGTCAACGTCGAAAGGCCGGCAAGGCGTCTGCGCGAGCAGCTCGAGAGATCGGAAGCCGAACAGCGTCGTGCCGCACAAGGTGTCGACGCCTCCGACCACGGCGGCATCGATCGTGCCGGACGCGATCATCCGGGCAGCGGCCGGAAATACCTTGGCGCTCGACGAGCACGCGGTCGAGATCACCGTGGCCGGACCCTTCAGCCCGAGCACGCTGCGCACGAAATCGGCTACCGCGAAACCGGCGTGCGCGTGTCGATAACGAAAGCAAGCCGGCAGCGCCCCGTCGGCGTCGCGGCGGGCGAAAGCGTCCTCGGTCTCGCGTATGCCCGATGTGGTGGTTCCGATGAACACGCCCACCCGCCGGGCGCCATAGCGCAGCGCCGCCCGCGCCACGCAGTCGGCGAAGTCATCCTGGTGCAGTGCCAGGTATGCGAGACGGTTGTTGCGGCATTCCCAGTCGGCCCAGGGCTGGGGAAGGCGCATGTCCGAAAGCGCCGGCACCCGGCCGACGAAGGTGTCGAACCCGGAATCGTCGACGCGCCAGTGCGTCAGCCCCGAACGGCCGTCAGCGAGCGCACGGCGCGTCGCCTCCAGACCGCTTCCGAGACAACTTGTCAGGGTGAATCGCGAAAGCGTCAGCGGATACACACGCGGGCAGCAGTTTCGATGCGTCCGCGTGCACTATACCGTTCCGAAGCGCACGCTCGCCGCCGGTTCGCTGCCTTCAGAAATAGTGAGCTCGAGGCCGCTCGGCCCCCTCCGGGTCAAGGTCAGGTCCAGGCAGGCGCCCGGCCGTACCGCAGTACGGAATTTGGCGCTTTCCACGTGGCGCCACGCGAAGGACGCGCCAGCGGCTGTTTCGAGGGCCTGTATGGCCTGCGCCAGCAGCCACGCTCCCGGAACGACCGGATGGCCGGGGAAGTGCCCGCCAAACATCGGATGGGTCTGTGGGACCTGAAGCTTGACGCGCAGCGGCGATTCATTCATTTCGTGCGGTGCGCGGCGACGTAAGCGGCCAACGAGCCCAGCGACCGGAAGATCTCGGCGTTGTTGCCGTCATCGGCCCGAAGCTGCAGACCGTAGCGCTTGGACACCACCAGGGCGATTTCGAGAATGTCGATCGAGTCCAGCCCCAGGCCGTCCCCGTACAGCGGCGTGTCGGAATTCGTATCGGACGGCACATCTGCGAGGTTCAGGGATGACACGATCAACGCGCAAAGCTCGTCGACGAGGCCGCAATCCTGTCCCGAACCCGATGCGGGGCCGGCTTCCTCAGGGATCTGTGCGCTGGACATGGGAAGCTCTCGGGTTGGGCGATCCGCCGGACTGCGACCCATCCATTTTATCGGAGCCCTCACCCCCTCCCCTCTCCCGCTGCGCGGGCGAGGGGCGACCGAGCACGGCAAGTTCAACGACGTTCGCACGGACACGCTGGATCGCCCCTCGCCCGCGCAGCGGGAGAGGGGAGGGGGTGAGGGCGTAAGGGCTGTCTAGAACATCCCGCCATGAATCGCGATGACCTGGCCGGTGATGTAGGAGGCCTGGTCCGAGGCGAGGAACCCGACCAGGTCGGCAACCTCCTGCGCCGTGCCGGCGCGCTTCATCGGAACCAGCGACTCGATGGCCGCGCGGTCGAACACGCCGCGGGTCATCGGCGTGTCGATGATGCCGGGCGCAACGGCGTTGACGGTGACGCCGCGGCTGGCCAGCTCTGCCGCCAGGGACCGGGTGGCCGCATTCAGCGCGCCCTTGGCGGCCGCGTAGTTGACCTGCCCGCGATGACCCACGAGGGCGCTGATCGAGGAGATGTTGATGATGCGCCCCCAGCGCTCGCGCACCATCGGCAGCGTCAGCGGCTGAGTCACGTGAAAGAAGCCGTGAACCGAAACGTCGATCACGCGGCGCCATTGTTCGAGGCGCATTCCTGCGAATACGGCGTCGTCGTGAACGCCGGCGTTGTTGACGACGATGTGGATGGCGCCGTTCAGCAGCACCGCTTCGAGGGCGTCGCGGGTCTGCGCACAATCGGCGATGTCGAAGCAAACAGCCTGAGCCGAACCACCGGCGGCGGCGATCTCGCCGACCACCCGCAGCGCCGATTCGCGATTCGTATTCGAATGCACCAGCACATGGTGCCCGTCTGCGGCCAGGCGCCGGCAGATCGCGCTGCCGATGCCGCCGCTGCCGCCGGTGACGATGGCGCGCCTCACGCTGATCACTGGGTCGCGACCTCGCTCAGCCGGCCGCCGCCCAGCGCCTGGTACAGGGCCGCCGTGTCGGTGTAACGCGCGGCCTGCGCCTGCACGCGCGAGATGCGCGTCTGCTGATAGGCTTGCTGGGCGCTGAGCAGCGCCAGCACGTTGACCGCGCCGGCATCGAGCTGGCGGCGCGTAAGGTCCAGCGTCTTGCGGGCGGCGGCTTCCGACTTCAACGAGGCCGCGAGCGAATCGGCATCGCCCTGCAGCGCGTACAGGCTGTCGGCGACGTTCTGAAACGCGGTCAGCACGACGCTGCGGTACTGCGCGGTCACCTGGTCGAGCGCCGCCTCGGCCGCGCGCTGCCGATGCCGCAGCGTGCCGAAGTCGAAGACCGTCTGGGTCACGCTGCCCGTGATCGCCCAGAACTGGTTGTGGTCGGCGAACATCCGCGCAAACTGGGTTGCGGTGCCGCCGTAGTTGGCGGAGATCGGGAACTGCGGCAGGCGGTTGGCCACCGCGACGCCGACCTGGGCGCTGGCCGAGTGCACCTGTGCCTCGGCGGCCCGCACATCGGGGCGGTGCTCGACCAGGTTCGATGGCACGCTCAGCGGCAACTCCTCGGGCAGTTTCAGCGCGTCCAGATCGATCTGCGCGGGTCGGCCCTGCGCCGGCACCTCGCCCGTGAGCACCGCCAGCAGATCGCGGGTCTGCTCGAGCTGTTTTTTCAGCGGCGGCAGCGCCTGCTCGCCCTGGGCCAGAACGGATTCCTGCGTGGCCACGTCCAGGGCCGACGCGTATCCCAGACGCGCCTGTTCGCGCAGCAGCTCCAGGGAGCGTCTTTCGGCTCGGATGATGTCGTCGGTCGCCTCGATCTGAGCCTGCAACGCCGCCTGCTGGATCGCCGCGGCCACCACGTTGGAGGCCAGCGTCAGGTAGGCCGCCTGGAGCTGGAAACTCTGCGACTCCTCCTGGGCAGTCAGCGATTCGACCGCGCGCCGGTTCAGGCCGAACACGTCGGGGACGAACCCGACGCTGACCTGCGCGGTGTGCAGCGTGTACACCGGCACGTTCGAGCTCAAGGTGGGCGCGATCGTGCCGACGGGGTTCTCGGCGCGACTGGGCGAATAGCTCGCCGCCAGGACGGGGAAGTACGCGCCGAACTGCGCCGCGGTGGATTCGTGCGCCTGGCGCAGCGCGGCCCGGGCCGCATCGACGGTCGGATTGTGTTCGAAGGCGCGCAGGACCAGCTCATCGATCGGGGGCGATCCGAATCCGACCCACCAGTTTGCCGGCACCTCGGCGCCCTCCTTGAAGGTCTGCGCCGCGCCACCCGTGGCCGGCGCAGCGGTGGTGCCGGTCAAAGGCTCGCGCACGTAAGCGTGCGCATCGGGCGGCGGCGGGCGCTGAAAGTCGGGTCCGACCGTGCAGGCGGTGCACAGCAGGGACGCGAGCATGCCGACACCCCTAAGCGTTTCACGGCTCATCTTCGATCTCCACCGGCCGCGCGCGCCCTTCGCCGCCCCGCTGCACCGACCAGTTCAGCACCATCACCTGCAGCGCGGGCGCCACGATCAGCAGCATGATCGGCCCCAGCAGCATGCCGCCCACCACGACCGTGGCCAGCGGCCGCTGCACCTGGCTGCCGATACCGGTGGCCACGGCGGCCGGCAGCAGGCCGATACAGGCCGACAGCGCCATCATCAGCATCGGGCGCATCTGCTGCTCGGCCGCGGTCCGCATGGCCTCCAGCGGTTCCTTGCCTTCGGCCACCAGGTGATTGAAATAGGTCAGGATCAGGATGCCGTTCATCACCGATACGCCGAACAGCGACACGAAGCCGATCGCCGCCGAAATGCTCAGGTTCAGCCCGGAAACATACAGCGCGATCAGTCCGCCGGCCGCCGAAAACGGAATGCCCGCCAGCGTCAGCAGGCTGTCGCGCAGAGAATTGAACAGCATATACAGCAGCAGCAGGATAGCGCCGATGGCGATCGGCGCCACGATGGCCAGGCGCCGCTGCGCCTGCCGGAGCTCCTCGAATTCGCCGGCCCATACGATCCGGTAGCCCTGCGGCAGTTGCACGTTACTGCGAATGCGCCCTTCGGCATCCGCCACCGTACTGCCCAGATCACGCCCGCGCACGCTGAATTTCACCGGTATGTAGCGCTCGTTGCTCTCGTGGTAGATGTAGGAGGCGCCCGTGCCCAGCCCGATCGACGCCAGCTCCCGCAGCGGAATGTACGCGTTCGCCCCGCCGGGCGTCGCGTACCCGACCATGATGTTGCCGACCGCCTCCGGGTTCGAGCGGTAGCGCGGTGCCAGCCGCACCGTCAGCGCGAACTGGCGGTCGCCTTCGAGCACCGTGGTGGCCTGCGTTCCGCCAGCGGCCGCCTGCACGACCGAGTTCACGTCGCCCGTGTTCAGGCCGTAGCGGGCCGCCTTGCGGCGATCGACCGTGATGTTCAGGTTCGGCTGCCCCAGCACGCGGAACACCCCCAGATCCTCGACTCCTCTGACCTGCCCCATCTGGTGCAACACCTGGTCGGCCAGTTTTTCCAGCACCTGCAGATCCGGTCCGATGATCTTGACCGAGTTCGCCCCCTTGACACCCGACAGCCCCTCCTCGATGTTGTCCTGGATGTACTGCGAGAAGTTGAATTCGACTCCCGGAAATTCGGCGCGGAACTGCCTCTGCAGCTCATCGAGCAGCTGGTCCTTCGTGTACCCGCGCGGCCATTCGTCGAACGGTTTAAGCGGTACGAAGAATTCGGCGTTATAAAACCCCGCGGCATCGGAGCCGTCGTCGGGCCGGCCGTGCTGGGACACGACCGTGAGGACCTCCGGGTGGCTCTTCAAGATCGCGCGCATCCGATTCACTTTGTCCATACCGGCCTCGAGCGAGATCGTCGGCGGCATCGTCGCGCGGATCCACAGGTTGCCTTCCTCCAGCGCCGGCAGGAATTCGGTGCCGATTCGCAACAGCAGCAGCGCGGCCACGGCCAGGAATGAGAGCCCGGCGCCGACCGTGGCCGTGCGGTGCTCCAGGGCCCAGCGCAGCACCGGCGAGTACAGCCTGCGAATGCCGGCGACGATCAAAGTCTCGGCCGTCTTCACGCGCCGGGGCAGCAGCACCGACGACAGCACCGGCGTCATCGTGAAGGTCGCCAGCAGCGCACCGGTCAGCGCATAGGCGTAGGTGCGAGCCATCGGGTTGAAGATCTGGCCTTCGACGCCCTGCATCGTGTACAGGGGGATGAACGCCGCCACCATGATCGCCGACGAGTACAGCACCGCGCGGTCGACCTGCAGTGCACTCATGAAAATCATCCGTAAACGGTTGGTCCAGATGCGCCTGGACTCGGCCGGTAATTGCGGGTCGTGCCAGCGCCGGGAGAACTCGGCCAGCAGCGACAAGCGTTCCTCGCGCGGCCTTTGCAGGTTGTGGAACACGTTCTCGACCAGGATCACCGCGGAGTCGACGATGATTCCGAAATCGATCGCCCCGAGCGACAGCAGGTTGGCCGAGTCGCCCGTCAGCAGCAGCACGATCACGCTGAAAAACAGCGCGAACGGGATGTTGGCACTGACGATCAGCGCGCTGCTCAGATTGCCGAGAAAGACCCATTGGATCAGGAACACCAGCAGGCAGCCGATCACGAGGTTGTGCAGCACCGTGCGCGTGGTGACGTTGACCAGGGTGGTGCGGTCGTAAAACGGCACCATCCGGACGCCGGCGGGCAGCGTGCCGTCGTGGTTGATCCGCTCGACCTCGCTCTTGACGCGGGCGATGACCTCGTTGGTCCGCAATGTCCGGTTCATCACGACGATGGCGGTGACCACGTCGTCCTGGTCGTCGCGCCCCGCTTTGCCCAGGCGCGGCAGGTAGCCGACCTGGATCGTCGCCACGTCCCTCACACGCACCGGTGTCGCGTTCGACTGCGCCAGAACGACGTCGCCGATGTCGGTCGTGTCGCGGATCAGCCCCACGCCGCGGATGTTGACCGACTGCTGGCCCAGGTTGATCGTGCGGCCACCGACGTTGATATTGGCGTTGCCCAGTGCGCCGATCAGCTGCGGCAGCGTGATGCCGTATCCCTGCAGCCTGCCCATGTCGGCCTCGACCTCGTACTGCTTGGTCGTGCCGCCCCAGGTGACGACCTGCGCCACGCCCGGCACCGTCAACAGCCGGCGTGTGACAACCCAGTCCTGCACGGCGCGAAGGTTTGCGAGCCCGAAGTGCGGCGGACCGACCAGCTGGTAGCGGAAGATCTCGCCGACCAGGCTCGAGGCCTGGATCTGGGCCGACACGCCATTGGGCAGGTTCACGTTCTGCTGCAGACTCAGCGCGGCCTGCGTGTAGGCGAAGTAGTAGTCGACGCCGTATCGGAAGGTCACGCGGACGAACGACAGGCCGTAGGTGGACGTGGAGCGGATATTGTCGACGCCGGGCGTGGTGGCCAGCCCGATTTCCATCGGGCGCGTGTAGTAGCGCTCCATCTCCTCGGCCGATGAACCCGGTGCTTGAGCCGTGATCTCCAGAATCACTGGCGCCGGATTCGGGTAGGCCTCGATGTTCAGCCTTGCGAATGCGGCCAGGCCCGCGACCAGGAAGGCCAGCACCGCCAGCAGCACGACTGGACGCCGCGTGAGCACGATCGCCAGGATGCCTCTGAGCACGTTGCAGCCCCTGAGTAAATTGAGCCGCGCGCGCGAGCCGGCGCCGCGGGGCGGTTATCGGGCCTGCAGCGCGAGCTCGTTGGCCAGAAACAGGGCGCCATCGGCGGCGATGCGCTCGCCCGCCGCGACGCCCTCGACGATCTGGTCCAGCCCGTCCTGTTGCATGCCGATCTTCACCGTGCGGCGTACGAATCGATGCGGGACCGTCGTGACGAACACTTCCATCGTGCCGTCGCCCTCGCGCACCACCGCGGCCGGCGCAACCGCGGGCGAACGCACGGCTGCCCCGGTGCGAATCACGAACGTGCCGAGCATCTGCGCCCGCAGCTCATGGCGCGAATCCCGGATTTCGGAGCGAACCGTGACCCGGTGCGTGTTCGGGTCCACCGCGGCACCGATGTGGCTGACACTGCCGTGGAACGTACGGTCGGGAAAGGCGGTCAACGACGCCTCCACGGGCTGTGCCAGGCGAACGCGCGGCGCCTCGTCCTCGGCGACGTTGGCGATCATCCACATCGTGGAGATGTCGGCTACGGTGAACGGGGCCGGTCCATTGCCGGGTTGCACCAGCAGGCCCGGGGCGGCGTTGCGTACGGTCACGCGCCCGTCGATCGGGCTGCGGATGCGCAGTTCGGCCGCCGTGCTGCGGCTTGCGACGATCCGATCGATCTCGGCGTCGGTCTTGCCGAAGATGCGCACCGCCGTGCGCGCCGCTTCCAGGTTGGCCTGCGCCGTCTGCTGGTCGGCGGCGGCCTGATCGAAGTCCTTTTGGGCGATGCTCTGCGATTCGAGCATCGCGCGCGCGCGCTCCAGCGCACGCGTGGTCAGCTGCTGAACGCCCGCCGCAGCGATCAGATTCGACTCGGCGCTCACCAGGTCGGTGCTGTCGATCGTGAACAGCACATCGCCCTGCTTGACGTCGTCGCCCGCCTTGGCGATCACGCGGGCGATCCGGCCCGGCCACTGGGGAAACACCTGCACACTGCGGTCCTCGTTGAAGTCGATCCAGCCCTCCGTTTCGTGCCTGGCGACGAAATCGTGCTCGACCACGACGGCCACCTTGACCGCCTTGATCTGCTCATCGGTCAGCGTCACGCTGTCGGGGTCGACCGGGCTGGCGGCAGCGACCGGCTCGGCCGCCTGGACCGAGCCGGCATTGCGCCCGCCCGAGACCTGCCCGCCATAGAAAGCGACGGCGGCGGTGGCCGCAATCACCATCGTCATGGCGCCAAAGCCCGCGAAATTTCTGCGCAGCCGCATACACACCCACCCGAGCGCGGAGCGCCCCAATTTAAGGCGGAGCGGTTTGCGGTTTGCTGTCCGCAGAATTACCGATTGGAAAGGTTTTCGGCGGTCCGTAGGGACTGCTGCCGTCGGCAGTTCACCCTGTTTCAGGCGGTTGCGGCGTCGGCGACGGCTTGCACCGCCGGTCCGATCGGAAGAACGATGCGGGCCAGAAGGCCCGGCGAAGCATCTTCCAGTTGCAACGCCCCGCCGTGCAGCGTCGCGATCGCCGAAACGATCGACAGCCCCAGCCCGTTGCCGGGCAGATTGCGGCTCTGATCGAGGCGGTAGAAGCGCTCGGTGACCTTGGGCCGTTCCGGCGCCGGGATGCCGGGACCGTTGTCGCGCACCTCGATCGCAACCGATTGCGGCTGCGTGTAAGCGCCGACCTCGATGGTCGCCCCGGGCCCGGCGTACTTGATCGCGTTGTCGATCAGGCTGGCCACCGCGCTCGCCAGCAGGTTGCGATCGACCGCGGCCAGCACCGCTCCGCTGCCGGTCGGCTTCAGCGAGACCTGCTGCTGTTCGGCCGTCGCGTCATACAGCTCGACCATGTCGTTGGCGATGCGATTCAGATCGACCGCCTCGAACGACCTCGCCCGCACGCCCGATTCGGCTTCGGCGATCTGCAACAGCTTCTCGAAAACGAGGATCAGCTGGTCGATGTCCTCGATGGCCGCGGTCGCCGCCTCGGACGAGGCCGCGGTCGTGCCATGCCGGACCGCCTCGTCGAGCTTGTTGCGGATCCGGCCCAGCGGCGTGCGCAGATCGTGCGCGATCGCGTTGGACACGTGCCGTACCCCATCCACCAGTTGCCCGATGCGGTCGAGCATCCGATTGATGTCGACGCTCAGGCGCCCGAACTCGTCGTCGCTCGTGACCGGAATGCGCTGCTTCAGGTCGCCGGCTTCGATTGCCCCGGCCGTGCGGCGGATCCGGCCGATGCGCTTTTCGATCTGGTGCCGGAACAGCAGCGCCCCCGCGGCGAGCACGACCAGCGAGGCCCCGGCGCCGGCGGCCAGCGCCCGCACCACCAGATCGCGGACCGACCGCTGCTCGCTCAGGTCCCGGCCGACATAGAGAAATCCGCCATCGGGCAGCTGCCGGGCGATCAGGCGGCCGCTGACCCGCTTGCCTCCCCGCACGACCTCGCCCGTGACGACCTGGCCGAGCGGTCGTGCGCCCTCGGGTACGGCCGTCAGATTGCCGACCACGCGTTGACCCGACGGCGATACGACCAGGAAGATCTCGGTGTCGCTGTCGATGCCGTCGTTCAGCTCCAACTCGATCTGCCTGGCCAGCTCTTCGACCGGGCGGTTCTGGAACGTCTCCATCAGGCGATTGGAGATCGCGGTGATCTTGCCGTCGACGCGGCGGTCCATCACGCCGATGGTGCCGAAGTAGAAAACGCCCGAGGCCACCAGGATCGCCTCGGCCACCAGCACCGCGTAGCCCAGCGCGAGGCGGGTCGTGATCGATTTGGAAAGGCTAACCATCGGCGCCGAGCCGATAGCCGACGCCGCGCACCGTGTGGATCAGCGCCGGGGAGAAATCCCGGTCGATCTTGTTGCGCAGCCGGCTGATCTGGACGTCGATCACGTTGGTCTGCGGATCAAAGTGGCAATCCCAGACCGCTTCGAGCAGCATCGTGCGGGTCACGACCTGGCCTTCGTTGCGCATCAGGTATTCGAGCAGGCGGAACTCGCGCGGCTGCAACGCGATCGCGGTGGCTCCCCGCACCACCCGCAGCGTGCGCAGATCGAGCGCCAGATCCGCAACCCGCAGCTGCGTGGCTTCGCGCAATGGCTGCACGCGGCGCAGCAGCGCCTCGACGCGTGCCAGCAGCTCGGAAAAGGCGAACGGCTTGGATATGTAGTCGTCGCCCCCGCTGCGCAGCCCGCGCACGCGTTCGTCGATGCTGGTCAGAGCGCTGACGATCAGAACCGGCGTGCTCTTTCCCAGGTCGCGCAGCTTTGCGACGATCGACAGCCCGTCGACCTGCCCGGGCAGCAGGCGGTCCAGAATCAGGATGTCCCAGGACTCGTTGGTCGCGTGATGCAGTCCGTCCAGACCGTTGTCGCAGGCCAGCACGTTGTAGCCGGCTTCGCTCAGGCCGTTGCAGATATAGCGGCGGGTATCGGCATCGTCTTCGATGACAAGGCACCTCAAGCGCCCCTCCTTCGCATCCGACCAGGACACGCCGGCTTCGGCCGGAAGGATAGCCGGGCTTTGGCCCGGCGTGGCGCTATTGCGGCGCGATCACATCGCGCGTTGCCCTATCTGGCAAAGTCTTCCGCTTCGTACACCTGTCGAATCTCGATCTCGGCCTGCTGGCCCGGAAAGGGATGCGGGCAGCGCGTCAACCATTGCAGCGCCTCCTGCTTCGACTTCACCTTCCACATCCAGTAGCCGGCGATCAATTCCTTCGTCTCGGGAAACGGCCCGTCGATCACCGTGCGCCGGTTGCCGGCAGAGAACTGCACGCGCGCGCCCTTGGAACTGGGCTGCAGCCCGTCCCCGGCGAGCATCACGCCCGCCTTGATCAGCTCCTCGTTGAATTTGCCCATATCGGCGATCAGCCCCTCGTCCGGCAGCACGCCGGACTCGGAGGCCTTGGTCGCCTTGACCATCACCATGAATCGCATCGATGTCTCCTGGCAAAACCCTGTGCAAATTGTGCGTACAGGACCATGGGAAATAGCAAAGTAAACCGGCGCCTCGTACCCTAGTCGTGCCGGGGGACGCCGTTTCGACAGCCGCGCGAGTTATTTTTCGAGGTCGGCCAGGCGCCGCTCGAGAAATCGCCGCTCGGACGCCTGCCGGGCCAGCTCCAGGGCCTTGCGGTAGGACTTGCGGGCTTCGGCGCGATCTCCCATCCGGCGGCACAGGTCGGCGCGGGCCGAGTGGGCCAGATGGTAGTCGGCGAGCTGGCCGCGACCCAGGATCGCGTCGATCGCGGCCAGACCGGCGGACGGACCGTCGCGCATCGCCACCGCTACGGCCCGATTCAGTTCGACCACCGGCGAGGGATCGGCGCGCAGCAGCGCGTCGTACAGGCCGACGATCTGCGCCCAGTCGGTGGCCTGCGCGCTGGGGGCTTCCGCGTGAACGGCGGCGATCGCGGCCTGCAATGTGTAGGGACCGAAGCGCCTGGATTTGAGCGCGCCTTCGACCAGCGCGATCGCGTCGGCGATCTGCGCGCGGTCCCACAACGAGCGGTCCTGCTCGGCGAGCAGCACGATGTCTCCGGAGGACGAGGAGCGTGCGGCCCGGCGCGCCTCGTGCAGCCGCATCAGCGCGAGCAGCCCCACGGCTTCGGGCTCAGGCAGCAGCTCCACCAGCAACCGCCCCAGCCGTATCGCCTCCGCCGTCAGGCTCTGGCGCGTGAGCGCCTCGCCCGCGGAGGCGAGATAGCCCTCGTTGAACACCAGGTAGATCACGCGCAGCACGCCGTCGAGCCGCTCGGCCAGCTCCCCGCGGCCGGGCACTTCGTAGGGAATGCGCGCATCGCGGATCTTGGCTTTCGCGCGCACGATCCTCTGCGCCACCGTCGTGGGCGAGGTCAGATGGGCGCGCGCGATCTCCTCGGTCGTCAGGCCGCAGACCTCGCGCAGCGTGAGGGCCACCTGCGCGTCGGGGGCAAGAGCCGGGTGGCAGCAGGTAAAGATCAGGCGCAGCCGGTCATCCTCGACGTGGGTCCCATCGCTGGCGGTGTCCGGGGCCGCAATGGATTCGATCTGCTCAGCGACGTCTTCGAGCGACACGTCGAACTTCGCCCGCCGCCGGATGCGGTCGATCGCCTTGAAGCGGCCCGTCGATACGAGCCAGGCGCGAGGATTGTGCGGAACGCCTTCACCGGGCCACTGCTCGACCGCCGCGATGAAGGCGTCGTGCAGCGCCTCTTCGGCGATATCGAAGTCGCCCAGCAGTCGGATCAGCGTCGCCAGTACGCGGCGAGAGTCGGCGCGGTAGACGCTGTCGACCACGGCATGAATGCCGGCAACACCCCCGTCTGCGCCGCTTGCCGTGGCCATCCGCCCATTATGAGGTCAGCGGCGTTCCCAGTGCCCCTGATGCAGACGCCAGCCGTGCTCCTCCCGCTCCCAGCGGTGCGGAACCCAGGCGTAACCCGGGCGCGGCGCCTCCCAGTGGCCCCGTACCCACTCGTGCCGCCCGCCGCTCCAGCCCCAATAGCCGCCGATCCACAAATAGCCTGGTGCCGGCGCGACGCCGATGACCTCCTCGGGCGGGGGCGGAGGCGCGACCGCCACCACCTCGCCGGAGTAGTACACCGGCCGGGCCGGAGCGACGATGCAGCCGGCCAGTAAAGTGCCGCAGAGCACGACCGCCGCAGCCAGACCGAGTGGCAGATCGTAGTTCCGAAGTTCGCGTCTCATTCGATCCTCGCACGACAAGGGCGCGTTGCGGGCCCGAGGTCAACATGCCGATGTCACTTTTAACGCACGTGACCTTCGCGGCGCCGACCCGCTCTTGTAAGCGTTCGTTTCCGAACACGGCGCGTGTGCATCGGCGACGAGCGCGCAACCAGCACAATCATCAACGTGAAGGGCGCTTGATCGACTCGGCGTGCGAGGATCTTTACCTAGTCTTTACGGCCGATGATGCGGTAATTCTTTGTCAATTTCTCCTCCTCATTTCAAACGTGCAATCACGGTCTTTGGCGTCTCATCGGTTTACCGTTTTCGCGGGCCGAAGCGCATTGAGAATTCCGCGCTGCGCGTTCATAGTGACCCCGGATCCAAACGGTGCAGCAGCACAAGAAGTTCGAAGGCGCTTTTTCAACAATGCCGCTTGAGGTTTTCAAGGACCCGATCTTGAGTTGCAGGTTTGTCGCGAATGACTGAAGTCATCGCAACGTCAAGGCGGATACGCGAAGACAGCGGAAGGTGAGAAATGGACGCCAAGATCGTTTGATCCAGCGCGTGTGACCGCCGTCGAGCACGGCCTCGATCACACGCAGGTTGCAGCTTGATCAGTTTGCGGGCGCCAGTCTCACCGGGGTTCGCCAGGGAGGTTTACCCATGAGAAATGCCATATGTCCGACGTACCTTCATTTCCACGATCTGGCCAGTCATTATCTGGCACTGACCGCCAGCGATCGGTTCCTGCGCTTCGGGTGGGTGTTGACCGACGTTGACATCGTTGCTTACGTGGAGAACCTGTTCCGCTCGATCGGCAACGTATTCGTCGTCGTCGAGCCGGCGCCCGACATCTCCGGTGCGTTGCACCTGGAGTTCGGCGGCGGCGGCGCCGACCTCGGATTGAGCGTCTCGGCGTGGGCCCGAGGCAAGGGCATCGGAACGCTGCTGCTGGAGCGCGCCGGCCTGCTCGCCCGCGCGCGCGGCGCCAGCACCTTGTTCGTGCGGAACCTGAACTTCAACACGGCGCTGCAGCGCCTGGCGCATCGGGTCGGCATCCGCATCGCTTGCGCCCCCAGCGCCCGCTCGACACGGCTGGAGCTGCCCGCCGGCAATCCGCGCGCAGCGCGGTGCGACCCGTTCGCCGGTTCGATCACGCTGGCCGACCATTCGCTGCGGTCCCACTGGGTCAGTGCGACCGCGGCGGCCCAGACGTCGCAACCGGAGTGCATGCAGCGGGTGCCAATGTGATCGCGGAGACGACGATGCCGATCATCGATGAAGGCAGCCGCAAGGATGCCGAGGCGGACGGCTGGGACTCGCTGTACGTATCGCTCATCCCGCTGCCGGCGGCGTTCATGCTGGCGACGCTGATCAGCGATGGCGTGTACTGGGTTACCGCCGGCCCGTTCTGGTCGCGCGCCTCGGAATGGCTGCTGGGCGCGGGGCTGGCGACCGGCGCGATCGCCGCCGCGCAAGCCCTGATCCTGTACGTCAGCCTCGGGCGCCTGCGGCCATCCAGGACGTGCTGGACGCACGTGGTGGGCCACCTGCTGGCGCTGCTGCTGTCGCTGTCCAATCTGGTCTACCGGCTCAACGAGGACGTCGGCCGCGCGGTCGTGCCGGCAGGGATCAGTCTGACCGCGATCGCGGCATTCCTTCTGCTCTTTACGGCGCGCCTGGGACGCGGCCCCGCGCCGCGGGCGCCGTGGGACGACGGCGACGACGCGGAGTTCGGTTGACGGTTCAGACCGGCAGCGCCGGCTCGTCGTCTCCCCAGGCGAGAATTGCGCCGCAACCGCGCGTCTCGAACAGGTCGATGCGATCGAGGCGCGGAAGATCCGCCAGCACCCGCCGCTTGATCCAGCGCGCCAGGCTCGCGGTGTCGTTGTCTTCCACATCCGCCAGTTCGTGCAGCGGCTGATGATCGAGTTCGAGGAACGCCGGCCTGAAGAGCTCCTTGACGTCCCCGAAGTCCATCGTCCATCCGAGCACTTCGTCCAGCGGCGCATTCAGGTGCAGCCGCAGGCAATAAGTATGGCCGTGAATGCGCCGCCGTGGGTCGCCCTCGGGAGCGCGTTTCAGTCGCACCGCGCTGTCCAGCGAAAGCTCCGTCCAGATCCGGTAGCGCTGCCCGTCGAAATGCGCGCCGCAGGTGGCCGTCTCGTAAACGGTCACCCAGGTCAGCTGCGGAAGCGAGGGCTTCAGCCGCCGCCAGATCGTGCCGGCGATCCATTCGCTGGTCGGGTTCTGAAGCCCGGGGATGTCGTTCAAGCAGGCCTGATGGAATTCGGCGTAAATGGGCGCCCAGCAGCGGTCCAGGTGATCGTAATCGATGCCCGTGCCGCGCCGGCCTGGCGCGACGTCGGCATGCAGGACCACTTCGAATCCGTGCCCGTGCATGCGTCCGCACTTGTGCCCCGCGGCCACGTTGGGCAGCCGGTGCGCCGCCTCGAACAGGTAGCGGCGCCAGATGTGAGCGCGCTCCTTGCGGTCCAGATCGACCCCCTGGTGCAAAGTGCTCTGTAGGCCCACCTGATCGACGCCGGGCAGGTCGAGCCGAGCGCGCACCCAGCGCGCGAGATTTTCGTCGGCGGGCTGTTCCAGCCGGTCGTTCAGCAGCTGGTAATCGAGCGGCGCTACGCACCGCTCGAGGTGTTCGCGCAGCTGTGCGACTTCCCCGCCCGCGAAGGCAGCCCAGCCGGGCGCGATGGTGGCCCGCAGCCTGGCCACAAAGCCGTGGCCATGCAGCCGCCGTGCGCGATGCTCCTGCGGCACCAGGCTGAGCTTGCGCGCCGATTCGAACGGGGCCGCGACGGTGAACAGAAGTCGGTCCGGCATCGAGCCGGATTATGGCGTTGTTACGGAACCAAGCGCGCGTATGCCAGCCCGCAGCGCTGGCGGGCACGCGCCAGCACGTCGCGCGCCGCGTCCTGCCGGCGGCGCGCCTGGATGCGATAAGCCTGCACCACCAGCGAACGCACCGGCGTATCGGGCCAGGTCCGCTCGATGCAGGTGGCGGCGCGCTCGGCGTTTTCACTGGCCGCGATGGCCAGCGCATAGGCCATCTGGACCTGCGCCGTCAGGGCGACGTTGGCGATCCGGGCCGCGAGCGGGTATGGAAGCGTGGCCGCAGCTGCGCTGCCGCTGCTCGCTGGCCGGGTGGCTGGATGGGTCGTCTGGTCGGTCATCTGCCGTGCTCCAAAACACTTTGCTGCATCGCAGCATAACACGCCCGCGGCCCGGTTCGATGACGGCAATCAGCAGTCCACGCAAGGGTTATTTCGGCCGCACCGTCACCGCGAAATCCGCTCGAGCTCGCTGCGAGCTGCGCCCGACTCGCTGAAACTCGTCGGGCAGTTGCGGCCCGCGTCCTCGAACAGGCGCGTCGCCTGCGCGCGGTCGCCGTGCAGCAGGTGCCACTCGCCGACGTAGAAGGCGACCTCGCACTGGCGCCCGCCCTGCGTGCGCGCATCGCCCTGCTGCGCGGCCTTGTACACCGAGCCCGGATCGCCATGCCCCAGGTACAGCCCGATCACCGGCCCGGGCCACACCGAATCGCTGGCGTCGGGCGCGTTCTGCGCAAGGTCCTGCACCGCCTCTTGCGGGTGGCCGGCGCGCGCCTGCGCCAGGTACAGCCAGATCGTCACGTACGGGTTCGAGGGCAACAGGCGATTGGCCTGCGACAGATCGGCCTGCGCCGCCTCGAACTGTCCGCGGGCGTAACTGAGCGCGCCACGGCTCTTGTAAGCCGGTGCGAACCGAGGATCGAGCCGGATCGCCTGGTCGAATTCGTCCCTCGCCCTGTCATAGCTGGTCGCCACCACCCACAGCACGCCGCGGTTAAAGTGGGCCGTCGCCAGCTGCGGATCGAGCTTCAGGGCCTCATCGCAATCGGCGGCCGCCTGCGCGTAGGCTTGCTTGGTCAGCCAGGTGTTGCACCGGTTGTTGTAGGCCACGGCCGAGAGCGGATTGAGGCGAATCGCCTCGTCGTAATCGGCGATCGAGTGCGTGGTGTCCTGCTGGCGATCCCACAGCAGGCCGCGCGACACGAACAGTTCCTCGCGGCCCGGATTGAGCCGGATCGCCTCGGTCAGGTCGGCGATCGCCTTGCTCAGGTCGCCCTTGGCCTGCCAGGCCGCAGCCCTCTGGACGTAGTTGCGCTCGTTGCGACGACCGAGCCGGATCGCTTCGTCCAGGTCCTTGATCGCAGCGTCCAGATCGCCGTGCGATATCAGGGCGATGCCGCGATTCTCGTAAGCCAGCGCCAGCATCGGGTCCAGCTCGATGGCCCGATCGAAATCGCGCATCGCGGCGTCCAGGTCTCCCTCGGAGCCCAACGCGGCTCCCCGGTTGCTGTAGGCGTCGGCAAAGCGCGGATCGGTCGCAATCGCGCTGTCGTAATCGGTGATTGCCCGTGCAAGCTCGCCGGTTTCCTTCCAGGCCACGCCGCGATTGTCCAGCGCGGCCGCCCGCTCACGCGCCGAAAGCCGTTCCGACTTCAGCGCGTCCGTGCAAGCGCTGATTCTCTGCTGCGGCGCCAGCGCGGCTCCCACGCAGGCCTGCAGCGCCGATTGCCACTGTGCGGTGCTGGCAGCTGCGAACGTGCCGGTCGCCAGCACGAACAGCCAGCGGCCGCACGCGGCCCGTCGTCTCGCACTGCGCGGCCCAGCGGGTCGCATCGGGTTCAGGTCCTCCAGGATTGCAAGCCGGGCGCAATCTAGCAGCTTCGCGGCGCGCCAGCGTGGCAGGGCCGGCGCCGCGCACGCGCCTATCATTGCGCCGATCCGCAACCATGGGAGTCGAACCGGATGTCGTTGGTCGGTCTCGGCCTGCACATACTGATCGCGCTGATCTTCGCGGTGCATGCGGTGCGCACCGGGCGGCCGATTTTCTGGGTCTTCATCCTGTTCTCGTTTCCGCTGCTCGGAAGCCTGGTCTACTTCATCGTCGAGTACCTGCCGGGAACACGCCTGCAGCGGGGCGTCGGCACGGCGGCTCGCTCGTTCGCCCACAGCCTGGACCCCGGCCGCGAGCTGCGGCAGGCCCGCCGCGCCTTCGAGCTGTCGGCGACGGTGCAGAACCGGATGAGACTGGCCAACGCGCTGCTGGCCGCTGGCGACGCGTCGGAGGCGGCCGAGCACTTCGAAGCCTGCCTGCACGGTCCTTTCGCGAACGATCCGGAGATCCGCCTGAGCGCCGCGCGGGCACGCCTCGAAAACGGCAAGCCGATGGCGGCTCTGGAGCTGCTGATCGCGTTGGGCCAGCGCAATCCGGAATTCCGCCCGGAGCAGGTCAGCGTGCTCCGGGCGCAGGTGCTGGCCGCCGCGGGCCGCCCCCAGGAGGCGCGCGATGAGTTCGAGGCAGCGCTGGCGCGCTTTGACTCCGTCGAGGTGCGGGCCAAGTACGCGATCTGGGCGGCCCAGGCCGGCGACCTGGACACCGCGCAGCGGATGCGCGACGAGCTGGCCAGGACCGAGCAGTACTGGGACCGGCACACGCGCTCGTTTCATCAGGACCTGTTCCGCAGCGTCGATGCGGCACTCGCGGCGGGCCGCCGCGCCGGTTAAGGTCCCGTCACCCACGCGAGGAAGATGCAATGGTGAAAGTCCAGTTCGACTTTTCCGGAACGACCAGCGTCGTCACCGGCGGTGCCAGCGGTATCGGCCTGGCCATTGCCGAAACGATCGTGCGCGCCGGCGGCTCGGTCGTGATCTCGGCCAGCCGCAATGCGGACAAGACCCGTTCGGCGCTGGATCGGTTGCGCGCGGCCGCGCCTGCCAGCTGGGTGCACGCGATTTCCTGCGAAATCGGAAAGGAGGAATCGGTCGCCGATTTTTTCTCCGAAGCCATCCGCGGCGCCGGCAACATCCGCTATGTGGTTCACAGCGCGGGCATTTCGCCCAACACCGAGTTCTTCGAACAGACCCAGAAAGAGTGGGACACGGTGCTGAACGCGAATCTGACCGGGACTTTCCTGGTGTTGAAGTATGCGGGCCTGATGATGAGCCGGAACCCTGTGGTCGACGAGTGGAGGGGCAAGGTGGTGCTGGTGACGTCATCCAACGGGGTCAATGCCTACGACCCGGTGTCTGCGCACTACGACGCGTCCAAGGCCGGCGCCAACCTGCTGATGCGCAACGCCGCCCAAAAGCTCGCGTTGTCGCGGATCTGCGTGAACGCGCTGGCGCCGGGCTGGATCCAGACCGCGATGAACGACACGCTGCCGGACGACGTGCGCGCCAGCGAGAGCGCGAAGATATGGATGGGCCGGTGGGGCACGCCGGAAGAAATGGGCCAGTGCGTGGCCCATCTGCTGACGATTCCTTACCTGGTCGGGCAGATATTGATGCCGGACGGGGGATATCGGTAGCCGGCCGGCCTTTTCCCGGGCCCTCACCCCCAGCCCCTCTCCCACTGGCGTGGGAGAGGGCAGCCGGAGCTAGTCCTCCCAGCGGGAAACCGGGCTCAGCGCGGCCGCATCGGCTGCCGTGAGGGTGCCCGGTGCCGAGCCCGGCGTTCCGAACGCCGCGGCCACCGTCGCGTTCGGAGTAATCGCCCCGAAGAATCCGGCCGGGGTCGGGGTCATCCCAGCGCCTGAATAGAACAGCTTCGTGCTTGAATTGATCGTCACCGTGATGCCCGCCACCGTCATCATGGTGTCGGTCGGAGCGTTGTCGCTGCTGACCACGCCCTCCACCGCGGCGGCCGCAGAGCTCGGCGTCGGGATCCTGTCGACGCGCGTGGCCACGTTGCCGCTGCCGGAGGGGTAGCCGCTGACGATCACCTGGTCGCCCGCCATCAGCACGCTGGCGAAGTTGGTCGAGTTGAACGGCCGCACGTCCATCGCCCGGTCGGCAAAGCGCGTCTGGGTGGTCACGCTGAACATCTGGCCCAGGACCGAGAACCCGCTCATCGAGACCGATCCCGGGTCGACCGCGCCCATCAGCGCGAACGTCGCATGGCGTTCCACCTCGATGGACGTGGCCTTCAGGGTGGCGCCGGAGGTCATGCTGCCGGCGGTCACCGTGCCCGTGACCTCGACGATCTGGTTGCTCGCCAGAGCGGCCATCACGCTGGAAGAGATGCCCGAGGCATCGACCGTGATTCCGCGCACGACGAAGGTGGTGCCGTTCAGCTGGCTTACCGGGCCCTCGATCGTCACGGTGCTGCCGACCGCAAACGTGGGAGCCACGTTACGCAGCTTCACATCGCTGGCCGTCAAGGTCAGCGTGCCGGCCGTGAACGACCCGTTCGGGGCCGTGGTCGAGCGCACCGACACGAAATCGCCGTTGGAGAAGGAGCAGTTCATCGTGTTGCACATGGTGGGCGAAGCGCCGGTCGTGGCGATGTCGACCGTCAGCCCGTTGATCGTGAAGCTGTTGGTGCTGGAGCTGTAGTTGTTCACGTAGCCCTGCACCCGGTACTTGCCCATCGAGGCCGGTTCATTGACCAGCGTGGCGACGAGGCTGGTCGCCCCGGAACTGCAGCTCGCACCGGTGCACTCCAGGTAACCGAACACGACCACGTACTCGCCGACGTGGATGTCGCTGAACTGAGCGACGGAGGACCCGGACGGGGTGTTGCCCACGTTGCCGGCGAACGAGGTGCCGCCCGTGGTCTGCACCGTCTGCCCGAGCACCGTCAGCGTGCCCTGCATCTGATCGACCGCGTCGACTTCACCCCGGACCGCGCTGGTGAAACGCAGCATCGTCGCGGAGCCGCCGGAGGCGTCGACATCGACCGTCATGCCCACCGCCAGGCTCGAGGTCGACGAGGCCGCGTCATCGTTGTCGCCGTCGAGCACCTGCGTGTGCATGTCGGTGGCGAACTCCTGCCCGTTCACGAACACGCTGCCGAAGCCGGTGATGGTGCCGCTGGCGCTGGCCATGCTCGACGACATGCTCGACGAACTGGACATCCCGCCCGAGGAGCCGCCGCCGCAGGCGGCCAGGATCGTGGCGGCCGCCAGCGCGATCGATGTACTGGTGATCAGGATTTTGCTGTTCATGGCGCACGTCCTCCGTTGGTCCACAAAAAACTATCGTCCAACCGACGGGTGCGAACAATCAAGATTTTCCCGCTCCTCGGCTAATCCCTTCGAGGGAGTGCTGATACAAATTGAAAAGGATCGATGGCGACGAGGAGATACGCCAAACGGCGCGTCAGTCTTCGCCGCTGTCGAACACGATCACCTGCGGCGGCGGGAATCCGTTGAACTGGCTGGCGTAAGCGGTTGAATAGGCGCCGGCGTTCAGCACGTAGATCGAATCGCCCTCGACGATGTCGGCCGGCAGCATCTGGCCGCGCATGCACACGTCGACCGAATCGCAGGTCGGGCCGGCGATATTCCACGCAAGCGCCGCTCCGGTGCGATCCGCGTGCAGGTTGTAGCGCAGGCCATCGCTGGTCTCGAACAGGCCGCCGAATACGCCGGCGTCCCAGTGCATCCACCGTTGCCCGTTGCGCGTGGCCGTTCCGATCACGTGCGCGACGAAGCATCCGGCGTCGGCCACCATGAACCGCCCGGGTTCGGCGATCAGGCGAACGTCCGGGTCGAACTGCGCCAGTTCCTCCAGGATCAGCGCTCCGATCGGCTCGATGGCCGGCGTCGGCTCGGTCAACTGGACCGGAAAGCCGCCGCCCAGGTCCAGCAGGCGCGGTCGCTGACCGGCAGCGGCCAGGCGGTCGAACACCGCGCGGGCGGAACGGATCGCGCTGCGCCAGTTCTGCGGGTTGCGGCATTGGCTGCCGACGTGAAAGGTCACTCCGGCGATATCCAGTCCCAGGCGCGTGGCTTCCTCGATGATCGGATCGATGTCGGAGGCGGCTGCGCCGAACTTACCGCTCAACGGCCAGTCGGAGCCCTCGTTGCTGGTCTCGATCCGAAGGTACAACCGGGCGTCCTGCTTGAGCCTGGCGAACTTGCCGAGCTCCTGCGCGCAATCGAACGCGTACCACTGGACGCCACGGCGTGCCGCGTACTGGATCGCCTCGGCGGACCGCACCGGGTTGCTGTAGAAAACGTCGGCGGCCGGCACGCCGATCGACCGCACCAGGTCGAGCTCCGCCGGCGAGGCGATCTCGAACCCGGCGCCTTCCTGCGCCAAGGCGAGCAGCACGTGCCGATCCGGATTGGCTTTGACCGCGTAGTGCGGGCGCACCGGGGGCATTGCGCGGGCGAAGCGCCGCGCGTTTTCGCGCACGCGCGCAACGTCCAGCACCAGCGCCGGCCGGCCGTCGCCGAAGCGCGCCACCGCCTCCTTGACCTGCGCGAGCGACAAGGCGCAGCGGGCCTGCGCAAGCTGCGCATCTGAAAGGTCGTTCGGCATTTTCGCGGGCACCCATCCTGATCAACCATGCGGGCCCGCATTATGCAGTGTCGGAGCCAGTCCGCGGTGCTGCAGCAAGGGACTTATTTCGGCCGGTCCTCCATAGAACGCCTCGAACAGCTCTTTAGGCTCCTCGCTGCGGCCGCGCGACAGCACCTTGGCGCGGAAGAAGTCCCCGTTGGCCCGGTCCAGCCCGCCGTGACGATGGAACCATTGTTCCGTGTCGCGCGCCAGCACCTCGCTCCAGATATAGGCGTAATACTTCGCGTCGTAGCCGACGTCGAAGATGTGAGTGAAATAGGACGAGTGGTAGCGCGGCGGCACCGCCTCCAGGTCGACGCGCGCGCGCTGCAGGGCCGCCTTCTCGAACGCCATCGCCTGCGCCGCCGGCGGTGCCCGTTCCGGGCCGATCTGGTGCCAGGACTGGTCCAGGATCGCCGCGGCCAGGTATTCGGTGGTCGCGTAGCCCTGGTCGAACTTCTGGGCCGCCAGCACCTTGTCCAGAAGGGCCTGCGGCATCGGCTCGCCGGTCTGGAAGTGGCGGGCGTAGTGCACCAGCACGGCCGGCTCGCGCGCCCACATCTCGTTGAACTGGGACGGGTATTCGACAAAATCGGGCGGCGTCGCGGTTCCATGCAGCAACGGATACTTCACACTGGACAGCATCCCGTGCAGCGCGTGGCCGAACTCGTGGAACATCGTGGTCGACTCCTCGAAGGTCATCAATGCGGGCTGTCCCTCGGCGGGCCTGGCAACGTTCAAGTTGATGATCACCACGGCCCGGGTGCTCGTCAGGCGCGACTGCCCGACGAACTCGTTCATCCAGGCACCACCCTGCTTGGATTCGCGCGCGTACAGATCCGTCAGCAACAGCGCAAGCCGGCTTCCATCGGCGTCGAAGACCTCGTAGATGCGCACATCCGGGTGATAGCGCGGCAGGTCGTCGCGGGCCTTGAACGTCAGGCCGTACAGCTCGTGGGCCGCGTAGAAAACGCCATCCTGCAGGACCCGGTTCATCTCGAAATACGGCTTCACGTCCGATTCGCTGAAATCGAAGCGGCCCTTGCGCAACTGTTCCGCGTAGTACGCCCAGTCCCAGGCCTGCAGCCGGAAGGACGGCGCGTGCGCCGCGCGCGCCTGGGAGTCGATCAAGGACTGCAACTCGCCCGCGTCGCGCCGGACCTTGGCGACCGCGGCCGGTGCCAGTTCGGTCAGCATCCGGTTGACGGCGGCGGACGTGCCGGCGCCCTGGTCGGCCAGCACGTAGGCGGCGTGGTCCGGGAACCCGAGCAGGCGCGCGCGCTCCGCGCGCACTTTGACCAGCTCGGCGATGACGCCGGTGTTGTCGGTCTCGCCGCCACTGGCGCGCGAGGCCGAGGCCCGGTAGATGCGCTCGCGCAGCGCGCGGTTCTTCAGCTGCGCCAGCACCGGCTGAATCGTCGTGTTCTGCAGGGCGACCACCCATTTGTGCTCGAGTCCCCGGGCCCGTGCCGCCTGTTCGGCCGACCCCATCTGCTCGGGCGACAGGCCCTCCAGGGCCGACGCGTCGTCGATCACGACCGCTCCGTCGTTGGTTGCTTTGCGCACGTTCTGGTCGAAACGCGTGGTGAGCTCGGCGATCCGCTCATTGAGCGTGCGCAGCCGGGCCTGTTCGGGTGCGGCCAGGCCGGCACCGGCACGCACGAACAGCGTGTGATAGCGCTGAACCAGTTGGAGCGACTCCGGATCCAGGCCCAGGTCGGCGCGGCTGCGCCACACCGCCTCGACCCGGGCGAAAAGGTCCGGATTCAGAAAGATCTGGTCCTTGTGCGCCGCCAGCCTGGGTGCCATCCGCTGCCGGATCGCCTGGATCTGCGGATTGGTGTTGGAGGCGTCCAGGTTGAAAAAGACCTTGGAGACGCGCTCGAGCATGCCGCCGGACCGCTCCAGCGCCACCAGCGTGTTCTCGAAGTCCGGCGGCTGCGGATTGTGCGCGATCGCGTCGGCCTGCGCGAGCTGCTCTGCCATGCCCGCCTCGAAGGCCGGCTCGAAATCGGAGTCCTTGATCGCATCGAACCGCGGCAGGCGATACGGCAGCGCGCTGAGCTCGGCGAATGGGTTCGGCGCGCTCGGCGGCGCGGCCGGGGCGGCCGGTTCATCCGCGGCCCAAAGCGGCGCGCCCGAAGTCAACAACAGTGCGACCAGACTCGGCAACTTGTGCATTGCGATGCTCCTTTCGCTCCGGCGCGCCCTTCACCGCCCGCTCGATCCGGGCTACTGTACGTCCCGCGCAGAATCGTGCACCCGATACGACCGGCCGCACAAGATCCCGTTCGATGGCCTCCACCGCGATTGCCGCACCGGCTGCTGCAGCCCCTGCCGATCTGCGCCAGCCGCGCGCGCTGTGGACGCTTTTCCGCAGCGAAATGTGGGAGCGCTTCAGCTACTACGGGATGCGCGCCCTGCTCGTGCTCTATCTGGTCAAGGCGGTCGGTGCCTCGCGCAGCGAGGCGCTCGGGGTGTACGCGGTGTACACCGGACTGGTCTACCTGCTGCCGATCGTGGGCGGTTACCTCGCCGACCGGGTGCTGGGATTTCGCAAGGCCATCCTGATCGGCGGCACCGTGATGATGCTCGGGCACGCGGCCATGGCGGTGCCGGCCCTGCTGTATCCGGCGCTCGGGCTGCTGGTCGTCGGCAACGGCTTTTTCAAGCCCAACATCACGTCGCTGCTGGGCCAGCAGTACGGCGAGAAGGATCCGCGGCGCGATGCCGGGTTCACCTACTTTTACATGGGCATCAACGTCGGCGCCGGCATCGCGCCGTTCGTGGCCGGTTATCTGGGCGAGAAGGTGGCATGGCACTGGGGCTTCGCCTCCGCCGCGGTCGGGATGGCGTTCGGGCTGGCGCAGTTCGTGGTCGGACAGGACCGGTTCGGCACGTCGGGACTGCCGCCCGGACGGGACGGTACGCGCCTGCTTCCGAAAGACTGGGTGCACGTGGCGCTGCTGAGCCTGGCGGCGATCCCTTTCGTCTATGCGGCGCTGGCGGCGCTGGGGGCAGCCGCCTCGACGTGGGCGATGGTGCCCTGGCAGGTCAAGATCGCGCTGCCTTTCGCCGCACTGGCATGGATCCTGTTGTCGGCGCACCGTTCGGGCGGCCGGCAGGACTTCGAGCGGGTGCTGTCGATCATGGTGCTGGGCCTGTTCAACGTCTTTTTCTGGATGGGATTCGAACAGGCCGGCGGCACGATGAACCTGTTCGCCGACAACCTCACCGACCGCGTCGTAGGCGGCTGGCAGATTCCGGCGTCGTTCTTCCAATCGATCAATCCGGTCGCGATCGTGCTGTTCGGTCCCATCCTGTCGGCGTTCTGGACCCGGCTCGATCGCTCGCCGCGCGCGCTGTCGGCGCCATCCAAGATGGCGATCGGGATGATCATCCTGGGCCTGGGCTTCGTCGTGCTGGCGATCGCGCAGCAGCGCGCCGACCTGATCGGCCAGATCAGCCCGTTGTGGCTGACCGCCGTCTACCTGCTGCATACGATCGGTGAGCTGTGCATATCGCCGGTTGGCCTGTCGATGGTGACCCGGGTGTCGCCCGCGCGGATGGTCGGGCTGATGATGGGCGTGTGGTTCTGTTCGTTCAGCGCCGGCAATTACCTTGCCGGCACGCTCGAGAGCCTGTTGGTCGAGTCGAAAATTCCCCTGTACCAGTTCCTGGTCGGCAGCTCGATCGGCCCCGGCATCGTGCTGCTCGCCGTCGTGCCGCTGCTGCGACGCTGGATGCACGGGCGCGCCTGAACTGCGGGTGACCGCACCGGCCTTCCGGATGAAACGCCGTTGACGCCGGGCTAAAGAAAGTGCCGCAAAAGCCGTACTCGCACCCAGCAACCGTGCGACGGCCGGTGCATCACGCCCCGGAAGGTTAAGGTTCGACTCTGAATCGTCCGTCCGTATCAGAACGTCGTAAAAAGAGGGATCATCTTTACGGATGGTTTCGACCCAGATCGCTTGTCGGAGCCGCTGCGTTGCGGAAGAATTTGGCCAGAGGATTCAAGGCCGGCGCGCCAAAAGCACCGGCCGCGGTAAAGGTTTCTCTAACCTCTCTACCTTCGGAGCATTGAATGAAAGCGAAACGACGCAGCCCCGTTCGGGGACCGCTTTTGACGTTCGCCTTGATGATCGGATCGGTCGGGCTGGTCGTTGCAGCGGCGCGCTATCTGGATTCGCACCAGAACGCCGCTGGACCGACGGTGGCCGCTTCGGCATCGACCGACGCATCTCGCCCGAATACGGGCCAGTAGCGCTATCGCGTTTAATGCGCTGCCGACCGGCAGCGCAGCGCGGATCCAAAGGCGGTCGCGAGCGCGATCAGAACAAGCGCGGCGGCCGTGAATATCGGCCCGCTGCCGATCGAATCGACCCACCGCCCGAAACCCGATCAGCCGGCCGAGTGCTGGCGCCAGCATCGCCTAGGCGAGCGAGAATTTGAGCGCGCCCAGTTTTTCGATGGTGCTGGTCACCTGGTCACCGGCTTTCAGCCAGACCTGCTGGTCCGGCCGCTTGCCGAAGATCACACCCTCGGGCGTGCCGGTGAAGATGATGTCGCCCGGCTCGAGCGCAAAGTGGCGCGATATGTACGCGATCAGTTGCGGCACGTTGAACACCATGTCGCTGGTGTTGGACGACTGCCGCACCTCGCCATTCACGTGGGTTTCCAGCTTCAGACTGTTCGGATCGCCGACCCGTGCCGCCGAAACGAAGTACGGGCCGATCGGCGCGAACGAATCGAGGGTCTTGCCGATCATCCACTGCCCGCCCGCCAATTCGAACTGCAGGTCGCGCGCCGAAAAGTCGTTCGACGTGCAGTAACCGGCCACGTAGTTGAGCGCTTCGCTTTCGGCGACGTCGCGCGCATGCCGGCCCATCACGACCAGCAGTTCGGTCTCGTAGTCGAACTTGACAGCGACCGCACGCGACGGCAACCGGATCGTGCCGTTGTGGGCGGCCAGGCTGTTGTTGAACTTGTTGAACAGCACCGGCACCTTCGGCAACGGCAATTTGAGCTCCTGCGCGTGCTTGCGGTAGTTCAGACCGATGCCGACGATCTTGCCCGGGTTCGTGAAGAGGCGTCCGTAGGTGATCGAAGACTCGGGCACCAGCGCCTGCTGCAGGTTGGACGCGCGCGTGCTTGCGACCAGCGCATCGACCTGGAACCAGCTGCCTTCACGCAGCAATTGCTCCAGCGTCAACGGCGCCGGCTGCGCCAGCAGGCCCGAGGCCAACGCGACGTCGAATATGCCGTCGTCGAATTTGATCCCGAGCGTCTCGGTCCCGCCGCCCGTGTGCCGGATCGACACGAGCGTGACCGGCGGCAGCGCTGCAGCCGTTCCCCGAGGGCTCGCGGCCGCCGCGGGCGTTTCTGCGCCCGCCGGCTGGCCGGCGCCCGCTGCCAGTCCGATACCGAGTGCTCCCGTGTCCATCAGGAATCGCCTTCTCCCAGTCATTTTCGCCTCCTTTTGTCCGGAACGCCGTAAGCGGCTCCTCGAACCGGCTACCCCGGGGCCGGTATTCTGAGCGAAAAATGACCAGGCCGTTGTCGACCCCAGCCTCTTTGCCGCCACGGGTATCCATCTGGGCGGCCGTGCTTGCCTCTTATTTTCTGTCCGCTTCGGCATTGGCCTGGGGACCGCTGGGTCATCGCGCGGTCGGCGGCGTAGCCGACGCGCTGCTCAGCCCCGTCGCGCGCGCCGAGGTGGTGCGCCTGCTCGCCGACGACCGCGATCGCGACGGCCAGCCGTCCGGCCGCACCACGCTGGCCGAGGTCTCGTTGTGGGCCGACGAGATACGCGGCACGCCGGCGGACCGGCCCGCCTGGCACTACGACAATGTGCCCGCGTGCGGCGAAGTCGGGCGCGAAGCGACCTGGTGCCCGCAGCAGCAATGCGCCAGCGCGACCATCGAACCGCTGCTCGCGCAACTGGCCGACGTCAGAGTCCCGGCGCAGCAGCGCAGAGAGGCCCTGAAGTGGATCTCGCACCTGGTCGGCGACCTGCATCAGCCGCTGCATGCGGTCGATTTCGCGCAGGGCGGCAACCAGGTTCGCGTTCAGCTGGCCGGCCGGTCCAGTCACACCCCCGGCTCGCTGCACTTCGCCTGGGATGTGCGGCTGGTGGCGGCCGCGCTGCATGCCGGCCACGATCAGGCACCGTCCGAGGCGGCGATGCGGGCACTGATCGCGCGCGCCCGCGCGTTGCCGGCGGCGCTGCGAGAAGCGCCCGTTCAGCAGTGGCTGGCCGAATCGAACCGGCTGGCGCGCCAGGTCGCGCTCAACTACCCGGGCTTCGCCTGCGGCAGCGCGCCCGCCGGCACCGCGCTGCTGCCGCTCGCCTATCAGCGGAGCGCCGAGCGCGTGATCACGGCACAGCTGGCGCTGGCGGGCGCACGGCTCGCAACCCTGCTGAATCGGGCGTTGGCCTCGCCCTGAGCTTCAACGCTCGATATCGAACTTCACGCCCTGCGCGAGCGGAAGCTCGCCGGAGAAGTTGATCGTATTGGTGGCGCGGCGCATGTAGGTCTTCCAGACGTCGGAACCGGATTCGCGCCCCCCGCCCGTGTCCTTCTCGCCACCGAAGGCGCCGCCGATTTCCGCGCCGGAAGGGCCGATGTTCACATTGGCCAGTCCGCAGTCGGAGCCGTCGGCGGCCATGAAGCGCTCGGCCTCGCGCTGATCCCCGGTGAAGATCGAGGAGGACAATCCCGCCGCCACCGCGTTGTGGGCCGCGATCGCCTCTTCCAGGTCGGTATAGCGCATCACGTACAGAATCGGCGCGAAGGTCTCGCGCAGCACGGGGCCGAGCTGACCGGGCATCGTCACCACGGCCGGCCGCGCGTAGTACGCGTCGGGCCAGCGCTGCGCGTGCGTGCGCGAGCCGCCCTCGACCGTGCCGCCTGCGGATGCGGCGTCGGTCAGTGCCGACTGCATCGCCTCGAGAGCGGCCCGATCGATCAAGGGTCCCACCAGGGTGGCCGGATCGAGCGGATCGCCGACGGCCACCGAGGCGCACACCCGCGCCAGGCGTCGGACGAAGCCGTCGGCCACGTCGCGATGCACGAACAGGCGCCGCAGCGTGGTGCAGCGCTGGCCGGCAGTTCCCATCCAGGCGAACGCGATCGCACGCAGCGCCAGCTCCTGGTCGGCGCTGGGACAGACGATCGCGCCGTTGTTACCGCCCAGCTCCAGCAGCGCCCGCGCGAACCGCTGCGCCAGCCTGGGCGCAAGCGAGCGCCCCATGGCGGTGGAGCCGGTGGCCGACACGAGCGGCACGCCCGGGTGGTCGGCCAGCGCCTGCGCCGGCTCGCGGCCGCCGGTCAGCACGTGCAGCAGGCCGGCGGTGGGGGCGCCGGTTTCGCGCTCAACCGCGCGCGCGACCTGCTCGAAGATCGCCTGCACCGCCAGCGCGGTGAGTGGCGTCTTTTCCGATGGCTTCCAAACGACCGGATCGCCGCAGACCAGTGCCAGCGCGGCATTCCAAGCCCACACGGCGACCGGAAAGTTGAACGCGCTGATCACGCCGGTCACGCCGAGCGGATGCCAGGTCTCCATCATCCGATGGCCGGCACGCTCCGAGGCGATCGTCAGGCCATACAGCTGGCGCGACAGGCCGGTGGCGAAGTCGCAGATGTCGATCATTTCCTGCACCTCGCCGCGGCCCTCGGAGACGATCTTGCCGGTCTCGATCGACACCAGCCGCCCCAGGTCCTCGCGCGCGAGCCGCAGCGCATCGCCGAAACGGCGCACGAGCTCGCCGCGGCGCGGCGCCGGAACCAGCCGCCAGCGCACAAAGGCCTCGCGAGCCGCTTCAACAGCCGCGCTCACCTGCGCCGGCGACGCCTCGGGCACACGGGCCGTGACGCCACCGTCGATCGGCGTGCGGGCGACCCGCTCGCCGTCCAGCGAACCGGCGTCGACCCCGAGGCGGTCGAGCAGCCGCAACACCTCCCCGCGCAGCGTCGATTCAGCGGTCGGCACCCGTCGCGCCTGCGTCATGGACCGGCCTTCTTGGCCGGACGCTTCCATCCGGCGATCGTGACCTGGGGTGCGCGCGCCAGCGTCAACCCGCCCGGCGGCACTTCGCGGGACACGGTCGAGCCGGCGCCGATGGTTGCTCCATCGCCGACCTGGATCGGCGCCACCAGCACGGTGTTGCTGCCGACCTGGACGTCCTGGCCGATGCGGCTGCGGTGCTTGTTGACGCCGTCGTAGTTCGCCACGATCGTTCCGGCCCCGATGTTGGTTCGAGGCCCGACCTCGGCGTCGCCGATGTAGGCCAGGTGATTGGCCTTGGAAGCCCGGCCGACATGGCTCGCCTTCACCTCGACAAAATTGCCGATATGAACCTCGTCGTCCAGGTTCGCTCCGGGCCGCAGGCGCGCATAGGGTCCGACCCGGGCCGAGGCGCCGATGCGGCAGCCGTCCAGGTACGAAAAGGCGGCCACCTCGGTGTCGGCGCCGACGGTGGCGTCGCGCAGCACGCAGTAGGGCCCGACGCGGACGCGGTCGGCCAGCACGACCTCGCCTTCGAACAGGCAGCCGACATCGATGAACACGTCGGCTCCGACGCTCAGGCGCCCGCGAATATCGATCCGGCCCGGGTCGGCCAGGGTGGCACCGGACTGCATCAGATGCTCGGCGCTGCGCCGCTGGAAGGTCCGCTCCAGCTCGGCCAGCTGCGACTTGCTGTTCGCGCCGAGCGTCTGACTCGCATCGGGCGCGATCAAGGCCGCCACCGGCGCGCCTTCACGCACGGCCAGCGCGATCACGTCCGTCAGGTAGTACTCGCGCTGCGAGTTGTCGTTGCCCAGTTGCGCCAGCCACGACTTCAAGCGAGGCGTCGGCGCCACCAGGATGCCGGTGTTGATCTCGTCGATCGAGCGCTCCGGGCCGCTGGCGTCGCGCTCTTCCACGATCCGTGCCACTGCGCCGGCGGCGTCGCGCACGATGCGCCCGTAGCCGGTCGGGTCGGGCACGCGCGCGCTCAGCAAGCCGACACCGTTGCCGGCTGCGCGCACCAGCGCAATCAGCGTGTCGGCCTGCACCAGCGGCACGTCCCCGTACAGCACCAGTGTCGGGGCGGCATCGTCCAGCAGCGCAGCCGCCTGCAAAACCGCATGGCCGGTGCCCAGCTGCGGCTCCTGCGTGACGAACCGGATGCCCGCCTCGCCGGCGAACGCGCCCGCCACCCGGGCCCCGCCGTGTCCGACCACGACAATGACGTTGGCCGGCAGCCCGAGCGCGGCGGCGATGGCGCGCGCCGCATCGAGCACGTGGGCCAGCAAAGGGCGGCCTGCCAGAGGGTGCAGCACCTTCGGCAGGTCGGAACGCATCCGTTTGCCCTGGCCGGCCGCCAGGATCACCAGGTTCATCGCGCCCTCACCCCCTCCCCTCTCCCGCTGCGCGGGCGAGGGGCGATCGAGCACCGCAAGTTCGACGACGTTCGCACGGGCACGCCGTATCGCCCCTCGCCCGCGCAGCGGGAGAGGGGAGGGGGTGAGGGCAGCGGCATACCAGCGGCGAAAGTGTGATGGACCGGCCGATTATAGGTAGGCGGAGTTTTCAAAGTCGCGGCAACTGCAGGCCCAGGAAGACCCACGCCACCATCAGCACGATCGCGGCCATCAGCCAGACGGCGGCCGCCAGCCAGCGGTTGCGCTGCGCGTTGGCGCGCTTGAGTTCGGCCAGCTCGGCCAGCACGCGCTCCTGGCTTTCCACCGCCATCAGCGCCTGGGCCGCCAGGCGCGGGACCTGCGGCAGCAGCCGGCTCCACTGGGGCGCTTCGATACGAAGCCGCTCCATCAGCCCGGAGAAGCCGATCTGGCGCTTCATCCAGGCTTCCAGGAACGGCTTGGCGGTCTTCCACAAGTCCAGCTCCGGGTCGAGCTGCCGGCCCAGTCCCTCGACATTCAGCAGCGTTTTTTGCAGCAAGAGCAGTTGCGGCTGGATCTCGACATTGAAGCGGCGCGATATCGTAAACAGGCGAACCAGCACCTGCCCGAACGAGATGTCCTTCAATGGCCGGTCGAAAATGGGCTCGCACACGGAGCGAATCGCGCTTTCCAGCTCGTCGACGCGGGTGCCGCGCGGCACCCAGCCCGACTCCAGGTGCGTGGCGGCCACGCGCCCGTAGTCGCGCTGAAAAAACGCCAGGAAATTGCGGGCCAGATAGTCGCGGTCGGTGTCGGTCAAGGTGCCCACGATGCCGAAATCCATCGCGACGTAGCGCCCCAGGTCGGACGCATCGGTGCTGACGTAGATGTTGCCGGGATGCATGTCCGCGTGGAAAAAGCCGTCGCGAAAGACCTGGGTGAAGAAGATCTCGACGCCGTCGTGCGAGAGCCGTTTCAGGTCCACGCCGGCCTCGCGCAGCCGCTCGACCTGGCGGATCGGCACGCCCCGCATCCGTTCCATCACGAGCACGTTGTCGCTGCAGTAATCCCAGAACATCTCGGGAATCCGCAGCAGCTTGGAATCGGCAAAGTTGCGCCGAATCTGCGAGGCGTTGGCCGCCTCGCGCGTCAGGTCGAGCTCGTCGTGCAGCGTCTTGCGGAACTCGTCGACCACGTCGCGCGGGCGCAGCCGCCGGCCGTCGCGCCACAGGTGCTCGACCAGCACGGCGGCCGCGTCCATCAGCTGCAAGTCGCGGTCGATCACCGCCCGCATCCCGGGGCGCAGCACCTTGATCGCCACTTCGCGGCCCGCATAGGCGCCCTGCGCCAGCACGCCCAGGTGCACCTGGGCGATCGATGCGCTCGCCACGGGCCTGGGGTCGAACGAGGAAAAAAGATCCGAGATGCGCCGTCCCAGACCGCGTTCGATCTCGCGCATCGCCGACTCGGAGTCGAACGGCGGCACCCGGTCCTGAAGGCGGGCGAGCTCGTCGGCGATGTCCTCAGGCAGCAGATCCCGGCGGGTCGACAGCAGCTGCCCGAATTTGACGAACAACGGTCCGAGGCTTTCCAGCGCGAGCCGCAGCCGCTCGCCACGCGGCCGGGTCAGGGGCCGCCCGATCGCACCCAGCCGCACCAGCCGGACCAGCAGCGGATGACTCAGGTTGGCCAGCGCGATCTGGTCCAGGCCGTAGCGGAACGCGACCGTGACGATCCGCAGCAGGCGCAGCAGGCGCAGCATCGCTCAACGCAACCGGCTTGCCCGCTCGGCCAGGCGCTCGGTGGCCTGGGCCAGTTCGTTCACCTCTGCAACAAACCGCTCGAATGGCCCGCGCGAGGCCAGCCATGCGCGCTCGCCGGCCAGATAGTCGGCGAGCTGGCGGGCGGCGCGCTCCCCGGTGTCCGCCACCTCGTGCCGCGCAGCGCGCAGCGCCGCCATGATCCGCACCGAGGCCGCATCGCCCACCAGCTGCGACAGGTCTTCCTCCAGGTCCGGCCGCAGCTGTCCGGCCACGCGCGACAGCGCCTGGGCGAGCTCGGCATCGCCGCGGATGTGCGCGTCGCGCAGCAGCGCGGCGGGATCGGACAGCCCCGCGGCCAGCGAGCCCGCGTCGATGTCGATGCGCACGTGGGGATCGGCCTGCGAGGACTGCAGCAAGCCATCGGGCGCAATGGCGAACTGCAGTGCGACCGGGCCCGCCTGGATGCGCGCGGTCCGGCCGGCCAGCGGGCGCAACAACTCGCGCGCCGGCCGCTGCTGCCGAAGCAGGTGGTTCAGACCTTCGCGGGCGGCGTCGGATGCGAATCGTTGCAACACAAGCCCCGGCCGATCGGCTCAATTGAGCTGCTGGATGCCGGCCAGCAGCCAGCCGCCGGAGTCGTCGACCGCCTTGGAAAGATTCCACACCTCGTCCAGGCGCTCGTCTTCGCCGTTGACCTTCAGGTTGCCGCTGAAGCGAACGCTGGCCCGATACTCGCCGGCGGCCGTCTCGATGGCCAGCAGGCTTGCCGACAATTCGATCACCTCGGTACGGCTTGGGCCCGCACGCACGCGCAGCTCGTGCGTGAGCGCGCTGAACATCTCGTCCGTCGTGCATTCGTCCAGCTCATGCAGGTCCGAGCGGTCCCAGGCCGACTGCAGACGGACAAAAGACTGCTTGGCGCCGTCCAGGAACGCCGGCGCATCGAAACCGGCGGGCACTGCGGACGGGCGCCGCAAGCTCTCGTGCCGCGGCGGAGCCTCGCTGCGGACGTTGATCCGCGACGGGTCGGGCTGCCGGCCGGCCGAGCGCGGCTCGGTCCGGACTGTCGTCGGCTGTGGTGCGTACGAAGGCCCGCCAATGCCCTGCCACCCCTCGGCGTACGGCGCTGCCGCCGGCGCGGTCCGCCGGGCGCGACGCGCCGCCAGCGCCACCAGGCCAACGGCGGCCGCCAGGCCACCGAGCGCCGCGAGCCACCAGCCATGCACGCGCGCCGGATTGGCCGCTGCCGGAGCCGGCGGCGGCTGCGTCGCAGCGCCCTGGCGTTGCAGCCCCGGCGGCGCAGGCCGGCGTTGCGCATCGCTTTGGGCACCGGCGCCGGTAGCCACTGCCAGCACGCACGCGCTCAGCAGCCAGCGACGACGCAGCCCGCTCATCAGGGTCCCCCCGGCGCGCGTCACAACACGTAGCCCACATGCAAGGCGCAGATGCCGGCGGCGAAGTTGAACCACTGGACGCGCTCCAGTCCGGCCTGCTCCATCATCCGGGCCAGCTCCGGCTGGGACGGATGCACGCGGATCGACTCGGCCAGGTACCGGTAGCTCGCGGCGTCGCCGGCGATCCGTTCCCCGAGCCAGGGCATCACGCGCATCGAGTAGGCGTCGTACAGCGGCGCCAGCGGCTGCCAGATCTTCGAGAATTCCAGCACCAGCAGGCGGCCTCCGGGCTTGAGCACCCGCCGCATCTGCGCCAATGCCTGTTCCTTGTGCGTCATGTTGCGCAACCCGAACCCGACGCTGACCACATCGAAGGTGCGATCCGGAAACGGAAGCCGCTCGGCGTCGCAGCGCACCGCCGGCACGATCCGTCCCTCATCGAGCAGCCGATCGCGACCGGCCGTCAGCATCTGCGCGTTGATGTCGGTCAGCACGACCAGACCCTCGGGGCCGGCCGCGCGCGCGAAGGCGCGCGCCAGGTCGCCGGTGCCGGCCGCCACGTCCAGCACCCGCATTCCGGGCCGCACGCCGGCCTGCCGGATCGTGAAGGCCTTCCACAGCCGGTGCAGACCGCCGGACAGAACGTCGTTCATCAGGTCGTAGCGCGGCGCAACCGAGCTGAATACGCGCTCCACGTGCGCGGCCTTCTCGTCCTCGGCGACGCGCTGGAACCCGAAGTGCGTGGTGCGATCCTCGCCCATGCCGCGCGCCTCAGTGCCCGCTGCCGCAACCGTGGCCGCCGGCCGGACCCGACCGCGCGGCCACCGCCGGTGCGTCGCGGCTGGCCCCCGCCGCCTGCAGCCGGTCCAGGTACTGCGCCCACAGATTGTCCTGGTTCAGCCCCAGCTGGTACAAAAGGTCCCAGGAAAAGATTCCGGTGGTGTGGCCGTCCGAGAACGTCGGCTGCAGGCCGTAGTGCCCGACCGGGTCGGCCGAGACGATCGTCACGTTGCGCTTGCCGACCTGCAATACTTCCTGACCGGGACCGTGTCCAGCCACCTCGGCCGACGGCGAGTGCACGCGCAGGAATTCGTACGGCAGGCGGAACGTGCGACCGTCGCTGAAAGCGATCTCCAGCACGCGCGATTCGGAGTGCAGCGTGATGTCGGTCGGCCGCGGCGAGGTGCGACGAAGTCCGGTCATAGCTCGATGGTCGATGTGATCCTGGCGCGCCTGACAGGAGTCGAACCTGCGACCTACGGCTTCGGAGGCCGTCGCTCTATCCACTGAGCTACAGGCGCGTTGCGAGGAGCTTACCGACTGCGGCGCACACCGTCCAACCGGCCGGCGCGCCGCGCTCGATATACTTCGCGCTCAACCGACCCCGGAGCCCGGAATGTCTGCGTCGCCGCCGACCACGCACATCTGTCCGCCATACCTGCTGGGCTTCATCGCGGTGGCCGTGCTGATCGGCGTCGCGGGAAGCTACGCGTTCCCGACGCTGCGAGCGACTTCGCAGGCCGCCATGAGCCCGCAGGCGATCGCGGCACGCCTGGCGCCCGTGTCCCACGTCGAATTCGAACCGAGCAGTGCGGGCAGCAGCGGCCATGCGCTGCGCTCCGGCCAGGAAGTCTTTGCCGCCGTGTGCACGGTCTGCCACGGCGCCGGGATCGCCGGCGCGCCCAAGGCGGGCGACAAGAAGGCGTGGGGCCCGCGCATCGCGCAGGGATTCGATACGCTGGTCAAGCACGCCACCGAGGGCTACAAGGCGATGCCGCCCAAGGGCGGCAGCGCGGACCTGGATCCGCAGGAGGTCGCGCGCGCGGT
>DATKFG010000028.1:0-25287 GCA_035511515.1 Burkholderiaceae bacterium | reverse complement strand
GCATCCTTTTCCGAAATGTGCCCGCGCTTTTCGATGAGCGTGCGCGCCAACGTCGATAGCGCGGCGAGCTTCTTGTCCCTCGGGACGCTGCGCTCCCGAATGGCCTTCACATCGACGGCATCGACGCCCTCCTTCAGCGCCAGGGTCGTGTGGAAAGCCACCGGCCATTCCGCGGCGTTAGTAACAGCATTGGTGAGAAGAACGGTCTGGATCTGCGCTTCGCTAAAGCTGCCGCTGTGCACCTTCGAGAATAGTGCGACGAGACTGGCGATCAGGACCGGTGACGTCGCCATCGCACCGGCGATGTTCGGGATGATTCCGAATGCCTGTTGAAGGCTCGCCAGTGACGGCTTTGACCGCTCGGGGGCTGATTCCATGGTGTAGACGGGAAAAGTTTGCATGGCAATTCACCTTAGTGGGGGTTGAAGGGATCGAATGACGTGATATCCGCTCGCGCTCGATGCGATAGACGGCGTGAAATTAACGTGGCAAGGTCTGGCGGAAATGCCAAAATCCCCTCGTTCCTCGCCAAACCCGGTTCGCGTCATCGACGTGGTCACGTACCCGGCGTTCAAGTTGCTCGACGCCACGGGGCCGATTCAGGTGTTCGCCTCTGCCAACGATCTCGTCGCCGACTCGGGAGGGGCGCGACCTTACCTCCTTAGGGTCGTGGCGAAGGGCGGTGAGGGCGCCACTTCCTCGGCCGGCGTGGCGATAGCAGCATGTCCGCTGACGCAATCCAGTGAGACGCTGGATACCCTGCTCGTCGCGGGTGGCGAGGGGGCCGACGCGGCGGCTGACAACCCGGTATTGGTCGACTGGATTAGCGAGCGATCAACTCAGGCGCGTCGTGTCGCCTCCGTCTGCACGGGCGCGTTCCTGCTGGCTGCGGCAGGGTTGCTGGATGGGCGCCGCGCAACAACCCACTGGAAGTACTGCGCCAAGCTTGCCGAACGGTTTCCGGACGTACGCGTCGAACCCGATCCGATTTTTTTGCGTGATGGTCCGATTTGGACGTCGGCCGGAGTGACAGCCGGGATTGATCTGGCGCTGGCGCTCGTGGAGGAAGACCTCGGCCTTTCCGTGGCGCTGGCTGTAGCCCGACATCTGGTGGTTTTTCTCAAGCGTCCCGGCGGACAGGAGCAGTTCAGCGCGGCCCTGAAGTTGCAAGCAGCAGACGACAAGTTTGGCGCGCTCCACGATTGGATCGACAAACACTTGGCGAGCGATCTTTCGCTTTCGGTTCTGGCCGACCAGGCCGGCATGAGCGGGCGCAGCTTCAGCCGGCACTATGCGGAGGCGACTGGGCAAACGCCTGCCCGTGCGATAGAGCGACTTAGGGTGGAAGCGGCGCGGCGCCTGCTTTCCGAGTCACGCCTGCCGGTCAAGCGAGTCGCACAACGGTGCGGCTTCGGCTCAGAAGAAACAATGCGCCGCAGCTTCCTGCGCCTGCTGGGCATCACCCCGCAAGACCACCGTTCTCGGTTCAGCTTTTAGGTCCTGCCTTACCTTCGCAACGCCTACTCGACCGTGACGCTCTTCGCCAGATTCCTCGGCTTGTCGATGTCGGTGCCGCGTGCCACGGCGGTGTGATAGGCCAGAAGCTGCAGCGGTACCACGTGCAGCACCGGTGACAGGTCGCCGTAATGCTCGGGCATCCGGATCACATGCACGCCCTCGCTGGGCTCGATGTGGGTGCCGGCCCCCGCGCACACGTACAACTGCCCGCCACGGGCGCGCACCTCCATCATGTTGCTTTTGAGCTTCTCCAGCAGCAGGTCGTTCGGGGCGACGGTGACCACCGGCATTTGATCGGTCACCAGCGCGAGCGGGCCGTGTTTCAATTCGCCGGCTGGGTAGGCCTCGGCGTGGATGTAGCTGATCTCCTTCAGCTTCAGCGCGCCCTCCATCGCGATCGGGTAGTGCAGTCCCCGGCCGAGGAACAGCGCGTTTTCCTTGCGCGCGAACACGTCGCTCCAGGCGATGATGTTGGGCTCGAGCGCCAGCACGCTCTGGACCGCGGCCGGCAGGTGTCGCAGGTTGCGCACCACGTCGAGCTCGCGCTCGGGGGTCAGGCGGCCCTTGATCTTGGCCAGCGTCGTGGCCAGCAGATAGAGCGCAACCAGCTGGGTCGTGAAGGCCTTGGTCGATGCCACGCCGATCTCGGTGCCGGCGCGCGTCAGGAACTGCAGGCGCGTCTCGCGCACCATCGCGCTGGTGGCGACGTTGCACACGGCCAGCGTGCTGCTCATCTTGAGCGATCGGGCGTGCCTCAGGGCCGCCAGCGTGTCGGCGGTCTCGCCGGACTGAGACACCACGATGACCAGGGTGGCCGGATCCGGCACTGAAATCCGGTAGCGGTACTCGCTGGCGATCTCGACCTCCACCGGAACGCCGGCGATTGATTCGATCCAGTAACGCGCCACGCAGGCGGCGTAGTAGCTGGTCCCGCAGGCCAGGATCAACACGCGGTCGATGTCGGCCAGTACGTCGTCAGCGCCTTCGCCGAACAGCAGCGGGTCCAGCGCGATCGCCTGGTCCAGCGTGTCGGCGATCGCCTTGGGCTGCTCGAAGATCTCCTTCTGCATGAAATGCCGGTAAGGGCCGAGCTCAGCCGCGTTCGAAAACGCGTTCAGCGTCCGCACCGGACGCTCGACCGGGCGGCCGTTGCGATCGACCATCCACACTCGGCCGAGCTGCAGGTCGGCGATGTCGCCTTCTTCCAGGTAGATGAACCGATCGGTCACGCCCGCCAGCGCCAGCGCGTCCGACGCCAGGAAGTTCTCGTTGCCACCGACGCCGACCACCAGGGGGCTGCCCGAGCGCGCACCGATCACCCGGTGCGGCTCTTCGCGGCAGAACACGGCAATCGCGTACGCGCCCTGCAGCCGCCGGACGGCGGCCTGCACGGCCTCGAACAGGTCGCCCTGGTAGTGGTGGTCGACCAGGTGCGCGATCACCTCGGTGTCGGTCTGGCTTTCGAACGAATATCCGGCCGCCTTCAGTTCCTCGCGCAGCCCTTCGTAGTTTTCGATGATGCCGTTGTGCACCACCGCGATACGAGCGCGGCGCGCGATACCCCCTTTCGGCACGCCGGGGCCGGCGGACACGTGCGGGTGCGCATTGGCGGTCGTCGGCGCGCCGTGCGTGGCCCAGCGCGTATGGGCAATGCCGAGAAAGGACGATAAAGACTCGGCCTGCTGGTTCAATTCGGCGATGCGCGACACGCTGCGCAGTCGCTTCAGTTCCCCGTCCATGTGGACGGCGACGCCGCAGGAGTCATAGCCGCGGTATTCGAGGCGCCGAAGACCTTCGACCAGAGTCGGAACAATGTTCCTCTGCGCGACCGCGCCGACGATCCCACACACGGAAATTGCCCCCCACGGATGGATTAAGGTCCAGGCATCGTAGTAGCATGTTAGAGAAATTAACTTTCGTTTTTTGGATATTCCCAAAACGTCATTTCTAGCACTCAACGTAATGAAATATAATTGAATACAAACATAGAATAATGAAACATGTAATAAATGATTGAGCTCGACGAAACCGACCGCCGGATCCTGAACATGCTGCAGCAGGATTGCGCGCTGACGAACCTGGAGTTGGCCGGGCGCGTTCACGTGTCGGCCCCGACCTGCCTTCGCCGCGTGCGGCGGCTGGTCCAGGAAGGCGTGATCGAGCGCCAGATCGCGATCGTGTCGCCCCAGGCGCTGGCCGCGGGACTGACCGCCATCGTCGAGGTCACACTGGAGCGGCAATCGGCCGATCTGCTGGAGCAGTTCGAGCAGCAGGTGGCTGACGTGCCCGTGGTCCAACAGTGTTACCGGGTATCGGCCGGGCCGGATTTCGTGCTGGTCGTCTTCGTTTCGGACATGCCCGCCTACCACGCTTTCGCGCACCGCGTGTTGAGCACGCACGCCGGTGTGCGCAACGTGCGCAGTTTTTTCTCGATGCACCGGAGCAAGTTCGCGCCGGCGATACCGGCCTGACCCGGCGCGCCTGTCCCGAACGCCGGGCGCGCCGCCTTTACACTGCACCACCGATTGAATCGCCGACCCCGCCTTCGCGCCGAGCCGATGTCCGCCCATTCCTCCCCGCTGGCCAGCCAGACCGCCACGACCCTGAGCACGGACGCCGCCGGCGCCGAGCCGATCCAGACCGAGGCGGTGGTCATCGGGGCCGGACCCGTTGGCCTGTTCCAGGTGTTCGAGCTGGGTCTGCTCGAGATCAAGGCGCAGGTGGTCGATTCGTTGCCGCGCGTCGGCGGCCAGTGCATGGAGTTGTATCCGGACAAGCCGATCTACGACATTCCGGCCATTCCCGTGTGTTCGGGGCGGGAGCTGACCGAGTCGCTGCTGCAACAGATCGCCCCGTTTCACCCCACTTTCCACCTCGGACAGACGGTCAGCACGCTGCAGCGGCAGGACGACGGTCGGTTCGCGCTGCAGACCTCGCGCGGCACCCGCTTTCTGACGCGCACGGTGATCATCGCCGCCGGGGTGGGTGCGTTCGAGCCGCGGCGGCTGCGGCTCGAGGGCATATCGGACTTCGAGAATTCGCAACTCTTCTACCGGGTGCGTGACCCGACCGATTTCGCCGCCCAGCGACTGGTGATCGCCGGCGGTGGCGATTCGGCGCTCGACTGGGCGCTGAATTTCGCGCGCGACGCCGCGCATTCGGCCGACAGCCTGGTGCTGGTGCATCGGCGGCACGAGTTTCGCGCCGCTCCGTCCAACGTGGCCCGGATGCGCGAGCTGGCGGCCCAGGACCGGATGCGCCTGCTGATCGGACAGATCACGGGCTTCGAGCAATCGGCCGGGCGCTTGACCGCGCTGCAGGTGACGGGTGTCGACGATGCGGCGGTCTCGCGCGTGCCGCTGGACGCGTTGCTGGTGTTTTTCGGACTGTCGCCGCGGCTGGGACCGGTCGCCGAATGGGGCCTGGAACTCGAGCGGCGCGCGGTCACGGTGGACACCGAACGGTTCGAGACCAACGTCCCGGGCGTATTCGCGGTGGGCGACATCAACAGTTACCCGGGCAAGAAGAAGCTGATCCTGTCGGGCTTCCACGAGGCCGCTCTGGCCGCCTTCGGAGCCGCCCGCTACGTGTTCCCGAACAAGCCGATCCACCTGCAGTACACGACCACATCGACCAAGGTGCACAAGTTGCTCGGGGTCGAGCCGCCGACCCCGGCCGGACCTGCGCGATGAATCCGCTGCGCGCGCTCGGCGCCGCCACGTTGGCCTGGGCGGCTGCCGCGCTGCTGCTCGCCGCCGCGCCCGCGTGTGCGTTGCCCGAAGCGGCCGACGCCGGGTCGTTCGACGACTACGTGCTGGCGCTGTCCTGGTCGCCGACCTTCTGCGCATCGCATCCGGGCGATTACCCCGAATGCAGCCAGCGGCGCGGCTTCGTCGTCCATGGCCTGTGGCCGCACTACGCCGGCGGCGGCGGTCCGGAACATTGCGGCACCACCGAGGTGCTCGATCCCGACACGGTGGAACGCGCCAAGGCGGCCATGCCCGATGAGCGGCTGATTCATCACGAGTGGGTGGTGCACGGCTCGTGCAGCGGTTTGTCGCCTCACGACTACTTCATAACGCTGATTCGCGCGGTCGCGCGGCCTTCGATTCCGTCCGAGTTCGACGGCAGCCGGCCGCGCAGGCTGACGGCCCCGCAGATCGTGGCGGCGTTCGTGAAGGAGAACCCGTCGATGAGCCCGCGCTCGCTGGCGTTGCGCTGCACCGGTGATGAGCTCGAAGAGGTTCGAATCTGCCTGTCGCGCGACCTGCATCCGCAGCCCTGCGGCCGCGACGTGCGGTCGCGGTGTCCCGCCGGGCCACTGCGCATCGGGGCGACCCGACCCCCACCCCCAGGATGAGGGTGGAGAGCGCGTCGCGGACCGCGCTACTTCTTCAGGTCCTGCTCCTCGATCTGCAGGTACGTGAAGTGCACATTGCGCCGGTGGTGCGCCTCGTACAGCGCCCAGCCGCGGAACGGCGCAAGGTCGAGGTGCTCGGTCGTTTCCATCAGGCCATCGCCGCGCAGGTACGCGGCGCGGGTTTCCTGCAGCAGCGCGTGCAGGTATTCGCGCATCTGCGCAAGATGCGCCGCGGGCCCCGGCGCGCCGTGTCCCGGCACCACCATCGCGGGTGCCAGCGCCTGCAGTTCGCGCAGCGCGTCGATCCAATTGGCCAGCTGGCCGAGCTGCGTCTGCGGCACCACGCCGAAGCTGGCCATGTCTCCGGTGAACAGCACGCCGCTCGCCCGGTCCAGCACGGCCACGCATCCGGGCTGCCGGGTCCAGCCCAGATAGATGATCTGCAGCGTGCGGCCACCGGCATCGATGGTCTGGCTGCCGTCGATCAGCCGGGTCGGCCAGACGGCCCGGGTCGCCGCCAGCGCATCGGTATCGGCCTTGGCCTTCACGTCGGCCACGCAGGCGTCGCAGTGTTCGCGCATGAAGGCGTCGGTGTCGCGGTGCGCCAGCACGGGGATGCCGCGACGGGTGAATGCCGAGTTGCCCAGCACCTGGTCGGGACTGGCCTGCGTGTCGATCGCCAGGACGACGGGCTGGTCGGTCAGGCGGGCCGCGGCGGCCAGCAGCGCCGCGCCGTGCTCGGCGCTGCTGCCGGTGTTCACGACCACCACCCCGCTGGGCCCGACCAGCACGCCCAGGTTGGCTACCGCGCCGCCATTGGCGGTCGAGGCGGCCTCGTCGGCTCCGCGCTGCACGTACACGCCGGGTGCGATTTGCCGCAGCGGCGCGTAGCGGTCGGCGGCCGATGCCGGCGCGGCCACCGTCAGCGCGCATGCGATCGCCAGCGCCCGTCGCAGGCCGCATCGCAAGTGCGCAATAATCGCGTTCAGAACACGCTGCCCGCCGGCTGGGCGGCGATCCAGGGAGAGCCCATTCATGTCGATGCGCGTTTCGATCGCCGTTGTTGCGTTTGCCTGTGCAGCCGCCGCTGCTCCGGCAGCGTTCGCCTACGACTACCCGACCACCGACCGGGTGCAGTACGTGCTCGAGTGCATGTACCGCAACGGCGGCTCGAGCGTGTACGTCTACAAGTGCTCATGCGCGATCGACGCGATCGCGCAGAAGTACACCTACGACGACTGGGTCAACGCGTCGACGATCGCGCGCTACCAGAACATGCCGGGAGAAGGCATGGGCGTCTTCCGCGACTCGCCGGAAGGGCGCGACGCCGCCAAGCGCTACCGCGAGGTCGAAGCCGACGCCAAGAAGTCGTGCGACGTGCCCAAGTAGCGCGCCCGGCGCGGTTCGGTCCAGCCTGAACGCTGCGCTGCTCAAAGCCCTGCCAGACCCGAGAGCGCCGCTCAGGACCCGGCGGCGGCTCCGCTGCGGATCGCGACCGACGTCTCGAAGGTCGCGTTGCTCGAGTCGACCACTTCGGCCTTCAGCTCGCCGTCGGAGCGCGGGGTGAAGTAGAAGCGGAAGTTCGGGTTCTCGCTGATCGTGAAGTCGACATCGGCGCTCATCACGGTCTTGCCCGCGTAGCTCACCTGCACCGTGCGCACGAAGCGTGGCGGCGCGTACAGGCGCGTGACCTGGTCCATCGCGAGCCCCGACACGTTCGGGTGGCTGATCATCAGCTCGGCCAGGTTGGGCTGACCCAGCTGAACGCTGGAATCGGTGCGGAATTTCATCCGGCCCAGCCGCGCCATCGCCGACTCCATGTCCTTGCCAGCCGGCGCCGAGCAGCCGCCCGAGGCCTTCACGTACCGGGTCGCCATATACAGCTTGCCGTCCTGTGTCTCGGCGATCGCCCGCACCCAGCTGTAATCTTCGATCCGGATCCGGGTTTCGATGTCGGCCCGCCCGCTGTCGGGTGTCAGCGTGAACACCGCCCCCAGGGGCGAGGGATTCTTGTCGATCACCAGATAGATCTTCCGGATGAAGCGCTGCGGCTGCTGCGCCTGCACCGCGTGGATCAGGATCGGCACGACGGCCGCATCCTCGGCGCGGTTCGGAGCGTCCAGCGTGATGACCTGATCGGCGCCCGGCTCGAAGCTGCGGTCGGCAAACTGCGCCGCGCGCACTTTACGCCAGGTGTCGGTCTCCGTTTCCTGCGAGCGGGCCGCCACGCCGGCCAGCAGCGCAAGCAGCAGCGCCGCCGCCAGCCGGATCGGATCGTTCGCGCTCATTTTCACTGTTCCCATTCGAGCTCCGCGTAGGCGGCCGCGATGTTGCGTCGATGATACCCGTCGAACAGCAGCCAGCGGCTCTGCTCGGCGCCCGCGACCTCCTGCATCGCCTGGCTGATCGTATGACGGGCCCGGATCGCCGCGCGGGTGCCGTCGGCCAGGGCCAGCAGATAGCGCCGCTGCGCCGCCATGGCGGCACGCCAGTCGTCGGAGGGCCCATGGCCCGGAATGACGCGCTGCGGATTGATCGCCTCGATCTGGTCCATCACGGCCAGCCAACCGGTGAGGCTGCCGTCCAGCGACGGGATCCGGCCAGCGAACAGCAGATCGCCCGCCCACAGCGTGCCGGTGCGCTCGTCGTATACCGTCAAGTCGTTGTCGGTGTGCGCGGTGCGCCATGCCCGCAGCATCAGCGTGCGGCCGCCCAGGTCGAGCGCGACCGGCTCAGCCGGCGTCACAGAGCGGGTCGGCATCACCAGCTGCGCATCGCGCCCCTGCTCGCCCAGCTCGCGCTGCAGCGCCCGCGCATAGCTGCCGCTGCGCGCCGCCAGCGCCGGCCCCAGGTGCACGTGCCCGATGAACTGGGGCCCGTCGGGCAGGAAAGCGCTGTCGCCGTACACGTGGTCCGGGTGCATGTGCGTGTTGATCACCGCGCACACCGGACGGTCGGTGGCGGCCCGCACCGCCGCGCGCAGCCGCGCGCCCTCGGCTGGGGAGCCGCCGGCATCGATGACGGCGACGCAGCGCTCGCCGATCACGAAGCCAACGTTGGCGATCGCGCCCAGGTTGGCGGCCGACGTTTCTTCCTGAGCGCCGTAGAACACGTAGGCGCCCTCGCCGATCTGGCTCACCGGCAGCGCAGTGGCCGGATCGGCGAGCGCGCAACCGGCCGCCAGCGCCGGCGCCACCAGCAACGCCTGCAGGGCGTGTGCAAAACGCATGTTCGACGGCTCCAGCAGCGCAAGCAGCGATGGGTTGTTATCCTAGCCCGCTCCATGACCGACCTGAGCGATTTCGACCGCTGGCGCGAGCGCGCCCATGCGCTGGAAACGGGCGTCGCGCAGGCCGTCGTCGGACAAGCGCGCGCGATCCGCCTGACCACGATGGCGCTGCTGGCCGGCGGTCACGTGTTGCTCGAGGGCAACGTGGGCGTCGGCAAGACCACGCTGCTGCGCGCGTTCGCGCGCGCCATCGGCGGCGGCTTCGAGCGGATCGAGGGCACGGTCGACCTGATGCCCAACGATCTGATCTACCACGCCTACATCGACGCCGACGGCCGGCCCCGGGTGGAGCCGGGTCCGCTGCTGCATCACGGTGCGGACCTGGCCGTTTTCTTCTTCAACGAGATCAACCGCGCGCGGCCCCAGGTGCAGTCGCTGCTGCTGCGCGTGATGGCCGAGCACAGCGTGCGCGCGTTCAACCGCGACAGCGCGCTGCCGTATGTCACCGTGTTTGCCGACCGCAACCGGGTCGAACGCGAAGAAACGTTCGAGCTCGCGGTGGCGGCGCGCGACCGCTTCATGATCGAAGTGTCGATCGACGCCCCCGCCGACGAAGCCCTTCGCTGGCAGCTGATCAGCGAGCCGCTGTTCCACGACACCGATCAGTTGCTCGAGCGGGTACCGCGCGCACTGCTCGACTTCCGGACGCTGCGCCAGAGCGCGGCGGCGATCCAGCGTTCGGTGCGCGCCAGCGGCGCGCTGCGCCGCTACGCGCTGGCGCTGTGGGACACGCTGAACCGGCCGGCCGCCCATGGCCTGGTCCTGGAAGGGGCCGACGTGGGGCGGATGTTGCTGGCCGGGGCCAGTCCGCGCGGCGTGTCGATGCTGATCCGGATGGCGCGCGTGCGGGCCTGGCTGGAAGGGCGCGATTACCTGGTGCCCGAGGACCTGCGCGAACCGTGGCACGAAGTGATGACGCACCGGCTGGCGTTGGACCCCGTGTTCGAGCTGCGCCGCGCCGAGCTCGTGCCCCGGCTGCTGGCGGCCGTCCTGGATCGGGTGGCAACGCCGTGACCAGCGGCGACAGGGCCGCCGATGCGGGCCGGGATATTCAGTACAGGCTGGCGCGCCGCCCGCTGCACGGGCGGCCTGGCCAACACCGTTCGCGAGCGCCAGGCCCGGGACTGGAGGTGCACGGACTTGCGGCGCTGTCGGCCTATCCGGACGTGCGCCGATTGGACGTGCACGCTTCGGCGCGCGACCCGTTCGGCCAATGGATCGTGCGGCTGCCGCGCCAGCGCTCCAGCGTCACGCTGATGGTGCTGGCCGATCTGTCGGCCTCGATGGCGTTCGGCCAGGCGCCCCGCAAGGTGGACGCGCTGGCCGACCTGGTCGACGCGCTGGGCCAGTCGGCGTGGCGGGCCGGCGACGCGATCGCCTTCATCGGTGCCGACGGCGTCCTGAGGGAGCAGTGGATGCTGGCATCCACGCGCAGCCGAGGCGCAACGGTCGAGTTGGCGCAACGGCTGCGCCGCGCGCAGCTGAGCGCAGCCGGCGCAGCAGCGATCGTTGACGCCGCGCGGCGATTCGGATGGCGGCGCGATGCCCTGGTGTTTCTGGTGTCCGATTTTCATTGGCCCGAGGCCGTGCTGCAGGACGCGTGCGCGGCGCTTGCCGGCAGCGACGTGGTGCCGGTCGTGCTGTGGGCGCGGCACGAATTCGACAACTGGCCCCGGCGCGGCCTGGCTGAGCTGCAGGACCTGGAAAGCGCCGAGCGCCGCACGATCTGGTTCCGGCCGGCGCTGGTTGACGCGATGGCGCGCGCCGGCGCCCAGCGGCGCAGCGGGCTGCGCCGGCAATTCGCCGATTACGGCTGGCGCGCGTTCTTCTGCGATGGCGCCTTCAGTGCATCGGCCATGAACGCCTACTTCCATGGCGAAGACCGCGCGGACTGAGGCCCTCACCCCCGCCCCTCTCCCGCTTGCGCGGGCGAGGGGCGATCGCGCCTGCCAGCTGCGAACGCCTGAGCACTTGCGGCGCCTGATCGCCCCTCGCCCGCGCCAGTCATACATTGGCTGGGGGAGCACGAGGGGGCCAGCCCAGCCCCCTCGTTCTCTTCCTCTCCCCTTTTCGGCCGAAGGCCGGAAAGGGGAGGGGGTGAGGGCGGCGCTGGCCGCCGTGCTGGCGCTCGCAAGCGGCGCCGCCTCGGCGCTGCCGCTGCAGACGGTCGAGCCGCGACCCTTCGGGTACACCGTCGGCGATGCGCTGGTGCGCCGGGTGGTGGTGGAGCGCGGCAGCGACGCAACGGTGGATCCGGCCAGCCTGCCGAAGCCGGGACGGTACGGCCGCTGGTTTGCGCTGCGCGAAGCCACTGCGCTGCCGGACGGCGTGCGGCTGGTCTACCAGCTCGTGAACGCGCCGCTGCAGCCAGCGCAGGAGAATCTGCCGTCGCTGAGCCTGCGCGTGATCGGGCCGGACGGACGCGCCAGCGAGGCGTCGATCGGCCCGTTCACGGTGACGATGTCGCCGGTGGCGCATTTCGGCCCCGACGACGTGATCCAGACGAGCGATTTGCGACCCGATCTGGAGCCGCCACCGATCGATACCCGCAGCCGGCGCCAGCGGGTGTTCGCATATGCCGCCGCGCTGCTGGCGCTGGCGGGGGCTCAGCTGGCGCCCGCGCTGGCCCGCAGGCTCGGGTGGCGGCGGGCCGGGCCGTTCGCGCGCGCCTGGCGCGCGCTGCGCCGCGCGCCGCTGCGGGGCGACGATGCCGCCGCACGGCACGGCGCGCTGCGTCGGCTGCACCAGGCCCTCGACGAAACGGCCGGCCGGACGCTGGCGCTGGACAACGTGGAGGGGTTGCTGGATGCGCAGCCATGGCTGGAGCCGGCGCGCCAGACCGTTCAGTTGCTGCTGGCCGACTCGCGCGCCGCCTTTTTCGGCGAAGCGGCGCCGCCGCCGCGCGCGCGCCTGTTGTCGCTGGCGGCGCAACTGGCCGAGCTGGAGCGGCGCCGGTGATCGCTTTCGAATACCGGCCGCTGCTGTGGCTGTTGCCGCTCGCGGCTCTGCCATGGCTGCCCGGCACACAGCCGCCCCAGGGCAGCTACCCGGCCCTGGCGCTGATCGCGGTCGACCGCCCGTCGCGTTGGGTCGGCCGCGTGGTGCGCGCCAGCGCAAGCCTTGCGATCGCTGCGCTGGCGGTGGCGCTGGCGGCGCCGCGCTCGCCCGAGACCACCGTCGACACGGTCGTGCAGGGCGCCGAGATCGTCGTTTTGCTGGACCGCAGCCTGAGCATGGACCAGCCGTTCGGCAAGCCGTCCAACGCGGTGCTGGACCTGAGCGGTCCGACCAAGGCGCAGGTCTCGCAGCGCCTGATCGATCAGTTCGCGCGGCAACGCGCTGACGACCTGTTCGGGCTCGTGCTGTTCAGCACGTTGCCGCTGCCGGTGCTGCCGTTCACGCAGCGCCAGGACGCGATCCAGGGTGCAATCGGCGCCACGGGCACCAGCCGCGCGCTGGGAGATACGGATGTGGGGCTCGGGCTGCTGGCTGCGGCTTCCTACTTCGACGGCCGGCCCTACTCCGGCTCACGCGTCGTGGTGCTGGTTTCCGACGGTGGCGCGCAACTCGATCCGGTCACCCGCGCACGCATCCGCGATGCCTATCTGCGCAACCGGATCGCGCTGTACTGGCTGTACATCCGGTCACGCTTCGGTCCCGGCCTGTCGGTCGCCGGCCAGGGCGACTCGCCCGCCGATGACGCGATCCCGGAGCGCTCGCTGCACCGCTTCTTCCGCAGCCTGGACACGCCGTACCGGGTGTACGAAGCCGAAGATGCGGACGCGCTGCAACGCGCTATCGCGGACCTGGGCCGCCTGGAGCGCGCGCCGCTGCAGCTGCGCGTGCTGAAGGCGGGCTCCGACCTGCGGGCCTGGCCGCTGGCGACCGCGCTGGCGGCCGCACTCGTGCTGGTGGCAGCCAACCTGTGGACGATCAGGCCATGGCCAGCCGCTTCCTGAAGCGCGCCGGCCCCATCGCGCTGCGGGTGGCGAGCTGCGCTATCGCGTGCGCGCTGGCGGTCGAATCCTGGCAACTCGCGCGCGCGCAGCACGTGAACCGGGAATTGGCGGCGCACCTGTCGGACCGCCCGGAACGATCGGCGCGCACCGCTGCCCTCGGGGACGATCCGCGTCTGTGGGTTGCCGCAGCGCGCCAGCCGGTGCAGGTGGGACGCACCGCGGAGGCGGCCGCGCTGCTGCGTCGGGCGGCCGACGCCTCGCACGGCCCGCTGCGCTTGGTTGCGCTGTACGACCTGGGCGACCTGTACCTGCGCGAGGCGCTGCGGGTGCGGCAAAGCGGTGCCGACGCCTCGGCGCTGCCGCTGTTCGAACTGGCCAAGGAAAGTTACCGCGGCGCATTGCAGCAGGATCCCGGTCTGTGGGACGCCAAGTTCAACCTGGAGCTGGCGCTGCGGGTGGCGCCGGATCCGGATCCCGACGACACCGGCGCGCCGCCCATTCCGACGGGCGAGCGCTCGGTCACCACGATGCGGGCGTTCACGCTCGGGCTGCCGTGAACCTGCTGCACGACTTGCGCCGCCTGCTCTCCGCGCTGCCCGTGCGGGCAGCACTGCTGGCGGTCGTGGCGCTGATCGCAGCGGCGCTGGCGGCGCCCCGCCCCGTGTTGCCGCGCCGCGTATTCGACGGCATCGTGGTGCTGGACATCACGCAGAGCATGAACACGCTCGATGCGCTGCTCGATGGCCGGCCCGCGAGCCGGCTGGCCTTCGCCAAGGCCTGGCTGCACCGCGCGCTGGCGCAGCTGCCGTGCGGCGCCCGCGTCGGCTGGGGCGTGTTTACCGAGTACCGCAGCTACGTGCTGCTGCTGCCGGTGGAGGTGTGTGCCAATTACGCCGAGCTGTCAGGGAGTCTGGACCGGATCGACGGCACCATGGCATGGGCCGGCGGCAGCGAGATCAGCAAGGGTCTTTTTTCGGCGCTCAGGATCAGCGCGCGGATGCCGGAGCGTCCGGCGGTGGTGTTTTTCACGGACGGTCACGAGGCGCCCCCGCTGCGCAGCGACTACGCGCCGGCCGTCCCGGACGACGCCACCGATCCGCACGGGCTCGTCGTGGGCGTCGGCGGCGACGAACTGCGGCCGATTCCGAAATACGACCCCACCGGGCAGCCGATCGGCGTCTGGGGCCCTGAGGAAGTGATGCAAGCGGCGCCGCAGGCCGGATCGGGGGAACCGCAGCGGCCGCAGTCTTCGCCCCCGGCCGCCGGCACCGAGCACCTGAGCTCGCTCAAGCAGGACCACCTGCGCGAACTCGCCGCCCTGAGCAGCCTGGGTTACGTGCGCCTGAAGCCGGCAACCGCGGTGAGTGAGATCCTGCAGGACCGCCGCGCCACCCGCCGCCTGCCCGTGCCGGTCGATGCGCGCGCGCCGTTGGAAGCGATCGCACTGGCGCTGCTCGTTTTGGCGATCGGGCCCAGGCGCCGCGTTCCGGCCGCCATCCAGCGCCGGGTGCGGCGCATTCAGTCGTACTTTATATAGCGGAAGCGCTGATCGTCGCGCGGCGTGCCTTCCAGCGGTCCGCCTTCCAGACCCGGCTGCCATTGAATCATTTCTTCAATTTTCTTCGCCAGAGCGAAGTCCTTGTCGGTGACACCCTTGGCCGTATGCGTGCACAGCTTAACGATGACGAACGCGTACGACACGGCCAGATCCGGATGGTGCCAGGCCGCTTCGGCCAGGTGCCCAACGGCGTTGACCACCATCAGCGTGCCCTTCCAGCTCTCGGTGCGGTACTTGCGGCGAATCCAGCCGCTCTCATAGGTCCAGTGCGGCAGCTCGGCCGCGAGTCGCTCCGCCACCTGCTGCTCGGAGTAGGCTGTCTCACGCGGCTTCGGCGTCGTCGTGCTCATCGCGATGCTCCTTCTCGGTGCGTGGCTCGTTCCGTCCCGCTCCGAACCTTCCAGGCGTATACCGGCGCTGACATATCAGCCATGTTGTTGGCAACGTTTTCGGACCATTCGCGTTGACCTGCCCGGCATCATGCGGCAACCGTGGTTTTGTTTGCTGCGCTACAGCATTCAAGAACGATTGGCAGGTGGCGGGCGGGATTGCCAGAGCGGCGCGATTTGCTGTAATTTCCGCGCCAGATCGCGGATTGTCCAACAACGCAAACCGAAACGCACGGACAATTCATCCCGGTAAGACGCATGACCTTGTCTTGCCGCCGGTGATTCAAAGGGCGTCAGGTGGATACTGCAATCAGCGTTCAGCGGCGGCCGCTCGGCTCGCGAGAACCTTGCGGCGGCTTTGAGGGCAAACGTAAGGAGACGCTCATGCATGGGGGAATACGCTTTCTTTTAGTCGGAGCCGCCGCCGCAGCACTGGCAGGGACCGCGGTGGCGAATTCGGACTTGGCGAAGTTGGAAGCCAATCCGGACAACTGGGCGGCGCAGTCGGGCGATTTCGCCCTAACGCGCCATAGCAAGCTGACTCAAATCAACAAGACCAACGTTCACAAGCTGCAAGTGGCGTGGACCTTCTCGACGGGCGTCCTGCGCGGCCACGAGGGCGGTCCTCTGGTGATCGGCGATACGCTGTATGTGCACTCGGCGTTCCCGAACAAGGTGTTCGCAATCAACCTGGACGACCAGACGATCAAGTGGAAGTACGAGCCGAAGCAGGATCCGTCGGTGATTCCGGTGATGTGCTGCGACACCGTCAACCGGGGCCTGGCCTACGCGGAAGGCAAGATCTTCCTGCAGCAGGCTGACACCACGCTGGTCGCGCTCGACGCCAAGAGCGGCAAGGTGATCTGGTCGGTCAAGAACGGCGATCCGAAGGTTGGCGCAACCAACACCAACGCTCCGTTCATCATGAAAGACAAAGTGATGACCGGCATCTCGGGCGGCGAGTTCGGCGTTCGCGGCTACATCGCGGCGTACGACATCAACACCGGCAAGCAGGTCTGGAAGGGCTACAGCATGGGTCCGGATTCGGACATGCTGATGGACCCGGCCAAGACGATGACCTACTCGGACGGCAAGATGGTGCCGGTTGGGGCCGATTCGTCGCTGAAGACCTGGCAGGGCGACCAGTGGAAGATCGGCGGGGGCACGACGTGGGGCTGGTATGGCTATGATCCGCAGCTGAACGCGATGTTCTACGGCTCGGGCAACCCGTCCACGTGGAACCCGGTGCAGCGTCCTGGCGACAACAAATGGTCCATGACGGTCTGGTCTCGCGATGTCGACACCGGTTCGGTCAAGTGGGTCTACCAGATGACGCCGCACGACGAGTGGGACTTCGACGGCATCAACGAGATGATCCTGGCCGACATCCCGGTGCACGGCAAGCCGACCAAGGCGGTGGTGCACTTCGACCGCAACGGCTTCGGCTACACGCTGGATCGCACCACCGGGCAGCTGCTGGTCGCCGAGAAGTTCGACCCGGCCGTGAACTGGGCCACGGGCGTCGACATGAAGACGGGCCGTCCGATGGGCGTTCCGAAGTACTCGACCGAGCACAACGGCGTTGACGTGACGACCAAGGATGTCTGCCCGGCCGCTCTGGGCACGAAGGACGAGCAGCCGGCGTCGTTCGACCCGCAGACCGGTCACTTCTATGTGCCGACCAACCACGTGTGCATGACCTACGAGCCGTTCAAGGTCGAATACACCGCCGGCCAGCCCTATGTGGGCGCCACGCTGACGATGTTCCCGGGGCCGACAACGCCCGTGAACTCGTTGCCAGGCAGCATGGGGTCGCTGATCGAGTGGGATGCCGGCACCGGCAAGATCGTCAAGTCGCACCCCGAGAAATTCTCGGTATGGAGCGGCGTGCTGACGACCGACGGCGGCATCGCCTGCTACGGCACGCTCGAGGGCTACCTGAAGTGCGTCGACGCCACCGACGTCAACAAAGAGCTGTACAAGTTCAAGACGCCGTCGGGCATCATCGGCAACGTGAACACCTGGACCTACAAGGGCCGCCAGTACATCGGTGTGCTGTCCGGGATCGGTGGCTGGGCCGGCATCGGCATGGCCGCCGGGCTGGAGAAGGACACGGATGGTCTGGGCGCGGTCGGCGGCTACAAGGAACTGGCCAAGTACACCGAGCTGGGCGGCCAGCTGACGGTGTTCGTGCTGCCGCAACAGTAACGTTCGCGTAGTAGATTCTCGATCCGAGCGCGCGAGCCTGGCTCGCGCGCTTTTTTTAGCGCGCCCGGCCGGGCGCATTCGCGTTGGATCCTGACCGATTGGCACCGACATGGACAAGATCTTTGTGAGCGGCCTGCGCCTGCAGGCGATGATCGGCATTTACCCGGACGAACGAATCTCCTCGCGTCCGGTCGAAATCGATCTCGAGTTCGGCGTGCCTGGCAAACGGGCCTTCAGGTCCGGCAACGTGGCCGACACGATCGACTACAAGGCGGTGTCGGAGCGCGTTCGAGGCGAGCTCGCCCGTGTGAGATTCGGTCTTCTGGAGGAAATGTCCGAAGCGATCGCTCGCATCGTGCTCGACGAATTCGGTTCGCCGTGGGTGCGTGTGACCATCGTCAAAACGGGCGTTCTCGGAGATGGCTTAAAGGTCGGTGTTTCGATCGAGCGCCGCGCTCCGAAATCTCGCGACGCCGCCATCGCGGCACGTCGGAACGGGGTTCCGGTCGGGCCGGACTATCGGATGCTGATGTCCGGTCGGTATGACGGGAGGTGATTCTGCGGTGCAGCAAACTCTGGGCCGCACAGACCGTACGCCGAGCTAGTATCTTAAAGAAGAGGGATCCAATGAGAGTTTTGCCTCGAGTGGGCATTGCGAGCCTCGTTGTCGCCGTGCTGGCGCAAAGCGCCAGTCTGGTCGCTGCGCAAGACACGCCGCCCACCGTCGCGCCAGATCAGCCAGCCGGTGCCGCCAACGCCAATCCGCCGTCCGCGCCCGCTGCGACCGTCCCGGCTGCAGCCGCGCCGGCGACGCCGGCGCAGCCGCCCGCCGCAACCCCGGCTGCGCCTGCCCCGGCGGCACCCGCAGCCGACGGCGCTGCGCCGTTATACCGCGTGGTCGATGGCAACCACGTCGACTCCCACACGATGAACGGGTGGCGCACGTGGCGCGCGATGGCCTGCGAGCGCTGCCACGGCGCGAACCAGGAGGGTCTGGTCGGCCCGTCGCTGGTTGACGACCTGAAGACGATGGCCCGGGAGGATTTCAACAAATGCATCCTCGAGGGGCGAATCGACAAGGGCATGCCGAACTTTGGCGAGGTGAAGACCGTCGTCGACAACATCGACAACCTGTACGCGTTCCTGAAGGGACGTTCCGATGGGGCGATTCCGACCGGCCACCTGAAAGAGATCCAATGACAGGACAGAGCCGACCTCGCCGCCGGATCCTTGCGGTCGCCTCCGCGCTCGTGCTGGCGGTCGCGGCCGGCGCGCGCGCCCAGTCCCCGCCCGCGGGCGGCAACGTGCTGCGCGTGTGCGCCGATCCGAACAACATGCCGCTGTCGAACCGCAATGGCGACGGATACGAGAACAAGATCGCCGAGCTGCTGGCGCGACAGCTCGGCTGGAAGCTGGAGTACACGTGGTTTCCGCAGCGAATGGGATTCATCCGCAACACGCTGAAGGCCCGCGATCCGGACCAGGACCGCTTCAAGTGCGATCTGGTGATCGGGGTTCCGGTCGGCTACGAGCTGACGATGACGACGCCGGCCTATTACCACTCGACCTGGGCGATGGTGATCCCAAAGGGCAAGGGGCTGGACGACATCCATACGCCGGACGACCTGCTGAAGATCGATCCGGCTCGGCTGAAAAAACTGCGCTTCGGGCTGGTGGCGCGCACCCCGCCGACCGACTGGCTGCTGAAGAACAATCTGTTTGAGCAATCGGAAGCGATTCCTCCGCAGTCCGGCGATCCGGAAGCGTACCCGGGCGAGTTGGTCGAGAAGGAGCTGGCCGCGGGCCACTTCGACATCGCGTTCGCCTGGGGGCCGATCGCGGGCTACTTCGCCAGGCACGCCAAGCCGCCCGGCATGTCCGCGGTGCCGTTTCCGCCCAGTCAGGACATCCAGTACGACTTCAAGATCGCGATGGGCGTGCGCTTCGGGGAAAAGGAATGGCGGGACCGTGTCGCGGCCCTGATCGCGAGCAATCAGAAGGAAATCGACGCCATTTTGCTGTCGTACGGAGTGCCGTTGCTGGACGACCAGGGTAAGCCGATTTCGGCTGCCAACTGAGGCCCCTCACGATGCAGCACGGTCGCGCAGTGGGCGCTCGCACGCTTTGCCCTGCGAACCTGCGCCGGCGTGCGCGGTGCGCCGCCCGCATCGCGGGGGCCGCGCTTTTCTTGGCGGTGGGCGCGGCGCGCGCCGATCCGGTGCCCGTCTCGCCGGCCGAGACGCTGCTGTTCATGACGCCCCAACTGCAGGAAGTGCAGCCGCCGAGCCGGCTGCGCTATGCGTTTCGCAAGAGCGGGACGCTTGAAAAGGGCTTTTCGGACACGGTCGATATCGACATCACGGGCGAGCCGGACGGCAGCAAGAAGGGCGCCGCCCGGTTTTTCTCCGGGGCCAAGCAGATCAAGTATCCGGATGTCGAGCATGTCGAGGGCAATCCGGTGCTGCTGTTCTACCTGGAGCGCGAAATCCGCGAAATGTCGCGCCTGACCGGCGGCCAGCCGAACCACTTCCGGCAGAGGATTCGCCAGGCGCTGGCCGAATCGGCGCAGGTCAAGAATGTCGACATCCGCTTCGACGGCCGCAGTTTGCAGGCCTCGCAGATCACGATTGTGCCGTATGACGCCGACCCTAATCGCGCGCGCTTCGAGCAGCTGGCCAGCAAGCAGTATGTGTTCACAATTTGCGAGAAGATCCCCGGCCGCGTCTATCAGATGCGGGGCTTCGTTCCGGCCGCGAGCGGCTCGCCCAACGATGAGGCCGTGGTCGACGAAACGCTGACGTTCCAATCCGCCGGTGCGCCCAAATAGGGCGCTGGTCACGGCGCCCCGCTGATCACTCGCCGAACAGGTATCCGCAGCCCCGGTCGTCCGGATCGTGCGCCAGGATTCGGTCGTACAGCCCGAGGCTCTCGGACACGGCCCGTTCCTCGTCTTCCCGCAAGAGGAAGCCCGCGGCGACCTGCTGGCCCGCCGCCGTGCGCACCCTGGCGATGAAATCCTCACGCCTCGGGTAGCGCTCTTCAAGGCTCGGGCGCGGATCGCCCGCGGCCTGCTGCTCGGCCGCGGTGCGGGCGAAGGGAACAAAGCTGCCGTCCCACCGCGCCGTGGCCCAGGCAAAGCCCGTTTCAGGCGCGCGCCCGTTCCAACCGGTATGTGTCCCCAGGGGGACTTCAAGCTCCACCAGCCGCACGCCGCCGCGGTCATTGCCATCGGCGTCCGGAGCCGGCACGCGCGTCTCGTACGCGGGGCCGTGCTGCGGCGGAACACGGCTGGCAACGCCTTCTGCGCGAAAGCGCGGGCCGAAATCCAGGCGCGGCTCCCGCAGGTTCTGTTCGGGCGGTGAAAGCCCCATGCCCTTCGGAAAGGCGGCGCGGTAGGCGGCCACCGTGACCAGCGTGCCGTCGCTCAGTTGAGGGTAGGCACTGGACGGCGGCGCCTGGCCCACCCCGGCCCAGCGTTCGAGCGCCAGGATCAGCGCCCGCATCGGCAAATAATGGTCGGTGGTGCTGACGCAGTTCACGTAGGGAGCGCGCGTGCGCGAGCGGCCCACGTAGTGCTGTGCGCCCATGAAGCCGTAGATGCGCACGTTGTCCGCCGGCGCCACGTCCCGGGCGCCATCCGCCGTGGTGGTGATCAGCGACGCGCCCCGGTTCCAGTACTCGGTGGACGTATTGGCGATGATCAACTTCGGCAACCGTCCCCGCGCGTCGCGGGCGTGGTCCAGCAGCGACGCGGTGCTTGCCGTGACGGGGTCGCGAGTCGGTGCCGTGGTGAAGGGGAATTCGTCGGTGGGGTAGTCGTGCTCCTCGAGCATCGACGGGTGACGCGTGGGCTGCGCGAAGCGGCTGTTGAAGCCGGCCGAGCTGCCGGCGCCCGGCACCTGCAGGTAGGCGCCATCGAAGGCCAATTTTCCGGTCTCATCCACGTCGAGGCCATCGTGCAGCATTCGACCGATCACCCGCCCGGACTGGCTGATGCCGAAGATCAAGACCCTTGGCGGCGCCGGCGCACCCTCGAATGGGTGGTCGCGGAAATAGGCCAGCAGATCGCGAATGCCGGCCAGGCCGGCGCCGGTCACGTAGGGATCTTGGGTGGTGTAGGTGAGCTCGTAGATCGTTCCCGGCTGAAATCCCCCATCCAGTTGCACGCGCCCCGGCCCGCCCGCCCGTTCAGGCGCGAGCAGGCGCCAACGGGACCGGGCGATCGGCTGGCGGGCGTCTTCCGGGCGGGCCCGCGCGGTCAGCACCGCCAAGGTGTCGTTGGACACGGCCGGCTCGTAGGTCAGGCCGAGCAACCCGGCGTAGGTGGTCAGATCGGTTGGCGCACTGACGATGAACTCGTTTTCCACCGGACCCGTGATCGCAGCCCCACCCGGGCCTTTCGCGACGGGAGGGGCGAAGATCAGCGGTTTCGCGCCGGCCGACGGCGGCACGGCGTCCCACGTCCAGGCCGAGAACAACAGCGTGAAGCCGTGGCGCATCAGGAAGCCATCTCCGGCATCGGCAGCAGTGGTCGGGTCGTTGTTGGCGGGGCTGCGGCCGTTGAGCTGGCCGAGGATGGCAATGCGGCCGCGGTTGTTGACGTCGTAGATCAGCGTGGAGGTTTGAACCTTGACGGGCCGCAGCAGCACGAACTCGCTCGCGAAGGTGACCCGGCCGCGGCCATCGCGGGGTGCGCGCTTCAGATCGACGATGCCGGCGTTGGCCGGTGCCGCCGGGTCCAGCGCGAAATGGGCGATGGCGCGGATCTTTTCGTATGCGCCCGCTTCGCCGAAGCTCGTTCCGGGTGCAAACGGCACCCGCTCCAGAACCTCCACGCGCTCGACGGCGGCCCGCGCCGAAGCGCTGGCCGCGAACAAGACGATGACCGCCGCCAGCGGTGCCCATGGTCGAGACATTTTCACCATCCCTTCGAAGGCGGCTGGTAGGCTTGCACTGCCGCGTCCATCGATTCCATTCTAGTGAGTCCGCCTTGAACCAGTCCTCGTCCGACGATCACGGCCTGCCCGAGCTGACGCTGCGCGGGATCCTGCTCGGCGGCCTGATCACGTTCGCCTTCACGGCCGCCAATGTCTACATGGGGCTGAAGATCGGTCTGACGTTCGCCACGTCGATTCCGGCGGCTGTCATTTCGATGGCGGTTCTGCGCCTGTTCAGGTCCTCCAGCATCTATGAGAACAACATCGTGCAGACGGTGGCGAGCGCCGCCGGCACGCTGGCATCGATCATCTTCGTGCTGCCGGGCCTGATCATCGTAGGCTGGTGGCAGGGCTTTCCCTTCTGGACGACCTTCGCGATCACGGCGCTGGGAGGAATCCTCGGCGTGATGTTCTCGGTGCCGCTGCGGCGGGCGCTGGTCGTCGACACCGACCTGCCGTATCCCGAAGGGGTCGCCGCGGCCGAGGTGCTTCGCGTCGGCACCGACTCGCGCACGGGTGATGCGGAAAGCCGCCTGGGTCTGAATGTCCTGATCGTCAATTCCGTGGCGTCGGCCGCGTTTGCGGCGCTGAGCAAGACCCGGCTGCTGGTCGACGAGGCGGCCATCTACTTCCGCACCGGTGCAGGAGCGACCGGGGTCTCGGCCAGCCTGTCGCTGGCGATGATCGGCGCGGGCCACCTGGTGGGCCTGTCGGTGGGCCTGGCGATCCTGCTCGGCATCGCGATCGGCTGGTGGGTCCTGTTGCCGATTCTGACCGCGATGTCGGATCTGCCGGGCTCCGCGGAGCAGGTGGCGCTGTCGGTCTTTCGCAGCGACGTGCGCTTCTTCGGAGCCGGTGTGATCGGCGTGGCGGCGCTGTGGACGTTTGGGACGATCCTTGGCCCGATCATCGCGGGCCTGCGCTCCGCGATCAGAGCCTCCGTTTTGCGAAGCGCCGGCGGCCACGCGCTGCCGCTGATCGAGCGCGACCTGCCGGTCGGCATCGTCGGCGCCGGAGTGCTGGCAACGCTGGCGCTGACCGCGCTGTTGCTGCGGCAGTTCATCGCAGGCGGCCCGTTGGCAGAGCACGCCGTGCCGCTGATCGCCGCGACGCTCGTCTACATCGTAGTGGCCGGCGTCGTGACTGCGGCGGTGTGCGGCTACATGGCCGGCCTGGTCGGATCGTCCTCCAGTCCGGTTTCAGGCCTGGGCATTCTGGCGGTTCTGACGGCCGGGCTGATGCTGCTGGCGGTGGTTGGCAGCCCCTCGGCGCCCGGTCAGTCCCAGGCGATGATCGCGTACGCGCTGTTCGCCACCGCGATCGTCTTCGGTATCGCGACCATTGCAAATGACAACCTGCAGGATCTGAATACGGGCCGGCTGGTGGGGGCCACCCCGTGGCGGCAGCAGGCGGCGTTGCTCGCCGGAGTCGTGTTCGGATCGCTGGTCGTTCCGCCAGTCCTGGATCTGCTGAACACCGCCTACGGGTTTGCCGCTGCCGCCGGCGCCAGGTCGAACGCGCTGCCGGCGCCGCAGGCGGCGCTGATCTCCGCGTTGGCGCAGGGCGTGCTGGGCGGCAGCCTGAACATGCGGATGCTCGAATTTGGCGTGGCGGCCGGCGTGATGCTGATTGCGCTCGATGTGGCACTGGGGCGGGCCGAGAAAATGCGGCTTGCGCCGCTCGCGGTCGGTCTCGGTATCTACCTGCCGATGGGCGTCAGCCTGGCCCTGGTGCTCGGCGCGGTGACCGGCCGCTACTACGACCGCTGGGCCGCGCGCACCGCCCGTGCCGCTTTCGCCAAGCGGATGGGCGTGCTGATGGCGACCGGGCTGATCGTGGGCGAGAGCCTGTTCGGGGTGCTCTACGCCGGCGTGGTGGCGGGCTCGGGTACCAGCGAGCCCTTGGCGCTGGTGGGGGACTGGTTTGCGACGCCGGCCCTGCTGGGCGGCGTTGTTGTCTTCCTCGCGCTGGTCGGTCTGCTGTACCGCCGGCTGATCACGCGCTTTGCGGACGACGCGGTCCGCTAAGCGGGCCAGTGGATCAGCTCGCCCTGTCCGCCGAATGCCAGGTCACCGACCCAGCGCCGCACGCGGATCGACGTCCGGGTCAGCGCCGCGAAGCGCGACGGCAGCTCCTTCCAGGACCGCGCCAGCAGCACCAGGAACCCGAACGGCAGCTCGCCGCCGTCGTTGAAGGTTGGCCCGGGCGACGGCGCCGGCCCGGCAAACAGCAGCGTGCCGCGCCGCATGGCGAAGCCGGGCCGTGCGCCGCAGGCGCCCAGTGTCGCAATCGTGCCGCCCTGCATGCGCGAGGCGCAGTAATCCCCGCACGAGCCCTCGGCCAGGATCAATCCGCGTCGCATGTGGTCGCCGGCGCGATCGCCCAGGCGCCCGGCGACGATCACCACCCCGCCGCGCATGCCGCGGTGCTCGCCGGGCAACGCCGCGCCCAGGTAGTCGCCGGCATCGCCGCCGATGCGCACCAGGCCGGCGCTCAGCCCGCAGGCCGCATAGGCGTCGACGCTTCCGCTGACTTCGATGCGGCCGCCCTGCATGCCCAGTCCCAGGTAGGCCCCCGCGTCGCCCTCGATCCGGATCTGGCCGTCCTGCATGCCGGCTCCGATCCGGTCCATGCGCGCGCAGTCGCCCTCGATCAGGATGGAACCCCCGGCGCTGCCGCGCACATCGAACCATTCGCCCACCGGCACGCGGCGGCGCCCGCACGCAAGCGGCACGCGCGCGACCGCGTCGGCCGACTGGCCAGCCAGACGCTCCGGCGTCAACGGCGACAGGTCCAGCCGGAACGCCGGAGGCGTGCGCAGCCGCAACAAAAGATCACTCATACCCTCACCCCCCTGCTTCGCCGGGCGTAGCCCGGCTTCGCAGGGCGAGCCCTCCCCTCTCCCGCTTGCGCGGGCGAGGGGCGACCGGGTCCCGCTAGCGCGCAGGCACTCGCACGGCACGCTGTATCGCCCCTCGCCCGCGCAAGCGGGAGAGGGGAGGGCTCGCCCTGCGAAGCCGGGCTACGCCCGGCGAAGCAGGGGGGGGAGGGTATGAGTGATCTTTTGTT